>CAZHXL010000529.1:0-1539 GCA_964536575.1 uncultured Clostridia bacterium | reverse complement strand
GTTCTTCCTCATAGAGGGCATTGGCAAGCAGTGCCATATGATCCATATCTTCTTGAGTCATTTCAAAAAACTGTTGGATTGATATTTCGCCCGCAGCAGTTCTTTCTATTAGCTCAACAAGTTCTTCTTCAGTATTAACTTTTAAGAATGAGTCCGTCATAACTTAAATATTCCTCTAGAGAAACTAGCTTGGATTATTACTTACAAGAGTTTTATTTATCTAGGAAGTTGTCTATAAAATGAAACAAGGCAACCGTATCTAATAACAGTTGCCTTGTGAAGATCAAAAGTCAATTCTTAAAAATTTGCGCTAAACGTTAGGCGCGTAGTGCTCGTGGTTCTATTTGAGGGTTAAAGATACCCATAGCTTTATTGATAAAGCCTTGGACGCTATTAAGAGTACCCAAAACCTTGGATATAGTATCACTAGCTTTATTTAAGCCCCCTGTGTTAACACCAAAGTTCCCAAGAAGGTTAGAGATAGACTTAAATACACCTTGAGCATCACCCCCAACTTTTGTTCCCAGGCCGAGGAATTTTTGAGCTTGGTTAAGAACTTTAGAAAGTGTGCCACCAAGTTTAGTCTTACTTAGTATACCTGCAATACTACTTAAGCTAGGTTTTTCACCCTTAAGAAGACTACTGGCAATATTGCCTAATGGGGCTTGGAGAGCAGTTGGAAGTTTACTAATAAGACTACCAGCTAATTTCCCAGCTACAGGAGCAAAAGCGTTTAAGCCGCCTCTAATAAGATCCCCAAAACCTACTTTTTTACCACTAAGTAGCTTACCGGCTGCACCTGCAATTATGCCACCAATTCCAGGAGCTACCAAATTACCAACTGCCTTAAGCGCGAATTGTCCAATACTGCTACCTGCGAAACTCTTTACTGCGTTAAAAGCACTTTTGAATGCACTGCCAATGCCACCTAAGAATGCCATGATGAAATCCTCCTAAAATTTTTAATATAATATTTAATAGAATGCTAAATAATAAAAAATATATTCTAACATATCACAAATAGTTGTAATATGACTTGTTTGTTTTATCGTAAGAATTTTTCAAAAGTTGTGTGTTTTTGGAAAAAAATTACAAATTACAAGGAAAATGTAATGGTTTTATAAAAGAACAAACCCATTAAAGCCAGTTAACCTTAATAGACGGTTTTTTCTCAAGAATCCGTCATAAATCAAAAAAAATTATTGGGTTTGTTTTAGAAGGTATGGCAAGTCAGGGAATTTTCTCTCATCTGTTTCTAAGGGTAAATTTAAAATCGAGATTAACCCAAGCCCATCCTATTTAAGTAGGGTTTGTGATTATGTTTTGCGAGGTAGTGGCGAAGAAATATTGCCACAGTTTAATTATGGAGAAATTAGTTAAATCAAATTATTTCTAACGGCATGAATAAAATCAGTATAAGCAGGAGCATAACCACTTTGACGAGTCTTAGTAGCAATTTGACCTCGATGATACGCTGAATGTAGGTTTAGATGAGTAAGGATATCAGTAACTGAATTTTGCCACTCTTGGCCTTTTGAG
>CAZHXL010000528.1:0-1540 GCA_964536575.1 uncultured Clostridia bacterium | reverse complement strand
CTATTAAAATGAAATCAAATTTGCTAGAATGTGCTGCTACAATGATTTACTATAACTAACTATACTGCGACATATCTATATAAAATAGCAAAAGTACTTCAAATATTGATAGTTAGAAGGATAAAAATAGAATCAATATAGGGCTAGTACTACAAAACAGGGACAATGTGATGCAATTACAAGTAAGTAAAACTACATTAGATTTTCTTATTGAACAAGGGCGTAAAGCTGTAGAAACTTATACTAAAAATCCTAAAGGACAGTATCAGAATTTATTCTTAATAGATAATAGCTTAACCGGATTTAGTATAAATGAGTCCAAGCTTGAGAAGCTTATTGAAAACGGTCGTAAACTAGCAAAAAACTACCAGAAAAACAAAATAGTTCTTTGGTGCCAACAAACCGCTAAACCTGATTTGTAAATACTTATCTTTGATGCATTCATTGCCTATGAAAATAGAGTACAAGGTGCTAGAGGAAAGCTATTGGTGTAGCTAACTTTTACTGATTTATCATCGACTTTATACAGTATTATCTACTTAGAATATTAATTATAGCTAAGCTAAACCCTTAATACTTGCCCTGTCGTTAAAGAGTTAAATTAAAACCCGGAAAAAGTTTCCCGAATTTTGCATGTTTTTGGCATTAATAAAACGACTTAACATGTAGCTTTGGTAGTGTGTCTTAATTATGAAAGTAGCCAAAAAGAATATCTCTATTTGGAAACAGTCCCTTCTAGCCATAATAAAGCAATATATCTAGATACACTACCTACTAACCTTATTTCTATTATTTTGTTAGACTAATATTATTTGCACTATTTAAGTTATTAAAATTATTTAAGCTATTTAAGCTATTTAAGTTACCTAAGTTATCTGAGTTGTATTTAAACTATATTAAAGTTGGTTAAAACATATGACAGAATGTACTAACGAAAATATTCATCTATTTATTAAGTATATGCGTGGCGAACTTCATAGAAAAGAAGAACGCCAAGTAGATAATCATGTTCAACAATGCCAAGACTGTTTCTTTAACTTTGCTTATGTTGAAGAGATTTTTAGAAACAGGCAAAAGCTTACTACTGATGAGAAGACTTTGCTCTTTAAGTACATCTGTGATCCTGTCTGGCAGCATGAGCATAACAAATTAAAGCAACAGATAAAGCAAGAGGTTTTAAGCGAACTAAAACTATTAAACAATCTTGCTATTAGTGCTGGTGTTAGCAAGAATGATACCGCTAATTCTACTAGTAAAAGCGATAAGACCAATAGTGACATAAATAACAGCAATATTACAAAACAGTCTAAAGAGTCCAATGATGCTAATACAGCACTTATTAGCCAAAATAGCTACATAGCTCATCGTGGACAGTCAGTATTTATTGCAGTAGCATTTACTATAATATTTTTGAGTCTATCGGCTAGTATTTACTTAATTGTAAAAAACCAAAACCTATCACTATTTGCATCTTCTACTATCACAACTCCTAATATTGCTATAGCTAATAATACTAGTAATACTAGCAATATTTCTGTTG
>CAZHXL010000527.1:0-1559 GCA_964536575.1 uncultured Clostridia bacterium | reverse complement strand
AGTATTGGTTTTTTCTACAGGCAATCATCAAATTAAAAACAAAAATATATTATTAGGATTAAGTATAACCCAGGTATTACAAGTCTTAAAATCTGCTACAATCGCTCCTATTCCTATGTCACCAGAATATATATTAGGGTTTATTAATTGGCAAAACCTTCCTATTCCAGTTGTTGATTTAAATCTATATCTAGGGCTGGGGAGTAGTTTAATTAGTAATCCAGACTCTAGACTATTAATTGCTCGGGCAGCAACAGCCCAAGCAATTGTTGCAATTGCTATTGAACCTTTAGTTAAAACATTAAACCTTCCTATTGAAAATAAACCTATAGAGTTACCTTTTTTAACAGACAAAGCTTTTTCTATCAAATCTTTTGAGTTAAGGGATGAGATATTGGTAATTTTAGATATTGATGGCATAATAGATATAACTACTTCTTTATCAAATATTTAGAAACTCAATAAGTATATTAACTTGAGGTTTATAGGGTAGGTGTTTAATGAAGAAAGTTTTAATTGTAGACGATGAAGCATTTATTATAAAGTTACTAACTCGTGTTCTAACTAATTACGTGAAAGATCTTGCTTTATTTACTGCTGAGGATGGAGAAGAAGCTGTTTCTATACTTAGTAATGAAAGCATTGATTTAGTAATTACTGACCTACAAATGCCTGTAATGGATGGTTTTGAGTTAATTGCTTATATAATGGAAAACTTTCATTCATTGCCTATTATTGTTTTAACCAATTATAGCGAAGAAAAACTAGGAAAAAAACCTAAGCAAAACGCTTTTTTAACATTTGTTCAAAAACATAATTTAGACTTTCGTGCTTTTTCTGAACAAGTTACTAAATCGCTTACACCTGCTACTAAAGGGCATATCGAAGGTATTACTCTGTTTAGTTTTTTACAACTGCTTAGCTTAGACAAAAAAACCTGTACTTTAATCCTTAAATCTAGTGGGCAGAAAGGTTTTTTGTACTTTTCTGAAGGCCAATTAATTAGTGCTGTTTGTGAAGGAATAGAGAGCATATATAGTGCTTATGAAATACTTGTTTGGGATGATGCTAGAATAGAAATAAATAATGTTTGTCGTAAAAAGAAAAATATAGTTAATACTACTCTAGAGGAAGTCTTAATGGAGGCTTTTAGAATAAAAGATGAAGCTAATCGAGAAAAAAATATATTGTCAACAAATACCCTAGATAAAAAAGATTTGTCTTTGTCTGAATATTCTACTAGTGATGAGATTGCTGAAGAAGTACAAGTTAGTAAAAGCTATAGTATACAACAGGCAATTGCTGAAATAATAACACTTCCTGGAGTTATCTCTTTTGCTATTGTTGATGGGCAAGAACAACGCTGTTTAGCTTACGAACAAAGAACAGGTAATGATAACCCTTTAACTTTTGACCTAGCAATAGGAGCCATTTTTGCTAATTTAGAAAGAAAAGGTCAAGTTGAAAGCATTTTAATTACTTTTCTAGATACTTATTATTTATTTTTCCCACCCATTAATAAAGAAGCTTTGGTTTTTTATCTTGTTTTAGATAGAGTA
>CAZHXL010000526.1:0-1573 GCA_964536575.1 uncultured Clostridia bacterium | reverse complement strand
TACATCTTTAGACATGTGTACCTATTTTCTGAGTAGAAACAGAAAACTCTTTAACAGGTTCTGGTTGTACCCTAGTAACAAAAAAACTAATAAACCTTAGTAATAAACCTAGCCCTATTAGTTGTAATCCAGCCAAAGTTATAGTGGCTCCAAAAATCACATATGACCAATGAACGGATATTTTTCCAGTAGTAATATATTGTGTAATGGTATTAGAATTAACTATTAGTGCAATCAAAATGGCTAAAGCACCCCAAAGTAGTAAGGCTTTTTGAGAAAAGATTTTATTTAAGATTGTTCCAAATAAACTATTATATTTACGATAACCTCCCATCTGTAACATCTGTTCACAAGCTTCACTAATAGAAATAATATTAAGTCCGCCTACAGCTAACACCATTATTGTAACTAAGCGATAGATCATCCATTCTTCTAATCTACGATATGATAAGTAAAATTCTGCTGGATAAATAGCATAAAGAAACGAGGTTAATAATAGAATAAACCCAACAATACCAATAATTTTCCTTGGTCGATAACTAAGTGATATATCTAGTATGACATTAAGAAACCGAAAGCCATCTTTTATTACACTTAATTTAGAACGCCCTTCGCGTTCTTGGTAAGGCATAGTGATTTCTAAGATTTTTAATTCTGGATCTAGCACCGCTTTACAACTCATCGCTGGAGTAAAATGTAAGCCATTTGGTAAAGGGTACAGTTTACTAAGAGAACTACGTTGAATAATACGCATACCACTAGCACTATCAGTAATCATAGTATTACCTATAAGGCTAATTAAAGTTGCGTATAAGTAATTACCAATTCGACGTACTAAAGGCATTTTGCTGTCTTTATGCATTCGTGACCCTATGACCACATCAGCATTTTGTGCTGTCATTAACTTACACATAGCAATAAAACTACATGGGTCACAAGTACCATCTGCGTCTAGAAAACTAACAATAGAGCCTTTGCTAGCAGCAAAACCCATTTTTAGTGCTGCACCATAACCTTTATTTTTTTCATAAGCAATTAGCTTAATTTCCTTGTAGCTACTAGCAATTTCTGGTGTTCGATCTGTACTACCATCACTAACAACAATAATTTCAATATCATCTAAATTAGCTTCCCGCTTTAAATCTTCTCTTACCGCTAAGCAGCGTTCAATTATTGAAGCAGTAGACGCTTCCTCGTTAAGAGCAGGAATAACAATAGATAAAGAAGGCATTAGTTTACCTCGCTAGTAATAGTTATGCTGGAAATAGTTACGCTGGAATTTAAGTATAAAAGGTATTTTATCATTGTATGCAAAAAAGGCTAGACCTTATCTAATAACGTGGTCTAGCCTCTATCCTAAAAAACTTACAACATAAAATCACTTAAACGGCAAAAACTCCTGGGCGGCGGTTTACCCAAGGGCGAGCGGCTTCTAGCTGTGATGCTAGTCTAAATAATGTTGCTTCATCACCATAGCGACCAACAAAATGTGCCCCTATAGGTAAGCCTTGCTCATTCCAATATAAAGGAACTGACATAGCAGGCTGTCCAGTAATATTATTTAATGGTGTAT
>CAZHXL010000525.1:0-1585 GCA_964536575.1 uncultured Clostridia bacterium | reverse complement strand
GTCGTCCGTTCGCATTCGCTCACTGACGCCCCTCGCCGCTGAACTTTGGGTTCGGCGGCTTAAAGTGTATCTTTAGGAGGACAAAATTTTAATAGGAAAAGGTAGAGAAATAAATTTATAATGAAGGAATATGAGAGAACAAACTACGATAGAAAAGCTGATAACACACAAAGAATTTGATGAATTAGTACAACCAATAATAGGTTTACCTGTAGCATGGGTATGGAGAGGTTATGGTTCAGCAATATTCTTAGAACTTGGTGAGTTAACTTCAAAGAAAAAGATAGTGGATGAAAAAGAGAAAATTAGTTACAAAGGCGAGTACACCATTATGATTGAATGGAGTTGGCGTGTTGAGCGAGTTAAATCCATTTATTTTGGGAGTTGGAGTACAAATAGAGTTATTGATAATCGCTTTCCTAAGTTAAAAGATAGAACTATAGAATCCATTGAAGTCCAAGGCCGCTTACCTGAATTGTATCTTAAATTATCTGGCGGTTTGTGGCTTCATTCTTTTGCTACTTCTGAAGGTCAAACCGAGTGGTGCTTATTTTTTAACGAGTTTTCTCCTACTCAATGGTTAAAAAGTAAACGTGGCAACCTCTTTGAAGAAACTTCTTGCTTTCTGTACTCTGATTAACCTTCTTAAACTGTATTCTATACAATTAGCCGCCGAACAAACGTTGCAGCGGACTCGCGAGGTCAGCTCGTTAACACTCGCCAATCTCGCTCGCCGCTGAACTTAGGGTTCGGTTGCTTCAACGCTAAGTGAGTAATATTTTCAGAATAGGCTTGACTAGGAAAGGAAATATAATTCAAAGTAATAAAACCTAACACAGTAAAAATAGGTTTGGATATAGTTAGTAAGTTTGGAGTAAGGAAACAATGAGTACAACAAATGTATATAGAAAGCAGGTAATAGCGGAATTAGATTCACTACCAGAAGAATACCTTCCTTATGTTTTACAATTAATGAGAACCTTTAAGGAAAGTGTTAGTCTAAAATCCGCAAAAGCAAGTTTTGAACAAGGTTGGAGAGAAGCACAAAAAGATGAAACTTATCCTATAGAAGATTTATGGGAAGGGATTGATGCTGAGTAAGAACATATGCCTAATTTCAATGTAGAATACACTTCAGAATTTAAACGTAATCTTAGACAACTAGCCAAAAAATATCGCAGGATAAAAACTGATTTACAAGAATTATTAGACGAACTAGCCAAAGGAAATAAGCCAGGTGATCAGATAAAAGGTGTTGTTTATGAAGTATTTAAAGCTAGGGTAAGAAATACAGATAGCGCAAGAGGTAAAAGTGGTGGCTATCGTGTTATTTACCAATGCAAAGACGAACAAATCATTTTGATTACCATTTATTCTAAATCCGAGCAGCAAGATATTGAGCCTTTTGAGATTCAGCAGATTATTTTAGATTTTGATACTCAAATCCTTTCCAATTCAGAACCTACACTGCAAGAACCTTCTTCAGAATCTACTGATAATACAACAGATAGTCTTACAGAACCGGAAGATAAAGTTTAATCGCAACCGAACAAACGTTGCAGCGGACTCGGGTAGTCGGCTCGTC
>CAZHXL010000524.1:0-1588 GCA_964536575.1 uncultured Clostridia bacterium | reverse complement strand
TATTCTTAAGTTGACACCAGTGACATATAGGCTCGCCCCTACGCTAATTTTTTGGTTTGCCCTCAATCTCGTCTCCACTATTAGTTTTTTTGTCTGGCCCTAGAGACTGTAACTGATAAGTCTTGCCATCAGAACTATATAGCAAATAGTTTGACCAAAGATCTGTTCTAATAGAAGGGTTGATATAATCAGGAACTAAAAGGTCTGTCAAGGCAACTATGTCACGAACCTGAGGATAAGAACCTTTTGCTTTGTAGTAATTTTCTAAAGCAACTGACATTTTTTCTAGCCTTTCCTTAGTGCGTTTTATTTTTTCATTTCTTACAGCACTAGTAATAAGCTCCATATCTTCCCATTGCCCATTACCCAAACGTACTTCTGCGACTTGCCAAGAATCCTTTTTTTCTACCCTAAAAGCCGCCATAAATTGAGCTTCTACTACCGCTCCACCACGACCAACATTTTTTGGTGGATCAATAGATTGAATCCTAACTAGATCAGGGTCAAATTCAAACCCAGGAATATTAGCAATTACTTTACGGGCTTCTTTTGGACTAAGGGAATCTGGAGCAGCTAAAGCTAAAACTACTACAGAGAGCCAAAAAATATTAAAGAGAAAAAAAGTTTTTTTCTTAATCACAATTGCTACTCGTTTCTAGCCTCTAAATATCTGTATCTTCAGGGCTAAGATCTAAAAGAGATTTAATCATCAAATAAGCATCACCACCATCAGAATAATATTGCGTAAATCTCTCTACAATGAAATATCCAAGTTTAGTATAAAGGTGCTGTGCTTGTTTATTACTAGTGCGAACTTCTAGCCGTAAAGTTATAACATTACGTAAGCGAAAGCCACTTTCTAAACGCTCCATTAACCAACGTCCATAGCCTCGACTTCGTACTTCTGGTGCAATGGCAAGAGAAATAACATGTCCTGTACCATCCTCTTGCACTAAACCAATAACAAATCCTACCATTTTGTCTGATCTATTTATTTTGTAGCAAACACGCCCTTGATGAAGTAACAAATAGCGCACCATATCTCGATCATAAACCTCGCTAAGAGGAAAACAACGTTGGTCTAATTCCCAACAAGCTTCTAGATCCTCAATCAGCATAGGTTGAAGTATAATCTCTAGTTGTCTAGTAGTCATAGCAGCAAGAAAAGCACCAAGAAACAAAGAAAAATAGTAATAAAACTTATTGATTAACTTACTGGGAAAGCATTATAGCTAATAGTATCAATTGCTTCCTAGTCAATCAAGAAAGTGTAGTTTATGACCTGCCAAGATTGCCAAATCAAAATGGTAAAACAAAAACAATCCCTGTTAAGGCTAGGATGTAACTCTACTGCATTCTATAATGTACTTTCTCTAGTGTTTTTTTTATTAAAGTTTTTTTTAATAAAACCGAGAAGCTCTTTATAATTAAACAGCAAATTATGATCTTACAGAACCTTAAATAAATACTTAAAAAGGTTTTATCTAGGCAAATTTCTCTAAATTAATTGCCATAGCATGAGAGGAGGAAAAGATGTATAAGAAAAATTTGTTAATACATCTTCTAAAAGGGCTAATTTTAGTAAACC
>CAZHXL010000523.1:0-1617 GCA_964536575.1 uncultured Clostridia bacterium | reverse complement strand
ATCAAACTACATCGTCAATTACAAGCCACAATGATTTATGTTACACATGATCAAGTTGAAGCTATGACAATGGCAGACAAAATTGTGGTAGTAAAAGGCGGTGAAATTCAGCAAATAGCACCTCCTTTAGAGCTATATAAAAAGCCTACTAATAAATTTGTTGCTGGTTTTATTGGTAGCCCATCCATGAATTTTATTAACTGCCAAAGTACCAAAGAAAATAATAAGATATTGTTAAAAACAAATAGTTTTTTAATAGAGCTTTTTGGAGAAAAATTTTCCTTGCTTAACCTAAACCCCTCTTCACAAGAATTGGTTTTAGGTATACGCCCTGAAGATATTAGTATTGCTAATGACACAAATAACAAAAATGTCTTTCTAGCAAACGTAGAAATAATAGAACAAATGGGTAACGAGATTTTTGTTCAACTATTAATAGACACTAGTGAAATTACAGCCCGTTTACCTGCTGATGCAAACCTGAAGATTGGAGAAAAGAGTCAATTTACTTTTAACCCAGAAAAATGTCATTTTTTTGATCCTATTTCTGAAAAAGCTCTACTTTAAAATAAACTCACAAGTCAAGACTTTTCTTAGGTAAGTAATCACTAGGTTTTTGGATGGCAAATGAATATTAAATCAAACTCAAGTCTGCGTGAAACTCTCGTTTCATATCTTTTTTTAGCACCATTTCTTGCTGTTTTTATAATATTTTTAGGCTACCCAATGATCTATTCCCTCTACCTTAGTTTTAGAAGCACAACATTTTCTACTGACTGGTACAATATTTTTAATAGTATGGAATATGTTGGACTAGCAAACTACCAATCACTACTTACGGATACTAGGTTTTGGTGGTCACTTGGACTAACGTTATCTTATGCGGTTTTAACAATCCCTAGTTCTATTGCTTTAGGTCTTTGGCTGGCTATCCTATTAAACAATAGATTAAAAGGTGCTGCCTTTTTCCGTAGTGCTTTTTATTTGCCTAATGTACTTGATTTATATGTAGTAGGAACAATCTGGGTATTAATCTTAAGCCCAAATTATGGCCTACTAGACATATTACTAGGTAAAATAGGCTTACATTTACCAGAATCAGGGCTACTAGCTAATCCTTATACTGCTTTGCCAACTATTGCACTAGTTATAGTACTTAAAGGTGCTGGTTTTGGTATGATGCTTTTTTTATCAGCAATCCAGAATATTTCAGAATCAATTTATGAAGCAGCAGATATTGATGGTGCAAGTTGGTGGCAAAAATTGCGTTATATAACCTTACCACTACTTAAGCCTATAATCCTTTTTATGATCATTACTGGAACTATGAGCGCGCTTAATGCTTTTACAGAAATTTATGCAATGGCAAGCAGTAAATATGGTGGATTTGGCGGGCCATATATAGAATTTCAAGGTCAATCAGTAGGAGCAACTTCGCTTTCTGGCCTCTATCTTTACCAACTTTTTGAACGAGCAGAATATGGTAAAACCGCAGCATTTTCATATCTTTTGATGATTATTGCTTTAATTATATCTTTTGCAAATGCCAAATTGTTGAAAGTAGAAAAGTAATGGAAAGATTCTCACTAAAAAGTTTTTTCGTTTATATCGCGCTTT
>CAZHXL010000522.1:0-1622 GCA_964536575.1 uncultured Clostridia bacterium | reverse complement strand
TTGGAGCTTGGGCGCAGCCAACCCAAGTAATTTTGCTTGCTCAGACTCAGGCAAAAAGCTTATTTTTGATAAAATCTCATCTTCTAAATCAACTGGTTTACCTTTAACTACAGGGATAAAAGCCTGCTGAGGTTCATATGATAGTAATTGCATAAGTACTCCTTACTCTAATGACGGTTTTTTATTTAAGTGGCTACTAGCCAAACTGAGAAGATAGATACCGTTAAAGCAAAAAAGAGATTTACTGACAATCGTGCTAGCACTCTAAATGGTTTCTTAACTTCATTTGCACAACTACGGGCTATCGCATCAAAAAACATTACTACTGGTATTAATACAACTAATCCTACAAGCTCAATTATTGATGGTGTTACATCTAAATAATGATGATATAAAGCTATTGTTCCTAACCATATAATTACGTGTTGCAAAATAATGACTATTATATTATTGAAAAACTTATTACCTATATTTCCTACGTAAGATAATTTTCTATTAATTAAAGTTTTAGCTCTGCCATAAAAGCTTTCTAACCTACTAAAACTAGCCCTTTTCCTTAATCTATAAATAGGTGTTTCACCACTTATTAGCCAAATGAAATCGCTATTACTATTACTCGCAAATGGCTCTAATCTTAGATATTCAATCTTTTGTCCTGGAGCATACTCATTATTTTTATAACCTTGACAAGCTACATAAACCCATTCCCAGCACTCTTTACGGTCTAGTATTTCAGGTTTAATTAAATCTTTTATTTTTCCTATAGATATTACTTTAGGATATCCAATTGAACCTGACTCTTCTTTTCTTTCTACTAAAAATTCCAGATCTTCCAAACCAATTCCAAATAAAGGCATTAAATCTCTACTTCCATCTATAGCCCAATAAGTTGATTCTACTGCATACCCACTCTCTATATGCCACCAGTAAATAAACTCTGATTTATCTTTTAGAACATCGCTAGCTTTAAAGTATGGATAGATGCCTTCTTGCCACGACCCATATACTTTTTCATATTTAAGATTTCTCATGGGCACTCTCCATTATACTTTTGCTCACCATCAACAGCTTTATCTTTTATTATGGAAACTATTTTTTTGCGGTGAAAGAAACAAGTTACCCAGATCATCAACCAAAGACCTATAATCGCAACCAATTGACCTGATAACTGATTATTCCAAGATTCTATAAACCAATAAGGTGCTACCATTGTGCTCATTAATATTATTTGGCCTAGTAAGATCGCTAGCTTTCCTTTGGTTTTGCATTCCATAAATATTTTTTCTGTTAAAAAAGTCATGCCTAAATAAACTACCCAAATAATAGATTTACCAACTACTAGTAGAGTCTCCATAAATAAAGACCTTTCCTTTTTTTAATTTAATTCCTAAGCAAATAACTAACCCCGCCAATCACAATCACTCCTGGTCTACTTTCTTGCTCATTCTCTGGGTAGATAAAGAATGAAAGTTCCTCTTGTTGACCATTGGAGTAAGTAAGAGTTAAAGTATTACCATTGATTTGATATTTGCCTTCTTTGCTGCCCTTACTACTGGAAGTTATTGCAGCACTTGAGCCACTAGCATTAAGTCCTACAAAATTATTGGCTACAAAATTACCAT
>CAZHXL010000521.1:1308-1646 GCA_964536575.1 uncultured Clostridia bacterium | reverse complement strand
TAGATACACTACCTACTAACCTTATTTCTATTATTTTGTTAGACTAATATTATTTAGATTATTTAAGTTATTAAAATCATTTAAGTTATTAAAGTTACCTAAGCTACCTGAGTTATATTTAGACTATATTCAATTTGGTTAAAACATATGACAGAATGTACTAACGAAAATATTCATCTATTTATTAAATATATGCGTGGCGAACTTCACAGAAAAGAAGAACGCCAAATAGATAATCATGTTCAACAATGCCAAGATTGTTTCTTTAACTTTGCTTACGTGGAAGAGATTTTTAGAAACAGGCAAAAGCTTACTACTGATGAGAAAACTTTGCTCTT
>CAZHXL010000521.1:0-1298 GCA_964536575.1 uncultured Clostridia bacterium | reverse complement strand
GTACATCTCTGATCCTATCTGGCAACATGAACAAAACAAATTAAAACAACAGATAAAGCAAGAAGTTTTAGCCGAGCTAAACCTATTAAATAATACTGCTATTAGTGCTAGTGCTACCAAGAATGATACTGCTAATTCTACTAGTAAAAGCGATAAGACCAATAATGACATAAATAGCAGCAATGATAAAAAACAGTCTAAAGAGTCCAATGATAGAAATACAGCACTTATTAGCCAAAATAGCTACATAGCTCATCGTGGGTATTCAATATTTATTGCAGTAGCGTTTACCATAATATTTCTGAGTCTATCAACTAGCATTTACTTAATTATAAAAAACCAAAACCTATCATTATTTACATCTTCTGCTATCACGACTCCTAATGTCACTATAGCTAATAATACTAGTAATACTAGTATCATTTCTGTTGATAATAATCTTTACCAACAACTAGACTCTGTTATTGATAAGTATTTGGAGTCAAAAGGTAGCTCTGATTTGCAACAGGCTGAAGACATAGCTAATGAGATAAAGCAGAAATATGGTGATAAGTATGGTGTGGATTTAGTAGCTTATTATGAAGCTGCCCCTGATTCAATAAAACAAAAGCTATTGCCTTGCCGAAAAACTTTGACACAACTAACAAATCAACCTATTGGAGAACGTTACCAACAACGTTTGGACGAAACAGAAAAAATAGCTCAACAGTTTATTTCATTTGGAAATTTAATAGAAGCTTATAAAACAAAAGCCCTAGTGGCTAAATTAAAAGTTAAATTACTTAAATATGACCAAGCTGAAATTACGACTAACGATGGGTTACATTTTGCTCAACAAAACAACTATACAATATTGCGTGCTTACTTTTTACTATGGCAAGCAAAACGGCTAGTTGAAGTTTCAGAGTTTTCTTTAGCGGAAGATATATTTAAAGAAACTATTGATTTAGGGAAACTCTTGGAAATAGATGAGCTACTTGTTAGTCCTAGTATGACACTAGCTGCTACATATTTGAAAAATAACGATAATGCTCAAGCCTTAAAAATAGCACAAAATATTTTAGCCAATTGTAAGAACTGTAATATTGAATATACTATTTCTTTGCTGCAAATAGCTGGAGTGGCAGCCTTTAATATTAAATTTAATGAATTATCACGAGCTTATTTAGATAAGGCAATCCAGTTATCTAAAGAATATAACCCTTACTCGCTAGCAATGTCTTATACCTTTCTAGCTGTAACTTTGACTGATTCTAAAGAATTTGACAAAGCAGAGGAGTTTTATTCAAAAGCCATAA
>CAZHXL010000520.1:0-1656 GCA_964536575.1 uncultured Clostridia bacterium | reverse complement strand
TGCAACTATTAATAACACTCCTGTAAGAATTTCTGATATAGGCTATATAGAAGATGGTATTGAAGAGCCTCGCACAATGGCCCGTCTTGATGGCAGTGAAGCAATAATTTTAGAAGTCCGTAAACAGTCTGGTAATAATACACTACAAGTAGTTGATAATGTTAAAGAACGATTAATAGAAATCGAGCGACTATTACCACCAGACTTTAAGCTGCAAATTATTCGTGATCAATCACGCTTTATTAAAGGCTCTTTTGAAGCAATCAAAGAACATTTGATATTAGGCGGATTTTTAGCTGCCTTAGTAGTACTATTATTTTTACGTAATTTTCGCTCTACAATTATTGCTGCTATTGCTATTCCTACCTCGATAATCTCGACTTTTGCATTGATGTACTACATGAATTTCACACTTAACCAAATGACTATGTTAGCCCTAGTGCTTTCAGTAGGAATTGTTATTGATGATGCGATTGTGGTTTTAGAAAACATCTATCGTTTTATGGAAGAAAAGCAAATGTCGCCTATGCAAGCAGCCCGCGAAGCAACTAATGAAATAGGGCTAGCAGTTATGGCTACTACGCTTTCCTTAATTATTATTTTCCTACCAGTAGCTTTTATGGGTGGGATTGTTGGGCGATTTATGCAAAGTTTTGGTCTTACTGCTGCTTTTGCTATTGGGGTTTCTTTACTTGTTAGCTTTACTTTAACTCCAATGATGTCAGCACGTTTTCTAAAAGTAAGCAAAAGCGGACATAATAAAAAACCTTTCTTTTATAGCCTAATAGAACGTAGCTATATGGCTTTACTAGGTTTTTGTATGCGCTTTCGCTTGTTAGTACTAGTATTTTCTATAGTCGTAACAATGACTACAGTGCCTTTATTTCAAAAAGTAGGCAAAGATTTTATTACTCAAGATGACACTAGTGACTTTCAAGTTGATGTTCGCGCTCCTGAAGGTTATTCACTTACCGCTACAGCAGAACGCTTAAGTCAAATAGAAGCAGAGCTTCGCACAATTACTGGTGTAACTAATCTACTTACTACAATTGGTGGTGATTCACAACGTAACCCTAACTCAGCAACTATTTATGTAAAGCTAATAGATATTACTCAAAGAAAATACCCTCAAGCAGATGTAATGGAAAAAGCCCGTAAACTATTAGTCAAGCAAAAAGATTTACGTGCTTCAGTAGCATATATTGCTGCTTTTTCCAGCAGTGCAATGAAAAATGCTGATATCCAATATAGTTTAAGAGGCCCAAACCTCTCTCAATTAACTATTTACTCACAAAAAATCATTGACTATGCTCGTACAATTCCTGGTGTAGTAGATTTAGACAACAGCTTAATTTCAGGCAAACCCGAAGCACGTATTTATATTGACCGTGATCGTGCCGCAGATCTAGGAGTAAAAATTAGCGATATTGCTAGCACCATTCGCACACTTATAGGGGGTAATGACCAAGTATCAAACTATCGCGAAGGAGAAGACCGCTATGATATACAAGTTCGTGCTCAGTTAAAAGACCGTAATAAATCTGAGGCTCTCTTTTTACTCACCGTTCCATCTACCAAACTAGGTAGTGTACGTCTAGATCAAGTAATTCGTATTGAAGACAGCACAGGCCCTGCACAAATTGATCGTTATAATAG
>CAZHXL010000519.1:0-1665 GCA_964536575.1 uncultured Clostridia bacterium | reverse complement strand
GCGTGCTAATAATCAAGGTAAATTACAAGTAACAGGATTAGTGAGAAATAATGGTTCAGCCGATGCAGCTTTTGTTAGAGTTATCCTTAGAGTTTTTAACCAAGCAAATAATAATCTAGAGACAGACACAGTATTTGTTAATGGATTTTCTGGTATTACATCTACAGGGATATTTACCCAAACTACTCTCGCTCAAGGACGGTCAGCTAGTTTTAATAGGTTATTTGATTTACCATTTCTCTCAGATACTCTTAGGGTTGAAATAGGTCTAGATTTTATGACAGATACAATTACTCCTCCTAGGGCAAACCTAGTAATAGATAGGCTGACTAGAACACTTAATAACTTAAGAGGATCAGATTTTGTTGTAGTAGTGCGTAATGCTGGTACAGTAGCTGCTCGCGCTCCACAAGTGATAATAGAAAGCTTTAATCGTAGTGATCAAGTTTTTGATGTAACTATTGGTGGTATTGGTGATCTTTCTGACTCTATTGCCGCAGGGCAAACCCGTACGTTTAATATTACTAATAATGAGACGGATTTTGATCTAACTAGAATAAACACTCAGCATGCGGTTTGGGTTGATGGCACAACTGCTAATGCTATTATTACTCAACCCTTGGAAGGGTTTTTTGGTAGAGATTTAGAAGACAAACGTAATGATACTTTTGAGATGCAACGATTGGCACATCTTTTAAGATTAAAGCTAGCTAAGTAGTTTTTACAGGTAGTGGTAGTTAAGCTATTTATTTACCACTACTTACGGTTTCGTTAACCTACTTAACTTATGCTCCATTTCGGGAGAAGTTAAAAATGAGAAGCCGCGCATTTTTAATCCTATTAATAATTTTTCTTTCCTCAATAATAAGCTTTGCTCAAGTTATTACTTCTACTATTAATGGCACGGTTAAAGATGATTTTGGCCGACCAATAATGGATGCTGTTGTTATTGTAAAGGATGAAGAAGACCAAGTAATTTCTACTATAAAAACAGATAAAGATAGCAAATATGAAGTCGCAGACTTATCTACAGGTAGTTACAAGCTAACAGTTGAAAGCGAAGGATTAAAGTCAGAAGAAATCACAGACATTAAACTTACTGTTGCTGCTGAACAGACTTTTGACTTAAAACTAAAAACAAGCCTAGAAGGAAAAGCTCTTAAAAAAGTGCCAGCAACTTATCCAGAAGTCGCTAGATTAGCTCAACAGCAAGGTAGAGTGGTAGTAGGAATTTTAGTAAAACCTGATGGCACAGTTGAAAAAGTCCTATTTTTAAGTGGAAACGTTGTGTTTAAATCATCAGCTTTACAAGCTGCACAAAAATGGACTTTTCAAAAAAGTCCTAATGGCCTTTCTGGTCGTATTGCTTTTAATTTTAAGTCTAATTAACGCGAGCTATAAAAAATAATTTATTTTTCTTCAAGCTTAACCACCCTATTATGTATCCCACCAACAATGTTAGCCAAATTCATAATGGCGTTTGTTATAGCCTCACGATCCTTTTCAGCATTTGTTTCTAGACGAGCAAAACTAGTTCGCATTTCTTGACGATCATGCTCAGCATTTGCTTCTAGGCGAGCAAAGCTAGTTCGCATTTCTTGACGATCTAGTTCGGCTTGAGCCTCTGAACGAGCAGCACTATCACGCATTTCTTGACGATCGCGC
>CAZHXL010000518.1:0-1708 GCA_964536575.1 uncultured Clostridia bacterium | reverse complement strand
GATATAAGTATTTCTATCAGCACATTCATTTATATTTTATAAAAATAAGTGCAAAATCGCTAATGAGTTTTTATCCTGCGTTTACTAACTAGTAAAAAGTACTAGAAAGTGCTTTTTGAGTTTTTGCTAGTTAGCTGCTTATTAGCAGACAAGCTCTTCATTCTTTACTAGTAACCTTTTCTTACTAGGTGCCTGCAATCAAAAGCATAAGTAATACTTTTACAATTTTTTGTGCTATCAAAATAGCTCTTGATAGCTAAGGATCTTAAACAGTTTTGTCGATAAATTAAGACACTACTCAAAATAAGTGTGTTTTTAGTTTTATTATACTGATTAAAGAAATTTTAATGTTACAAGTTAACAAAAAATACTCAATACTCATGGAGAGAAAAATATGGCTGATTATACAGAATACACTGTAAAAAAAGGAGATACATTAACAAGTATCGCCCGAAAAGTAACCAACGGTAAAGTACCTTGGCAAAAAATCTTCCAAGCTAATCGCAGTACCATCAAAAACCCCAATCTAATTAAGGTTGGACAAGTTTTACAGATTCCTAATCCATCAGATGATGGTGCTTCTCCAATTCAAAACACCAAAGTTCAACAAGGTATATTAAAGAACAAAGAAACTGGTCAAGAAATTAAGATTGGTGGGTTGCTACCAGATCCAAAAGATCCTAGCTCTCCAAAATACGTCCCTAAGTTCACAGAAGATAAATTACCTCCAGGGGTTGACTTACGTCCTCATCTGACCCCTATAGAAGACCAAAGCCAAACTAGTAGTTGTACAGCTAATGCTACAGTAGGTGCTTATGAGTATTTACTAAAACGCACCTATGGTAAATCACCTGATTTAAGCCGTCTTTTTATTTATTTTAATGCACGTGATATGGATGGAAAAGCTAATGAACCTTGTGGTTCACACATCGCCTATGCAGTAAAAGTAGTACAAAAAATGGGAGTCTGTATAGAAAAAACTTGGCCATTTGATGAGAAACAAGTTTTAGTCAAACCAGATAAAAAATCCTATGGAGAAGCTAAAGATATAGTAGTAAAAAATGGCAAACGACTAGACATAAGAAATCTTCACCATATGCGTAGTTGTTTAGCAGAAGGCTATCCAATTATTTTTGCTCTCAATCTATTTGAGTCTTTCCAAAAAGTAGGGCCAAAGGGCCGCGTTCTAGTCCCAGATCCTAGTGGCGAAAAAGCTACAGGTGCACATGCAATGCTATGTGTAGGCTATTCAGATAAGGATAAAGTATTTATTGTTCGCAATTCTTGGGGTGCGAAATGGGGTGAAAATGGTTATTGCTATATTCCTTATGATTATTTTACCAATCCTAAGTTTGCTGGTGATGGTTGGATGATTTTTGGATTGCAACCTAAGGAGGATAAGAAAGATAAGAAAGATAAGAAAGATAAGAAGGGTAAAGATAAAAAGGGTAAAGGCGATTACTCTCCTAACTGGGGTAAATATTTTACGCTTGATACAGTAGTTCCTGTTGTTGCTTTTGGGACAGGTATTATATTGATATCAGATGTTTCAATATTTGATTATATAGATTGGGATATAAATGAAGGTTTAGAGTTTTATGATATTGATTACTATGAAACAGATTTTTCATTCTATGAATCACATGTATCTTCCTTTGTAGAAGGATTTGCTGAGTTTTCTTCGCTTATGATTGCAGATTTCAATAAA
>CAZHXL010000517.1:0-1709 GCA_964536575.1 uncultured Clostridia bacterium | reverse complement strand
CAATTATTACACTTAACCGTCCTGCCCTACGTAATACACTGAGTATAAAGACATTAGAGCAATTAACAAGTACTTTTTCTGAGTTAAGTCAATCTTCTAAAACTTCTGTATTGGTTCTACATGGTTTAGGAGAAGCCTTTGCAGCAGGCGCAGATATTAAGCAGTTACTTAAGCTCACCCCTTCATCAGCAGTAGACTTTTCCTTACTAGGTGGTAATCTTTTTCGCACTATTAGTAACTCTCCTAAATTAGTAATAGCAGCTATTGATGGTTTTTGTATGGGCGGAGGCTTAGACCTAGCCTTATCTTGTGATCTTCGTTATGGCTCAGATCGAGCAATATTTGCTCATCCTGGAGCGAATATTGGGATAATTACAGGATTTGGTGGGACTTATCGATTACCGCAAATAGTAGGGCGAAACAAAGCTGAACAGCTTTTTGCTACGGCTGAACGAATTACTGCTAGCCAAGCTCTAGAAATAGGGCTAATTCAAGCACTTGCAAACAACAGTGCCTATGAGTTAGCTATAGAAAAAGCTACTCAATTTGCTAGCCTAGGAAAAGATTTTATAAGCCATATAAAAAAATTAACCCATTTAGCTAGTAAAAACCCTACATTACAATCAAAAGTTTTATTGAATTATTACCATCAATTAGAATGCTTAAAAGAAAAAGCCTAACTATAGGTTAATAGTTAGGCTTAGGAAATTAATTTAATATGAGGGGCTAAAGAAACTGTTGCTTATTGACCTGATTGATCAAAATTCCGAGTATTTTCAATTGCTTTTTCTAGCACTTTGCCATCAATTCCTCCCCAAAGATTAAAAAGATCCTCTTCGTCACCAGTTGTATCTTGGCCACGTTGGTGTTTAATTTGTTGCAAAGCTTTTTCTAACTCAGCATGGTGTTGTCGTTTTAGCTCTAAAGAGGCTTTTGAAAGCTCATTATTGCTTTTCTCAGAAAGTTCTCCGGTTAAAAAATCAATTTGTTTACGTAATTCTTTTTCTATTTGGGCGCGTTTTTCTTCTAAAGCCTGATTTATTTGGGCTTCTTTTTCATTTAAGGCTTTTGAGATCATTGCTTGAGTAGCTTCGTCATTTGTCACTCGTTGATTGGTAAGGTTTGTAGTTTGATTTGTGCTTGAGCTACCAAACAATGCAACATTGAAACTAAAACCATTTTGGTCATAACGAATTTGAGTGTTAAACACCGCTAGTAATAACAAGCTAGTAGCACAAGCTGAGGCAAAACCAGTGCCATATTTAAACCAGGCTGGCAATACGGATCCAAGCTCTTGTAAGATTTCCCGTAGCGAACGAGGACGCGCTACAGCTAAATCTAAGACAATGGGCGGAGTTTCTGGCACTTGCCAAGCCTGTAAGCTTTTTCTCACTATACCAAAATCAGTAGCTTCTTTTTTACAGCCAGCACATTCTTGTAAGTGTTGTTTGAAAGTGTGTTCCTCTGCTGGAGTACATTCTCCATAAAGATAGGTAATTAAGTCTTCTTTATATTGACAATTAATAGTTTGATTTTTCATAAGCTTCCTTGCATCCTACAAAACGCTTTTTAAGTGACTTAAGCGTTGTTTTAATTGTTCAAGTCCAGTATAAACTCTGGTTTTTACGGTACTAATAGGTATATTAAGAACTTCTGCTATTTCGTGAAATTTTAACCCTTGGTACTCTTTCATTATTATTACTTGACGC
>CAZHXL010000516.1:0-1714 GCA_964536575.1 uncultured Clostridia bacterium | reverse complement strand
TTTGAAACATAGACATCTTAAAAGTTATTTGTTACAGCGAGCCGATTATAGCCAATAACTTATTCATTAACCAATCTTATTTTGGTTAAAATATGGCTATGTTTAAGCTGTATTTAACCTATATTGTGACCAAGTAAACTAATTATCTCACTGGAACACTAATCATTACCATTACTTAATATAAGCAATAGTGTTCCCAAAGGTTTTTAGCCTATTTGTGTTATCTATTTGTGTTATGAAGCTAGATTATTAATCAGCATAATTACCATAATCAGCATAACCACCATAAGCACTATCACCATCAATCAAGGAAGCCATAGAGCGTTTAGCAACTATTTGTTTGATAAAAGGAAGGGAGTCAGTATCAATCTGATATTGTCCCTTACTAGCTCTACCAACTCTATGTTGCTTTAGTCCAACCAATTTCAAAAGCTTACTAACAAAACGTAATGGATCTTTCTCTAAATCTTCTTTCTTAGGAATAGAAACAATACCTGAAAAGTAGGGTAGGTGCCGCGCTCCCATTGTTGGGTATACCATATACTTCCCTCCGAATCAATGCTTATGGCTTTCACTGTACACGGCTCTCCATTCTATTATCCTTAAATCTCCAATCAGGTAATTTACTAGAATGTAGCAAGTGATGACATTCAACACATAAAACAAGCGTTTTTCTTTTTCTTGCTATCATAAGTTTTTGCCATCTTTGCTTGCCTTCCTTGATGTCCTTTAGCTTTCGGATATGATGTATTTCAAAGTAGCCTTCATCTTTTCCGCATATTTCACATTTTTGAGCGTACCACCTTCTTAGCAACTCTGTGCCACTGGAATATGCGAATGTTTTCGGTATATTGTCTACTTCTTTGTACTTTTGAGGACTGGCTTGAGTTCTGATAGTTTGAATATTTTCAGTTCCTTTACCTTTCCCTTATTTTCATTTCCTAGGCTTGATGTCCTGTTACGTTTGAGCCTTGAGAATATAGCAGTAGAGCTAGTCTTATACTTATTGTAGTGAAGGTAAAAAAGCCAAATCACAACAGGAGCAACATCCAGATGAAGAAGTTTACAACAAAAAACCAAACGAGTCGCTACACGCCATACGCAGTGCTAGCAGCAATAGGAATGAAATTGAAAGCTTTGAAAGTGTTTGCAATAATATTTCAAACAGTAAATATTGCACAAAAGAGGGTTAAACATAAGCCAGCAGAGAAGCTAATGGATGGGTTCATAGCAATATTGGCAGGAGCAAAAGGGCTAAATACAAGGTTGAGAAGTGATCGAGCATTACAAATGGCGTTTGGGCGAAAAGGGTGTGCAGAACAATCAGTGGTGCAAGAAACTCTAAATGCCTGTAATGCTGAAAATGTTGAAGAAATGCAAGAAGCAGTAGATATAATTTATCGTAAGCATAGTTATGGATATAAACATAACTACAAACAGAGTAAACAATTGCTAGATATAGATATGACAGGAATGCCTTGTGGAGCAAAATCTACTTTTGCGACTAAAGGATACTTTGCACATCAGAGAAATCGTCGAGGACGCCAACTAGGACGAGTAATAGCAACGCATTACCAAGAAATAGTAGTTGATAGACTTTTTGATGGAAAAACTCAGCTTAATACAGCACTTCAACCTCTTGTGATAGCAGCAGAATTATTCATATCGTTCTTAATGAGCTTGCTCCTCTTGCTTCTGCTTTGGTTAACTCCTT
>CAZHXL010000515.1:0-1714 GCA_964536575.1 uncultured Clostridia bacterium | reverse complement strand
TAATTTAATTTATTTTCAACCAGTTAGCTGCTTTTCTCTACACCACAGAAACCGGCTATCAAAGAGACGAAGAAACAGAACTTGATTTTGCACAAGCTAGGTATTTTTCATCTAACCAAGGTCGTTTTACAAGTGTTGATCCTTTAGGGAAGAGTGCAGAACTAGAAGATCCTCAAACCTGGAATAGATACGCTTACGTTTCAAACAACCCTATTAATAATACAGATCCTTTGGGGCTTCAAAAAAACAGAACCAAAGAACAATCAGAATTTACTTATAAAGCAGCAGAGGCAATAGCCAAATCAGTAGCCAATGTTTTTATAGGAATGAATAACTTGATGGTTCCAGTTCTTGGGACTCAAAAGGATCTTATAGAACCTTACCAGCCCTCAGATGCTTCTCAAGAACTTATAATGCACGTAACTGATGCTGCTTTAATAGCTTTACCATTAGCAGGAAGAGGTTCTCTTACTGGTGTTGGCGTTGCTGTGTCTGAGGGTGAGTCAACTACTGTCACTACAGGAAAATTGGCAGCAATAGCAGATGCTGTAAAAAGTGCTGAGACAACCACCAGTGGCGGAAGTCTTGGTGGTATGAGAAGTTTGCAATATGAAACTAATCCTAAACATACATCTGCTACCAGATCTGGTGCACACGGTCAAGAAATTAGCCCTGCACCTATAAATGGTCAAGCGGCTCTTGATGCCTCGTTTCAAATAAAGCCCACATCCCCTCGCCGTGTAGGTATAGACTTCAAGAATAAAGAGATAGTTGTATTTGACCGTGATCGAGTATCAATTGGTGGTAGTCACCCTGATATTTATCATGGACACGTGCGCCCTTTTAATAAACTTGAGCCAGGAGCACAAAACTTATTAAAAAAACTAGATCTTGTTGATAAAAAAGGTAAGATACAATGATTATTGTTAGGAGATGCGATGAATTACAAAGAAATAATTCCTTTATCTTGTGAAGAAGCCCAAAAAAAAATTCATTCAGGCAATATAGAGGAAATTTGTGATGCATTAGTTAGCATAGCCTTTTTTGAGCCAGATTGGCA
This sequence comes from uncultured Clostridia bacterium, assembly GCA_964536575.1. Classification (GTDB taxonomy): domain Bacteria; phylum Acidobacteriota; class Blastocatellia; order Chloracidobacteriales; family JADJPF01; genus JADJPF01. Next base: position 654 of record CAZHXL010000515.1, on the reverse strand, counting down.
CTGGGCACAATCTATATTTAGAAAATTTGTAAATCATAAAGATGAAAATGTTCGTGGACTTGCAATACTATGTTTTGGCCATCTTGCACGCATTCATCAACAACTCAATACAGAAATCGTAGTGCCAATTATTATTCAGGCTTTAACTGACTCTAGTACGTTTGTTAAGGAACACGCAGATAGTGCATTAGATGATGTACTTATGTTCTGTACGTCAAATGAATATAACCAGCAACTTTCTATTAGTGATATAAATTCTGGGTGTATTGATCGCATACTCTTAGGCATTAAAGCTATTGTACGAAATGATGACAATTTATTATTTGCACAAGAACAATGTATAAGGCTTTCTAATGACTCAAATCAAATAGTAAGAGGTATAGCTTTAATTTCATTTGCTGATATTGCTAATAGACATGAGAAATTAGATATAGAAACAATTATGCCAATCTTATCAAAAGCTGAAAAAGAAGATACATCTTCCTTTGTAAGAACACATGCGGAGTCTGCTATTGATTGTATTAAAACAGCATTATCAGATTTATAAAGCTTAGGAATACAATAAACATAAATTCCTCTACCAAACCTGTTCCAGTGAAATATAGCAAAAGGATTTTCAAGAAACTAATTAGTAGGCAAAGTAGCAAGCACTTT
>CAZHXL010000514.1:0-1780 GCA_964536575.1 uncultured Clostridia bacterium | reverse complement strand
AGCCATCTGTTTCCTGATTTTGATACTGTTACCGCTTAAACTGAGCGACACTACCAAAATCAGCGATATGGGGAAAACTTTGGTAAAGTATTAAGTAAAGGGTCAGAAGAATTATCTGAAAAAGGACGTAAACGTAATAAATTATATCAGTTAGCCAAAAAAGCTAAAGAGAAAGGAAATTATAAAAAAGCTAGAAATATTAAGAAATATAATTTAGGCAATCAAAAGCAGCAAGTACATAATAGAAAATTAAGAAAAGAAATAAATAGACAAATAAATACAGCAATAAATCAAGTAGTAGACACTCATTAACCTAAAATATTGATAACAGAAAAGCTAGACATAAGAGGCAAAGCCCAAAGCAAGAAAATAAGTAGAAAAGTAAGTATGTGGGCAAGAAGTCAATTGAAGGAAAGGCTAGAGTTTAAGGCGTCGGTCAAAGGTTTTGATCGAAAGCAAGTAAACGCGGCCTATAGCTCGCAAACTTGCACAGAATGTGGGTTTGTTCACCGTAAAAACCGACAAGCTGACAAGTTTCAGTGCCTGTGGTGCGGGCACGCTGGCTGTAGTGACCACGTTGCTGCCATTAATCTCAAAAGTAGATTAAATGACCCTGAAATTACGCTATACACGCCTGTAGCTAGGGTTAAACAAATTCTACTAGAGAGATTCATCGCCCGTTTTGGAAAGCCTGGAGAAGCCTTTGTTCTTCAGGCGACTGTTTCGGGCAGGACTCCAGATACCAGTAGACCGAATGCGATGAACCATTCGGGAGGTGCAAACCGTCAAGTGGAAGGTCTAAAATCCGTTAATACCACACTGGTCAATCGCAGAGCGAAACTACCTTTGCAATCTTAGCAACCCTAAGGCAAAACAAAGGTGCGAGATGTGGCTGAGTACATTTGTCCACATTTCAGGAAACAGGTATATGATGGGCAAGAATAAAATATATAAAAGCGATGCTTTTGCCGCTATCCATGAGACAGTTTCTGATTATTTCGACGCTGGTGTAATTGACAAGGCAACAATGCTACGGTTTGATAAAGCTTGTTTGACTGAGGTTCATGATTTTACAGGGGAAGAAATCCGTCAATTACGGGAACGTGAACAAGTTAGCCAAAGTGTTTTTGCTCACTATTTAAACGTAAGTAAAGGGGAAGTTAGTAAATGGGAGTGCGGTCAGAAACGGCCTACTGGCTCATCTAAGAAACTATTGTCTTTAGTCAAGAAAAAGGGATTGGCAGCAATTGCCTAATATGACCATGACCCAACACTTCTGTCACTAGCCGCAAAGTAACAGAAAAATAGTGGCTCAAACCTTCCTTTTAATTAGCAATTTACTTGGTTATAGTCAGAAATGTTGTGAGGCAAAAACCATGAAATCGGATTTGATTTCACAGATCGTTAAGAAAATTATTTCTACTGGTATTGCCAATCCTAACAGTATAAAAGGCTGTACTATTGATGAAATCAATAATCTCGAATCCGCTATCAATATGAGATTTCCAGCAATTTATAGGGAATTCTTGTTAGCAATGGGTCATAGGGCTGGATCATTCTATGTAGGTACAGATATGTTCTACGATAACCTTATTGATATTCAGGAATGGGCAAAGGAACTTTTAATAGAAGATGGAAACCTATTTGCGTTGCCTAATGATGCATTTGTTTTTTCTATTCATCAAGGCTATCAGTTTACAAATCTTCCGCAAGAAAGCCCACGTTTTTAGGCGTGGGATGAATTGCGGCCTTTGGTTTGAAAAATAAGAAAAAACAAAAT
>CAZHXL010000513.1:0-1803 GCA_964536575.1 uncultured Clostridia bacterium | reverse complement strand
GAACTTTGTCTAGTCGCTGCCATCCTTTAGGTGCTACAAACAACACATTTCCTACTTGCTCTTTTCCACCATTATTGCTTACACCATTAACTTTGGTTTGAGCGCAACCTGTAAGAGTTGTTAAATGTATTATCAGTATTAATGCTATTGCTAATATTTTCTGTTTCATAAAACTTCCCTATCCAAAGAATTGCTTATTACAACTGATTTTCCATTACCTATAACCTTGCTTCTTACATAGTTAGCTTTTTCTAAGGCATTAATACCTTCTGCTAAGCGGATTTTCATCTCAAGCTTTACCCCGAAATCCTCTTGATTTGTATGTTCTAAAACCTCATACACCACTTTAATAATCTCTTCCAACTGGAGAGCATTTAATTTTATTCTTCTTTCTATAATTCTTCTTTTTACCAAACTTAAAAACAAAAACACAAAGTAATGAACTACCAACCCTATAACTAGAATCGATCTAAAACCAATACTACTGATAGGCAAAAATAGCTCTATAAGTATAAAAACTAATCCAAATAGCGTTAATATACTAATAAAAATAATCTTCTCTCTTATGCTTTGCCACTCTTCCAGGCTTTTTCTCAAAACACTATAATATTCAACCAATAAGCTGATAATTATTTTCCCATTTTGTGCTTCTCTACTAAGCTTAGGTTCGGTCAAATACTCCATATTATGATTGCACCTTTATTTTATTTTCAATCAAATCAAGATAAGTTCTACCATTATCAGTAATTTGATAAAGCCTTCTAGGATAACACTCAACATCACCCTCTGGTCTTGAACTGAAAAGCCTTCTAGGATAAGACTCAACATCACTCTCTGGTCTTGAACTGATTAAGCCTTTCTTTTCGAGTTTTGCTAGATATACATACATACTACCTAGACCTAGTACATCATTATTTGCCTCTATTATTTCCAATCCATACATCTCTTCATTTGCCTTTGATAAGACCAACAAAATAGCTTCTTCTATCTCTTTACTTGCCTTTTGGAAAGACTCAAAGACTTTAAATTGTAGCTATATAGATTGTAGCCATATAGAAAAGTATAAGGATCATTAAATGAACTTCTTGATACATAATAGGGCACTCCAAGCCTCTTATAACCTCTGAGCAGCTATATATTTGTCCCTTTTTTAATTATTATTTAATTGTTTTATGATTCTTTTGAATCAAGTTTTAATATGTATGCTACACAAATCAAACCTGCTAACGCCAAACTCATTAGTAGGTAATCAAACCAACCTATTACACCTCCTGATCTTAAATATATTGCCAGGTTAATAAAGAAGCTAGCACTACTTATAGCTATAGCTATGATACTTATAATAATTGATAAGTTATTTATTATCTTTTCTTTAAGCATTATCTTATCTCCTTAAAAGTCAATAGATCCCTGAATAGATCCCTGTTCTCTTTACTTAACAATATTATTTTCTTTCTTGTAGAAACTAATTTGTCAAAAATTTCATCGTATTGCATTTCTAGCAAAGAAGGATTACCAATACCACGTTTGAGTTTAGCCCGAACCTTAAAGATTTCTTCTTCCAGTTTCTCATGCTCATGTTTAAGATAATCTTGATAGTTATTTCTACCTTTTGGAGTTATCTGGTAAAGAACTTTATCCTCTGTAAGTGTGCCATTATAATACCTACTAACCATTTCTCCTTTAAGTAAAGGGTTTAATGCAAAGTAAAACCTTTCTCCTTCCAATAACCCATTGGAAAGTTTTTTGTAACCGTTAAGGTCAGAAAAATTTAATAAAGCATAATAAACTTCTAAGCAAAAG
>CAZHXL010000512.1:0-1811 GCA_964536575.1 uncultured Clostridia bacterium | reverse complement strand
AAAAACTTAGTATAGATGAGAAAACTTTGCTCTTTAAGTACATCTCTGATCCTATTTGGCAGCATGAACAAAACAAATTAAAGCAACAGATAAAGCAAGAGGTTTTAGCCGAGCTAAAACTATTAAACAATCTTGCTAATAGTGCTGGTGCTAATAAGAACGATAATGCTAATCCTACTAGTAAAAGTGATAAGGTAAATAATAGTGATATAAATAGCAGCAATACTAGAAAACAGTCTAAAGAGTCCAATGATACTAATACAACCCTTATTAGCCAAAGTAGCCAAAGACTAGCTCATCGTGGACAATCAGTATTTATTGCAGTATCATTTACTATAATATTTTTGAGTCTATCAGCTACTATCTTCCTAATTGTAAAAAACCAAAACCCATCATTATTTACATCTTCTGTTATCACGACTCCTAATATTGCTATAGCTAATAATACTAGTAATACTAGCAATATTTCTGTTGATAACAATCTTTACCAACAATTAGATTCTGCTATTGATAAGTATTTGGAGTCTACAAATAAGAATTATTTGAAAAAAGCAGAAGAGGTAGCTAAAGAAATAGAGTTTAGATATCAAGATAAGTATGGGGTTGATCTTATTAATTACTATAACTCCTTAACAGTAGAGCAAAGAGAAAGGCTTTTGTTGCTGAGACAAGAACTGGAAAAAATGAACAGCTTCGAGCTAACTGACAACTATGAAGAGGGCATCAATAAAATTGAACACCTAGAACAGCAATTTTTGCTCTTGGGTGATCTTATTGAAGCCTATAGAACAAAAGCATTACTATTAAAATTCTATGTTTTAACCAGAAACCCCTTAAGTAAACCTCTTTCTGACAATTGTGTTTCTTACAGTGAAAAAAATGATTACATTTTCCTGAAACTGCATTTTCTACTTTGGGATGCTAAATCTTTTAACGGATCGGAACTAGAAAAAAAACTAGAAAACGTTGTTACTATCAGCAAAAAAATTGGGGTAAACGATGCGCAAATCAGTGCAAGTGTTTCACTGGCTGCAACCTACGAACTTAACAATAAAAACCAAGAGGCTTTAGATTTTGCTCAAGCAACCCTAGCCTTAAATCCGCCTAGATATAACCATAAAGTAACTCTTTTACAAATAAGCGGCATGGCCTTATTTAAGCAAGGTAGATACAATCTAGCAGAAAATTATTTCGATCAAGCTCTTGCCCTTGCTCAAAGTAACAAGAGTGCCTTCTTAACAGCACTCACCTACAGTTTTTATGGAACACTTGCATCTCAGAAAGGCAATTACGAAAAAGCAGAAAACTTGTTTAGTAAGGCTGATATTGTCATTACTTTAGTCCATGACTTAGGGTCTAAAAACGATCTTAACTCTAGAATTATTGGCTATCGTGCCAAAAGTCAACTAATGCAAGGTAATTATGAAAAAGCAGCCAAACTTTACAAAGATTCTATTGACTTAATTCAACCTTTTGCTACAGAAAAAAGCTTAGAGATGGCAGAATTAAACAAAGGTATGGCGACATCATTAAGCAAAAATGGCAGCAGTACATCTAATAAGTACGATGCTATAGCCAGTTATTATTTAGAGCAAGCAAATGCCAAAAACGAAAAGGTTAGCTGCTTGCTCTCGTTTGTACCTATAAGTTGTAAGTAATTACTCAATAGATGATCTGCCTAAAACAGTTGCAGCACAAAGGTAAGGTCGTGGAAAATAAGCAGCTTTTTGTGCAACTATTGGCATAAATCTAGGAACATCCGTTTTAAGGACGTCATAGTAAAAAACAAAGTGATCCATATTGCACAAGAA
>CAZHXL010000511.1:0-1823 GCA_964536575.1 uncultured Clostridia bacterium | reverse complement strand
GTTCTTGAGCAGGGCCTGTTCCTAAACGATTGCGAATAAAATCAAAACTCTCTCCTGAAGTTAAAGTGGCTGAAGTAAGAATTACTGAGTCTACTTCTGAAAAAAGCCTCTCAGATAATAGTGTAGAAACATCTATTGGGGTAGCTTGCAGGAAAATACCTCGTCCTCGCCTTTCATACCAATAAACATAAGTAGGATCGTTTTTATTAACAATATACTCTAAGTTATAACGAAGTTCTTCTGCACGGCGAACTAAAACACTACGTTCTGGTGGAGCATCTTTTAGATTAAGCAATATAGCTATTAGCCGTTCTAATATACTATCTAACGCAATATAGCTTTCACCAGCTTCTGTAGGCCGTTTAGCTTCTTCGGCTTCACGAACAAAAAAGTTTAGCTCAAAACTATGACGACCTTCTTCAGGGGTTTTGCGATAGAAACTAACCCAAAACTTTTCTGCTCGCTCAGATAATTTTCCCATTACTTGTAAGAGGTTTTTAGCACTGTCATGGTCTGTGATAGGGAGTTTTTGTAGATCTTGAAGTAGATCATTGATTGTATAATTACTTACTTGTGTGCCAAAATATTCTGCCGCAATTTCTTCTATTTCATGTGCTTCATCAAAAATAACAATTGAATAGTCAGGTAAAATATGCCCATGTTCTTTGTTACGTAGTGCTAGGTCAGCAAAAAATAAATGATGATTAACTATAATGATGTCAGCTTCTTGGGCGCGTTGGCGCGCTTTTGTAACAAAACAAGACTCAAAGTCTGGGCATTTTTGGCCAATGCAAATATCACTACGAGCATCTATATGATACCAAAAATTAATATCTTCTGGTAAGTTTACTAGTTCTGCGCGGTCACCTGTTTCAGTGTCTATTGCCCAACGACGTATTTCATCAAATAAATCTAATTCCTCTAGTCCTTGTAGGATAGGGGTCTGCTCAGCTCGTTTTAGACGATATAAGCAAAGATAGTTAGAACGTCCTTTTAAGTATGCTACCCGAAGCTTACGCCCTAGTATTTTTTCTAGAAATGGAATATCTTTATTGTAGAGTTGTTCTTGTAGGTTTTTGGTTGCTGTTGAGACAATTACTCTTTTATTTAGTGCTAGTGCAGGGACTAAGTAGGCTAAGGTTTTTCCTGTTCCTGTTCCAGCTTCACTAAGCAAACACCTACCTTGATTCATAGCTGAAAAAACAGCTTTAGCCATTGTTATTTGCCCTAAACGATATTCATATTTAGGGTGATATTTAGCAATTAAACCTTGAGGGCCAAAAATTTCTTCCATAACTAAAATCCTAATTACCTTGTATTAAGCTATTAACCTAGCTTGTATTTGTTGTATAAATTTTAGGGTTTAATAATAGCATGAGAAAGGAAATTAGGGGATAGTGTAACCGAAAAATAATAGAAAGTTATGGAATAGATTCATCAGAAAAACTATCAAAAATTACCCAACTTGGCATACCACGCTTTTGTACCAATTCAATAATTAAAAACCCAGTTAATAGACGGCAAGTTTCAAATGAATTTAACTTACTAATCAAGCAAATATCCCGAAGTGTAACTCCAGGCTCAACAATGTTAAAAATCTCTAATTCATTACGATTTAACTTTATTTGGCTTAAACGCCTTTCCCAATCTTCCACACGCTCTAGTTCTTCATCTAAGGAATCTATTTCTTTTCTAATATGTTCCCAACTACGAGTTAGTTTTACTCCTTGTAAAACAATATCTAGGGTTGAAATACCTAGGCTTGGTAAATCTTTAGGTGGTAATTTACCATTAGCAAACTCAAAAAAACCTCTGATGCTATT
>CAZHXL010000510.1:0-1854 GCA_964536575.1 uncultured Clostridia bacterium | reverse complement strand
TATGAATGGACAAGAAGCATTAAAAAAAATTACTGAACTAAACCCTGACGTAACTATTTTGGATATTTCAATGCCTAATACTAATAGTATTACACTTATAGGCCAAATACTAAAAAGCCATCCAAATATGAAAATATTAGTTCTTACAATGCATGATGATCTAGCATATGTTCGCGCAACGCTCTCAGCGGGCGCGCTAGGGTATATTACAAAAGAAGTGGTTGATACAGAACTATTGTCTGCTATTCGCATAGTATATCAAGGGCAAATGTCTATATATAAAAATCTTGGTACTAGTTTACTTCAGGAACTACTTAAAAACCCGCCTAATACTACTAAACAACCGAACAAACCCAAAAGTTTACTTAGCAATCGAGAAAATGAAATACTTCAACTATTAGCAAAAGGATTTACAAATAAACAGATTGCAGAGCAAATACATGTAAGTACTAAGACTGTGGAGAGTTATAGATTACGTCTTGGTGAAAAGCTGGGATTACGAACTCGCTCTGATTTTACGCTTTATGCCTTTAAGATGGGAATACTTACTCCAAATAGCTTCACCTAATTTTTATTCGTAAAACATACCACTAAAAAATTTAACCTTTTTACACTCTCGTCTACACAACTCATTACTATAGTTATTCCTAGAATAAAATAGTAATTTCCCTGGCAAAAAATTAATTATTAAGTGTCTAGATTTAATGAATTAGCAGAAAAAACACTAGAATAAAATAAAAAACCATCAGGGATACCCTGGGTTATAATAATAACCTTTAGTAATTTCCCTGCTAGCCCAAATATAGCAACTCTGAAATAATTCTTACCTCTTAAATACTTCTTAAGAGCTTTTGGTTATGGTATAAAAAAGTTGATACTATGTGTTGACATTTTGTTTCAATAATCTTTAAATTTTCTAGTCAACTCTTGCTCACTACCATATCAAAATATCGAAAATAGGTTTTGAGCTTTCTATATTATAACTAACTAAATTTGACAACAGTGTTAGAAGTGACTATTGCTGTTTTTAGATCTCAAAGGATATCTATGAAAGAATTTACAATAAAAGAAGAACTTATTTCCCTTGCTAAGGTTGCGGCATCCCGTATACCCCCTGTTGAAAACGCAGTACCCTCAGAATGCGTTCGATCTGCAAGTTCTGGCGGTACAGCAATGTATTCCAACCATAATGAAAGGCTTAACATTGAGTTTAATGTTGAGCGATTCGATTTTCCTGGTATTCAGACCATGGATCCGCGCCTTTTACGTATTCCACCAGGACGTAACAATGAACGCCATCGTCACGCCCATGAATCGCTTTTTGTAGTTCTTGAGGGACAAGGTAACGTCTTAATTGGTGATACACGTGTTCCTTTAAAGAAAGGGGATGTCGCTTTTGTTCCACGCTGGTTGTTTCATCAGACAACTAATACTGGTGATGTTGACCTTGTAATCGTTGCAATAACTGATTTTGGCTTTACATTTGCCGTAATGGGAGAGGATGCTCATCAAGCTCGCCTAGGCACCATAAGTAAAGACTCAACTAAAAGGAATGATATTATGAGTGAGGAAGACTCAATTAATAAGGAGAATATTATATGAATTCATGGCTTTCTACTTTTTCTGACAATATTATAAAACGTGTCCGAGATATAGGCGTAATGCGGGAACTATCCGATGGTGAAGTATTCATTCGTGAAGGGGAAGTCGATGAAAGGCTCTTTCTTATTGAAGAAGGTAGAGTGGAAGTCATCAGTAAAGAAAAACATTGTGCTTATGTCAATGCAGGAGACATAGTAGGTGAATTTGCATTTTTAGATAAGCGGCCAAGAACAGCCACCGTACAGGCAGTTG
>CAZHXL010000509.1:900-1871 GCA_964536575.1 uncultured Clostridia bacterium | reverse complement strand
GCACGATAAAAAGAGCCATAGCTGAGTTCAGACCTATAAAAATCTTTCTTTTCTTCTTTGGTTTCCCGTTTACGTTCACCCCGAACAACTAGTCTATTTTCTTCTAGCTCTACTTTAATATCTTCTTTAGCCATTCCTGGTAGTTCTGCATGAATAAAGAATTTTCCATCTCTAGTAAAAATATCAATTGCTGGTTTCCAGTCAAATTCTTTACTCTCAAACTTCGAGAAACCAAAATTCTCACTTACCTTATCCATTTCTTCAGTAAATTCTTTGATTAAATCAAAAGGATTTGCATTAAAGAAATTATAAGGGGTCATAAAAAAACCTGGCGCAAATAAGCTTTTACGAGCAACAGCTTTGGGTTCTTCTACTTTAACCTTTTCCATTGATTTATCCATAACTACCTCCTTCCTAAAGTGATTTAACAACCTTGATATGGGCAAATTATATGCCAAATTAATGTCAGCTTAGGGATAAATAAGGAAAGTTTAATGATTTCTAATTTCTTTATTTATAGTAAGTTAGAAATAGTTAATTAGATTTTTTAGCCAAAAGGGTTTTAACTAAAAAGCAAACATCTTAACTTTAGGTTTAGCTGTGGAAGTTTCCTCAAAGTCAGTGTAATATTTCGCAAAATTCCAAAATATCTTTAAATAGACCTCTTGCATAAGTCTGTTTGATAGCAATTAAGTCCAATAGAATCGATAGGAATTAATCATTTTTGCAAGAGGTCTATTAAAAAAAAGTGCCCATGGATTTATCTAGTGGCTATTCGCCTTTAGACATTATTGCTAAATTGTCTTTAGCTCTAAATGTTAGTGCTGATATGTTAATTTTTGGGCAGGATGAAAAGGGGACTGACAAAGAGCTTTATTTTCATTTTACAGCGATCTCTCAATTTAGCACTGAAGAAAAGAAAATAGCTAAGTCATTGAGTCTCCCATCCTACAGCACCAAGCTAAAGTGTT
>CAZHXL010000509.1:0-890 GCA_964536575.1 uncultured Clostridia bacterium | reverse complement strand
TTGTCGGCTATTCTCATCGCGGCGCCGGAGAGCACATAAGACGGCCTCACCAGGACAGGAAAGCCACCGATTTTGTTTACAGTTTCTAAAATATTTTTACTGTTTATCACTTTCTTGCCTGTTATTTTTTAGCGTCAAGTTTTTTAACTTTTACTGGGAACGTATTCTTGTGGGTCTGAATCAAAACCATTCCAGAATATGTAAAGCCTGCCGCACTTTGGACACTGTAACATGCTCTTCATACATGTATATAGAGATTCAGCATCAATCATTCCAGAGAATGAATCAAATTCAATGTCAGAAATTGTTAGCCATTCGTTAGGACAAGGTATTTGTCCATAATTAATAATCGTGTCACACTGGCAACGAATTTTTGGCATTTTATTTTCCTCCTACAACTATCACTTCTTTTATATTTTTAGCTCCTGCTCCTTGTACTCGTTTCACAATATCTCCTAAATCAGATTGTTTAACAGTTGAATTTCTTAGGTCTAGGAATATTGTCTCTGCTTGAGTGTTCTTTTTAGCAATTGCTGAAATAATTCTGCCAGGATTTGTTGTTGTGGGGGTATAAACATCAACTCTACCCCCATTTACAATTTACAACTAAATCTGAGGTACCACCCCCCTGCCCGTGTTCCAGTGGGCATTCTGAGCGTTACATCATGGCCTTGGTTAGCAAAGTAAGTTGCTGCATCAAGCTCGCTCTGTGAGTAAGTACCAGGCTGAATAGTTGGTGTTTTGGTGGTAGCAGCTAACTTTCCAGCAACAACAGTACTTTCTTCAGCCTCGGCTGACAAAACAGTAAGTGAACCTCTTCCTGCTAATGGTAAAACTATTAAAAGAGAATCAGTGATGGTCATTGAACTAGCTTGAATTTGGTTTGAAGG
>CAZHXL010000508.1:0-1875 GCA_964536575.1 uncultured Clostridia bacterium | reverse complement strand
CTAGTGCTACCACAACCACCCCCGCAACTACCACCATTAGAAGCTGAACGATGGAAAGTTTGTTCAAAAGAATCAAATGATGTTCCTGCTAGTATTCCTACACCAAAAATAGCCATCGCTACTGCTGGAACCTGTGGATCATAGCCTGGAGAGGTAACGTTTAGTCTTTCTTTTTGAGCAAGACTAGCAAATACTTGTTGTAGTTCTTTTAGGTAAAGCTTCCCTCGTTTGCTTAGACGTGGAGGTACACAAGCAATGATTAGGGCTATTAGTGAGATTATTGATAACACAATTAGAAATCCAACATTATGTCTTCCTTGGCTACTAGCAACAGCTACTTTGTAGCCAACAAGACAAATCAGGAATAATGCTCCTGATGTCCCAACACCCCAAGCAACCTGTTTAACTTTTTCGGAAGTAACCAAGCGATTTTTCTCTAATATTTGTTGATAACCTTCACAGTAAGTTTTTTCTCTAATATTCATAGTCCTAAAAAGCTGAGAAGGCTTAACCCCTGTAATAGTTTTAGTTACAGAGTTTTCTATAACTGTTTCAGTTTGTTGGGAAATCCAGCCAAATAAACTCTTTTCTAAGTTAGGCAGAGAACTTGGATCAGGATGTGACGCTCTTTTTTCTAAATAGATTGTTCCTAATTGCAAATATCCTTTGTCGATTAAGTTAAATACCCCTAACCGAATCACTTCATTTTCTTTGCCTCGTAAGTAGGCAATTTCATAAGCATCTGGCATTTGTGGTATTTGTAAAGGTTGGAGTGTATTGCTGTTATCAGTATTTCGTATCATTAACCAGCAAATTACAATTGTCAAAGTTGCAATACATAAGTAAAACGCTAGAAAATCAAGGCCATGTAAATTGGCTATTGGATTATTTGTTAACCAGTCCATAAGTTTACCTCTTAGGGGTTAGATATAAATTCCTCCCCTTGTAAATTATTGTTTATGTTATTGTTAAAGATTTATTTTTCTTGTTGTCATTATTGTTTTTTCTATTATGACAAACAAGTAAAAACTATGTAACAAAAAAATAAAATTTTTGTTACATCCTAATAAAATCAATAAGTTAATGTAAGAGTAGCTCCTGTGTATCTGCCTATTCTGGACAGGTTACTAGGAGAATGTCCAAGAAGAATATATGGTAGTATATATTTTATAGACTACCATATATTGTATAGTTATCTTTAATTTCACAAGTTTATTTTAATGCTATAATTAGCGATTCTCTTAGTTCATCAAGCTTTCAGGTAGTAATTTTTATGAAGACAGAATATTACGTAGGTAATGTGAAAATCAAACCTAATCTAGTGTTAGCTCCTATGGCAGGGGTAACAGATTCGGCTTTTCGCAAGCTAATTAAGCGTTGTGGCGGAGTTGGATTAATTGTTACTGAATTTATCAGTGTTGAAGGATTAACTAGAAATAATTTAAAGTCACACAAACTGATGTATTTTGAACCAGAAGAAAAGCCTATCTCTATTCAATTTTTTGGCCATAACGAAGGTAGAATGGCAGCCGCAGCCGAAGTTGCCGAAGCAGCAGGAGCAGATATTGTTGATATTAATTGTGGTTGTCCAGCCAAACAAGTTGTTAATAGTGGTGGTGGCTCTAGTTTGCTTAAAGATTTACCTAAAATGGAAAAAATCCTTAAAGAAACTCGTAAGGTAATAAAAATTCCTCTTACGCTTAAATACCGTATTGGTTGGGATGAAACTTCTATCAATGCAGTTGAAGTAGGCAAAATGGCTGAAGCTTGTGGTATTGAGCAAATCGCTATTCATGGCCGTACTCGTATGCAAGGCTATAGTGGTTTTGCTGATTGGAATGTTATTGCTCAAGTTAAACAAGCTGTAAAAATTCC
>CAZHXL010000507.1:0-1884 GCA_964536575.1 uncultured Clostridia bacterium | reverse complement strand
GCATAGCCTTTTTTACTTTAAATCTAAATCACTTTTTACACCCTTTCACAGTATAAGTTGCTCAAAAGCAGTGCTCGGTTGCGACCAAAGTCTGAATGGGTTCCTGTAGAACTGCCAGAACACTTGAGGATTATAGATAGGTCGCAATGGGAACGAGTACAGCAACACATTTCTAATAATAGGTCTCTTTCCAAGAGAAATAGTAAGCTGTTTTACTTGCTTAAAGGGCTAGTAAGGTGTGGAGGGTGTCAAGGAACTTATGTGGGTGATTCTTGTCATGGAAAGCCTTATTACCGCTGTCATAAGCATTGCAAAGCTTACCCAACCATAACCCAACACATTTTAGAGGAGACTGTTTTGCAAGCAGTTACCACTGCTTTACTTAATCCAGAATTAATACTTGACCAAGTCAAAGTATTATTAAAAGAAAATAATACTTCCCAAGAAAAGATAGAAAAACAACAGCAAGATATTAGTGCAAGCCTAGTACAAATAGAACAAGAAGAAAGCCGCATACTAGAAGCATATCGTTTGGGTGCAATTACTGCCTCGCAGCTCGGCCAGGAGATGGAAAAGATTAATAACCGTAAGAGCTTGCTATTGGAAAAAAGAGAGCAGTTTTTACAAACACAGCAAACTCCTTCTGTGGAAGTAGCAGAAAAATCGATAACTGATTATTGTCAGCAAGTAACACAAAAACTTGAGTCTTTAACTGATGAAGAGAAACAAAAGCTATTAAACTTATTGATTGAAAAAGTAATTTTTAAGGGTGAACAGATTGAAGTCAGAGCTATTATCCCGCTTAAACAAGCATTCTCTGAAAATAAAAATGCTATGGAGATTTTGTTTAATAAAGATATAGAACAGAACGATCAGAATTTATTAAAAGATAGTTTTAGTATTGATACCCTAGAAACAAATCAGCAAAGAAACAGTTTGTCAAGAGAGCAGAGTAGTATTGGGAATATGGGTACAATATATTGTGTTCTCAATCCAACACAAAGTAACCTTTTAGTACGGCACTGTATAGTGCCCGAAGGGTCTAAGGGATACTGTGGGTGCAATGTAACCTATACAATGGATATAAAGGTTGATTATTGTATTGATAAATCACAGGTTAAAGGATTTGTACTTTCCATTAAACATCCAGTAGGACTTAAACCCTTACCGTATTTAGGCGATCATAAGGCTATTCTAGAACAATTCCTATTAAAACAACCTAATTCAACGCTACAAGACCTTTGTCAGCACATTAAACAACAGGCTAAAATCGAAATAAGTGTTGCCAGCATGCACAGAGTGGTTCAAAAACTGGCATTACCTTACTCACCCTACAATAGACATAGGTAATTAAGGCAGAGTAAGCAAAAATGCTAGCTCAGAAGAAGCAATAGAATTAGGTAGCAACTCGCTGCCAAATTTATGATTGGGTTAAATATCGCAGACGCTGCCTGCGATATCGGGTAGATCAGGATTCTGGACTAATGGTTTAGTGAATAAACTAATGTTTCTTTTTGGGTGTATTTAGTTTATTAGTCGTAGTAACTTGTAACTATAGAACAGAAGGTAAGCCACCACGTCTAGTGGTGGACTAAAAAAGCTTTGAGCTATGAGTAAAGAACAAAATTTAGCTGCTTGCGCAAAGTATTGCAAGAAGTGAGAAGTGGCATAGGAAATTAATTGCTATGCTTAAAAGCCAAATAAATGGCAAACACTGCTAGCTATTTCTTAAAGCTCTTAGAACTTACCAAACAGCAAATTTTGCTTGGGTCGGACATTAGCCATCTTTGAGATGGCACTACTAATTAAGCCACCAGCTAAGCTGGTGGTCTGAAGTTTGGACAAAAAGCAGTCCAAAAATCAACAAGAAGAAGCTGAAAGTAA
>CAZHXL010000506.1:0-1900 GCA_964536575.1 uncultured Clostridia bacterium | reverse complement strand
GATGTGACAATAATTTCTTCACTAACATCACCACCTACTTTTAATTCAATATCTAACCTAGCTGCTTGTCCTAAGGTTAAAACAACATTCTCATTAATAGTCTTACTAAAACCAGCAGCCTCACTAATTATTTGATAAGAGCTTGGTGGGATAGCTAAAAACTTATAAGTTCCAGCTTCATCAGTAGTAACAGACCGCTCAGAGCCTGTTTGTGGGTTTTTGAGTGTGACAGTCGCGCCAGGGATAACAGCACCTGTTTCATCTTTGACTATTCCAACTAAATCTGCTGCTGTTGCTTGAGATTGAGCATAAGTGGGAGGAACATCCCACATTATTCCACCAAAGAGCAGTCCTAGCAGCGATAAATAGACAAGTGTGCGAAGTAAGGGCCTCATAAATATTCTCCTCGCCTGTAGTCTTTTTTCTTAAAGTTATTGTTTTCGTATTAGGCAAATTTTTTAGGAAGTAATTTGATTAATAATAGAAGAATCTAGCCCTTTGAGCAATCAATTAAAAAATACTATTGTTGTTAGCGGAAAAGAAACCCTTACTTCAATCTTAAGCTACGTAAGGCTATTGGATGGTTAGGTGACAAGCTTAAACAATAACTAAACATAGCTTCTGCACGGTCTTTAAGATTAAGTCTCTGATAAAATAAACCAAATTCTGCATAATAATCAGCATTATTTTGCTCTAGTTCTAGAGCACGATAAAATTCTAGTTCAGCAGATTGAAACATACCTGTCAGCTTTGATAATGCTCGTGCTAAATAAAAATGGTACTCTGCTAAATTAGGTTGTATTTGTATTGCTGATTGTAGAGCATCTCTTGATTCAACATATCTACCCTCTAGATAAAGGCTTTGCCCATATTCAAACCATTCTTGAGCACTACGCGGGTTATTATTACGGTTAGGTTGGCTACTATTACGACTAGAATTATTAGAAAAGGACGTAGTTTGTTCACTATTAGGATATCCTCTAGCGTATACTTGGCTGCTAGGTTCAGAAAAGCTACTGTTTCGTATTTGGTTTTTAGAAAAGCTGTTGGTTTGTGAAGAACCAGTTTGGTTTCTTGTATTTGAGTTTTTCAGCATTTCATAAGCTCTAGAAACAGCATTAAAAATCTTTTCCAGCTCTGTCTTAAGGCTAATATTATAGTTAAGTAACTGAGAATTACGGTCTGGGTGAAACTTACGTGCTAAATTAGTATAGGCTTCACTAATTTCTACATCACTAGCATTACGAGAAACCTCTAATACTCCATAAGCGTCTGAGCTTTCAACACTGGCTAGTTTACCTTCTACTTCATAGCAAAATGCCGCTACGGTAGAAAAATCTAAATCCTGAGGCAGTGGATTAGGCTGTGATAAAACATTTGCTACAACAGCTTTATAAGACTGCGTTTCTTCTTTAGGAGCAAGTTCTAGCATTCCAATTCCAACTAAACCACAAACTGTTCTTAAAGTTTCATTTTCTGGTAGTCCTCCAAGTGATAACAAATCCTCTACAGACATTGCATAGTCAATACGAGAAACAATATACCCTTCATGTGGTTGTAGAGTAACAGCTTGATATAAAAGTAATGGATCATTTGTGGTACAAAGTAGCCTAGTAAAATCACCTAACCATTGTTTTATTAATTCTAGGTTATCTAATCGTCGAATTCCTTCAAAAATTATATCCGCAGTAGAAAAAGGCATTTTTATTGTTTCAATTACAGGCTGGCCTTCAGTAAATGAGTATTTTCCATCTGTCCAGTCAAATACTGAATAAGTAATATGAGAGACATGTTCAACAACCATTGGAGTTAGGTCTTCTAGACTAATAATTCCTAATTGTAGTAACACTCCTCCCATTCTTTGGCCTGTTTCATCTACAATTTTAGTAGCACGAGCCAG
>CAZHXL010000505.1:0-1902 GCA_964536575.1 uncultured Clostridia bacterium | reverse complement strand
TGCTCAAAAATGCAAGGCTGATGAGGAAGTGGTCAAAAAGCCCAAGCAAAAAAGGCACAGGATTTGAGCAACCAATAGTTGCCCATCAACATTGGCATATAGATATAAGCTATATAAATATAGGAGGAACTTTTTTTTATCTTTGTGTGATATTAGATGGGTTTAGTCGATATATTATAAATTGGGATATTGGTGAGCAAATGACAGAAAGGGATGTTGAAGTAATTCTAGAACAATCTCGTGAAAAATTCCTTTTAGCCAAACCAAGAATAATCTCAGATAACGGCCCACAATTCATAGCCAGGGATTTCAAGGAATATATTCGTATCTGTGGAATGACTCACGTAAAAATATTGCCGTACTATTCTCAGAGTAATAGTAAGCTAGAAAGAGTTAAATAAGACAATCAAAAGTGAGTGTATCGCCCACTTTCTTTAGATGATGCTAAAAACTTAACCCTAAAATATGTTCCTTATTATAATGTTGGTCTTCATTCTGCCCTTGGCTATATTTCTCCTATTGATTGTCTTGAAGGTCGCTCTGATAGTATTTTTTTAGACCGTGAATCTAAACTTTTTGCCGCTCGTGAATTTCGTAAAGTTAAACGCTCTAAATCTTGGCATGATAATCAAAAATCATCATCATTAAATAATGATGTATCAAAAAATGATGAGCCAAAAGTTGGAGATTTTTTATAATGAAAAGTTGGGTGGATTTTTTGGGGTTTAATTTTTTCCTAGCATTGATGGTCAAAATTTTTGCTTTTGATCATCATCTGCTTTTATTTTATTTTTCTTTGTTATTTTTAACTGGTCTTTTCAAAAAGAAAATACTATATTATCAACCTACTTTCTCTATTGTCTCCTGTCCTTTTTTCTTCTTTCCCATGAACCAACACCAAAGAAACCTTAGAAAATTCGGCCATATTTTGCCTAAAATAAGTTAATGTAGAAGGTAGACCTGTGTATCTGCCCTTTGTATCTTGTAGACCTACGTGTTTGCCTTTGCAAAGTGGAAAAAAACTTCTTCAAAATGACCATTAATGAGATTAGCTTTTTTACGTAAATCACTAACAGTACCATCAACTGCAACCTGTCCTCGTGACAATATTACTACTCGACTAGCCATTCTTTCTACAAAGTCCATTATATGAGAGGAAAAAATTATTGTTTTTCCTGCTTTATGTAACGTCTCAATTCTTTTACGTAAAGTAGCAATAGTTTCTACATCTAAGCCATTAAGAGGCTCATCAAGGATTAAAATTTGTGGATCGCCTAACATTGCTGCAATTAACCCTACACGCTTTTTCATTCCAAAAGAATATTGTCTAATAAGTAAGTTTTGTTTAGCTTTGAGGTCAAAATCTATTAAAGCCTGGTCAATTGCTAGAGTTGCTTCGCGTCCAAGCCCTTTAACACCAGCAACAAATTGCAAGAATTCGCGTCCGGTTAAACGTTCATAAAGAACTAGGTTTTCTGGTAAATAACCAATTATTTGTCGGGTTTGAACATAATTAAATTTAACTTCTTTATCATCTACTAAAACTTGTCCACTATCAGGCTCAATCATCCCCAAAATCAGCTTAAGCATAGTAGATTTACCTGCTCCATTTGCTCCTAGTAAAGCAAATATTTCTGCACCAATAGACAAGCTTACTTGGTTTACGGCTTTTAATTCTCCATAAAGTTTCACTACAGAATCTAATTTAATCATTATCTCCCTCAAGCCCTGTAATAAGAATCCGAGCACGATCTTTTGCTCGCATTAATAATTTATCCATTGCATAAAGATAAACAATTAGCCCAAGCCACCAAACCTGTATTGTTAAAATCGCTACAGCTAAACTAGCAATAGCTGTAAATAAAATTGCTAAGCTTGGGCGAGAAGCAATTTCTAGAGAAA
>CAZHXL010000504.1:874-1924 GCA_964536575.1 uncultured Clostridia bacterium | reverse complement strand
GCGAAATAAAACTAAATTTATAAAGTTGCAATACTGAAAAAACTTCACCTCAAAAAGAAAAAATAAATATAAAAGACGAAGCCAAAAATATTAATTAATGTGCTGCTTGTGCATGCCCATGATCATCATGACCTTCGTGGTGATCATCATGTGGCACTGTTTCGCTTAAGTAAACACAAGAAAGTACTACAAATATGAAAGTTTGTACAAATGATACAAAAACAGCTAAAACTAATAAACCTGCTGGAAGTAATACTGGTACAAGTCCCCCAACAATATCAGCAATCTGTTCATCAGCATAAATATTAACAAATAGACGTAAGCCTAAAGTAAAGGGTCTAAAGAAATTACTGATTATTTCTACTCCAAAGATTAACAATGCAAAAGCAATTAAAAACCCTTTTAGTAAGTCTGGGCCACCCATGAAATGTTTTAAGTAGCCAGCACCTTGCTGCATAAACCCTCTGGAAATGTAGTACAAGAAAGAAACAATACCAAGTGCCCAAGTAACATTAGTACTGGCAGTAGCAGCCTTTAACCCAGGAATAACACCCATTAGGTTTGAGATCAAAATAAAAATAGCAAAAGTTCCAATTACTGCTAAATAGCGACGACCATAAGGACCAACTATTTGATCTAATAGATCTCTCACTTGTAGTACAACACCTTCTACAATTTGTTGTCGGTTGGATGGGTTGTCTACTGAGAGTTTGCCACGAAACAAGTAAAGCCCTAAGGTACAAAGTAATACAGATATTACTACTAAGGTAATATGTTCTGGTATAGCGTTATTAGGATCGCCTTGCCAATTAGGATTAATACCTTGCATTATTGCTTTTTGAATAGGAAAAACTACAGGGCTAAGTATATGGTTAACTTGTTCTGCAATCCAAACTACATGATGGCCGCCTTTAGCTTCTTCAGCCACTTTTTTTGCTGTTTCTTCTGCCAAAAAAAACATTGCTAGCATTAACAAATCCTTTCATTTATTAAACTTTAAATATAATTTGTAAAGTAATTAAAAATTTATTTTTGAAATAATAACGAACT
>CAZHXL010000504.1:0-864 GCA_964536575.1 uncultured Clostridia bacterium | reverse complement strand
TTATTTTTTTTAATAATGAGGAAAGGGCATTTGTGTTTGCACGAATTTCCCCCAACTCTTTTTCCATAGAAGTGATGCGCTTTTCTATAACATTTATTTTTGAAATAATAACGAACTAATTTGTGTTAGTGCTTCTAACATTGCTGCACCAACAAAAGAAAGCAGTCCTATAGTAATACCGATAGTTAGCTCGATGCCACTAAGACTGGCAGATAACACCAAAACGGCAAAGACAAGTAACCATCGAAAAATAAATTTACGTATTGCTGCAAGACCTTTAGGAGGAGTTTGCCCGTTAGTAACATCTAGCAAAATACTTTTTAAGCTGCTATATAACCAACGGTAATTAATATAAGATAATACCCCACCAATAATGACACCAAGAGCAAATCGCTTTGTACCAAACAAAAACGCAAAGAGCACAAACAAAACAATTGAAATCACAATGTTTTTTTCTAAACGCTTTTCAATTGCTTGAGGAGCCGTCACTATAGGTTCTATTTGGCTTTCTGTGATGTTATCTTTAGACACAATACACACCATTTATACAAGCTGGCAATCATATACTGGATTTATTCCCATTGTCTAGCCATCTTTGACAAGTATGTCGACAAATTATACTTGACAGTACTAGTTATTTTTTTTATTCTTTCCGTTCGTCCCTTTACGTCCTTTTGGAGATTTTTCAAACTTATGTCAACACTGTCAACTCATTTCCCTAGTGGAAAAAATTTAGAATCTTCGCGCAAGTGGTATGTAGTTGATGCGACTGGATTAACAGTTGGTCGACTAGCGTCTAATGTTGCAATGATTTTGATGGGGAAAAATAAACCTAGTTATACCCCATTTTTAGATATGGGAGAT
>CAZHXL010000503.1:0-1937 GCA_964536575.1 uncultured Clostridia bacterium | reverse complement strand
CTGACCCAAACAGTCGCTCGTATTCACTCGCTACTGTTTGGGCAGGTGAACTTGGGGTTATGCGCTATTAGTACGAAGTGAAATTTCTTGTATAATTTATACTAAACACAAAGTATTAGCAGTAAAATGAAAGGCTGAAATGATTATATTTAGTGAAGATACAGTTGATAGTAAAATTACTAAAAGCTCTGAGGAAACAAAACGTCTAACAGAAATGATGAAAATAATAGGTTTACAGGTTTATTACATACCTAAAGATTTTAATGTATGTGAAAATGCTGAAAATGCTTTATGGCATGTACCAAAACAAGAAGGCTTCACTAAATGTTTGTGGATAGGCTATATTCCTAGTGTGGAGAGATATAGAGCAATTTATGATGAAGCCTTGAAAAAGAATATTCAATTACTTAATACACCTGAAGAACATCAAAGAGCGCAAGAATTTGATCTTTCTTATCCTTTGTTGAATGGTTTAACAGCAGAAAGTATTACAGTCACAGATTTGACAGAATGCAAAGATAGTGTTGAAAAACTAGGATTTCCTCTCTTCATAAGGGGTTCAGCCAGATCAAAAAAACAATTGGGTTGGAGAGCCTGTGTAGCAGATAATTTAGAAGAATTGCAAGAAATAGTGAATTTTCTATTAAAGAGCGAATATAGTTCCAGAGGTCGAGTTATAATCAGAAAATTGGTAAATCTTCGTTATAGTAGAATGTCAGATGAAGGTTTCCCTTTAGGTAGGGAATATAGAGTGTTTTTATATAATCAAGAAGTAATAGGGTATGGATACTACTGGGATGGAGATGATCCTTTAATGAATTTATCTCAAGATGAAGAAAAGGGAATATTGAATATTGCACAACAAGCAGCACAAAGATTAGAAATACCGTTTGTGGCGGTAGACATAGGGCAACTTATTGATGAAACTTGGTTGGTTATTGAAGTTAATGACGCTCAATTTGCAGGAACAGGACATATGGAATTACTCCCATTTGTTAATAAATTAATCAATATAACTCACTAAGCTTTCAGTATTTTTTCATGAATAACGCGCATAACAAACGTTGCAGCGGACTCGGGAAGTCGGCTCGTCAACACTCGCCGATTTCCCTCGCCGCTGAACTTGGCGTTCGACACCATAAAAACTGCGATGGCGTAAAATAGCAACAAAATAAGTATAGAATAAAGTATAGAAAAAGAAAGAATTATAAGGTTAGTAACGTATATTGAAACCTATAAATGTATATTGAATATAAAAGAGTTCTAGGAAATAGATTGATTAAAAGGAAAAATAACAATGTGATGTATAAGGTTACTTGTACAATTTTTGGACATAACTATATAATAGAAAACTAATATTTCATATGTTCAAATATTCTTATAAAACGAAATTTGATGTTTTGCCTAACTCACTGAAAATGAATATGTTTATAAGACAAGAGCAAAGCAACCCGTCTATCGACGGCTTGCTTCGCTTTTTTCTTATAACTCTAGAAAATAGATATAATTAGGAATAGGGTAGTTATATTGCTGAATCTAATCAACTTAATCCTAAAGTTGAGTGTTAGTTGAAAACTTATGAGACATTAGACATTAGACATTTGTTTTGTTTGCCTTGTTGACTTTCTTGTTGTTGTTGGACTTTCTTAGAGTTGTTATCTTTTGTTTTGCATTGGATATTTTTTCTAAGATTTTCTATTTTCTTGTGTCGTTATAGTAACTTTTCTATTTGTCTTATTTAGTTTTTCTGTTATTTTCTTGCTGTTGGGTTTTGTTGTTTTTTTTCGCCTTCGACCCGTTTTTATGGTGTCGAACAAACGTTGCAGCGGACTCGGGAAGTCGGCTCGCTAATGCTCGCCGGCTTCCCTCACCGCTGAACTTTGGGTTCGACACCATAAAAACTGCGATGGCGTAAAATAGCAACAAAATAAGTATAG
>CAZHXL010000502.1:1635-1954 GCA_964536575.1 uncultured Clostridia bacterium | reverse complement strand
CTAGCTTTTATATAATTATATAAATTGATAATTAATACTTTTGGGTTTCGATGGAGAAGAAAATCTAAATGAGCCAAGGACGTATCACGGTTGTTGGTGGTGGGTTAGCAGGGTTAATGGCCACAATTAAAATTGCAGAATTAGGAATAGGCGTAGATCTTTTTTCTATTCTTACAGTCAAACGCTCAAACTCAGTTTGTGCCCAAGGTGGTATCAATGGGGCAATCAATACTAAAGGCGAAAGCGATAGTATAGAACATCACTTTCACGACACACTCTGTGAAGGAGATTACCTAGCTGATCAACTAGCAGTAAAAGC
>CAZHXL010000502.1:0-1625 GCA_964536575.1 uncultured Clostridia bacterium | reverse complement strand
GCCCCAGAAATAATTTATATGTTTGATCGAATGGGTGTGCCATTTAATCGGACTAAAGAAGGGTTAATAGATTTTCGTCGCTCTAGTGGTACGCTTTTTCGACGTACTGCTTTTTCTGGTGCTACTACTGGACAACAATTACTCTATGCCTTGGATGAACAAGTCAGACGTTATGAATCCGAATCTTTAGTTCAAAAATATGAAGGGTGGGAATTTTTATCTGCCGTGCTAGACGATAAAGGCATAGCACGCGGATTAGTAGCAATGCACCTAAATACCCTAGAAGTAAAAGCTTTTGTTGCTGATGCAATAATTATCGCTACAGGAGGAATAGGAGCAATTTTTGGTAGGTCTACTAATTCAATGGTTTGTACAGGTAATCCACAGTCTGTACTTTATCAGCAGGGAGCAAAGTATGCCAACGCTGAGTTTATTCAAGTTCACCCTACAACTATTTTTGGTGAAGATAAATTAAGATTAATCTCTGAATCGGCTCGTAGTGAAGGTGGGCGGTTGTGGGTGCCACGCGCTCGTGAAGATAAACGCCTGTCTACAGATATTCCTGACAAAGAACGCTGGTATTTTTTAGAAGAAAAATACCCTAAGTATGGTAACTTGGTGCCAAGTGATATTGCTACTAGAGAAATTTTCCAGGTGTGTTTAGATGGCTATGGTATAGATGGAAAAATGCAGGTTTATCTAGATCTTACACATAAATCTACAGCAGAGCTTAATAGTAGGTTAAAAGGAACACTTGATATATATAAAAACTTTATGAGGGAAGATCCTCATAAAGTTCCTATGCGAGTATTTCCTGGTATGCATTACACAATGGGTGGGCTTTGGGTAGATATTAATCAAAAAACCAGCCTTGATGGTATTTATGCTGCTGGTGAATGTGATTTTTCAATTCATGGAGCTAATCGTTTAGGAGCAAATAGCCTAGTTTCTTGTGTTTATGGTGGAATAGTGTCAGGTATTTCGGCGTTTAACTATGTTAAAGGGCTAGAGAAAACGCTAGATATTTCTGAGCCAATTTTTGAGATAAAACGTAGCCAAGAAGAAGAATTTAATAATAGTTTGTCTAAACAAACTGGTGTAGAAAATGCCCAACTCTTGCATCAAGAAATGGGACGCTATATGACAGAAAACGTTACAGTTATTAGGGGTAATAAACAACTCCAAGACACTGATAATAAATTGCAAGAGTTACAAGAAAGATTTAACCAAATAGATCTTAATGAGTCTAATTTTTGGGCTAGTCAGAGCTTACCCCATGCTAGGAGCTTACGTAATATGTTGGAACTGGCTAGAGTGATTACGCTTTGCGCGCTAGCTAGAAACGAAAGTAGAGGAGCACATTATAAGCCAGAATTTCCAGAGCGAGATGATGAAAACTGGCTAAAAACTACTATTGCTACTTATACTTTAAATGGGCCAGAGGTTAGCTATCAGGAAACAGACACTAGTTTAGTTACTCCAAAACCACGTAAATATAATTAAACAAACCTTAGGTGAAATAATGTTAGAAAAGAAAGTGCGCCTAAAAATTAAACGGCAAGACAACCCGCATAGTCAATGGCGTTGGGAAGAATTTGATATTCTGTATCGCCCAAACCTAAATA
>CAZHXL010000501.1:0-1959 GCA_964536575.1 uncultured Clostridia bacterium | reverse complement strand
TATGATTCTTTGGCTCATATGTTTTTTAATTTAACAAACTACTTTGATTTTAACTTATTGATTATACTATTAGTTAGTGATTGTTACAAGTATCAATTACTTTACTTATCTTATCTTCTTGGGAAAATAGCCAAATAGCAATGCATAAAGTATTTTCGTGCGCTTTAGTCTAGAAATAGCTTTTTTTCAATGCTCTTATTTAAGACACTCTGTTATTCTACTAGCCCACATCTACG
Organism: uncultured Clostridia bacterium; assembly: GCA_964536575.1. Lineage (GTDB taxonomy): Bacteria > Acidobacteriota > Blastocatellia > Chloracidobacteriales > JADJPF01 > JADJPF01. The sequence goes on along the minus strand of CAZHXL010000501.1, from coordinate 1,723 downwards.
TTCTATAAGTGAATTAGTAAAGAAACTATGCAAACGAATAAAATTAGCGATCTTGCTTATGATGTAAAAGAAGCCTGTGTTAGAGAGGGTGTTAGCTATGACACGGATTTGTTTGATGAGATAATAAGGAAAAATTAAAATACTAGGAACAATCATGCAACAAAACTGGAAAAAACTATTTTTATATAACCATTGGGCAAACCAAGAAGTAATAGCTTTTACTGAGAATATCTCACAAGCAAACATAGAAATAGTCAAAATACTAGCTCACATTATTGGAGCAGAATGGTTATGGCTTAATAGACTAAAAGCTGATGCGCAAACTAAAGCAGTATGGCCAGAACTCACTCTAGCCCAATGCAAAATAGAATTAACTAGCTTATATCAGGCTTGGCATCACTATTTAGAACAACTCTCAACTCCAGAATTAGATAGAATAGTCACTTATAAAAACTCAAAAGGCCAAGAGTGGCAAAATTCAGTCACTGATATCCTTACTCATCTAAACCTTCATTCTGCATATCATCGAGGTCAAATTGCTACTAAGACTCGTCAAAGTGGTTACGCTCCTGCTTATACTGATTTTATTCATGCCGCTAGAAATAATTTGATTTAAGTAATTTCCCTGTAATTAAATTGTGGCAATATTTCTTCGGCACTACCTCGCAAAACATAATGCATATCTTTCGTTAAATGAGATGGTCTAGAGTTAATTTCGATTAAAGTACAATTTGAACGTAATTTTACCTTCTTCATAAAACCAAAAGAGTGACTATTAACACCAGATGTCCCTATAGCAATATAAACCGAGCAGCCTCTTGTCGCATCTAGACACATATTATACGAATTCTGGTTAATCAAACTACCCAGTAAAACAATATCTGGCAAAAGTATAATTTCACAAGTTTTACATATTGGGGGTAAGCACTCTAAATTAATTTCTGACATTGGCTCTTTCTTTTTACACTTAGGACAAATTGCATTTTTAATATTACCATGTAGTTCTTCTGATTGACCTCCTGCCTGCTCAATAAGCCCATCATAATTAGTTGTTAACATATTTAACCTAACGACACGTCTTCTTATCGCTTCTTTTTGCCAAGCAACTAATGCTCTATGAGCTAAATTTGGGGTTGCTTGCTTAACCATGTGGTAAACATGACATGAGTACTGCCAGGCTAGTTTAGGAAACATCTCAAAGCCTTTTGTAGATAAAAGGTGTATGGGGCTTTGCCCTATTGGCATCAAGTTAAGCTGCTAAAGATAAGAAAGATTGAGAGTTAAAGGAATAATCATTAACGAACATAGGGTCAATAGAAGTGTTAGGGTGATCTTGAGAGGCTAAAAAAGCTAAAGGATTAAGTAAAAATCTATTGAAAGCAGCAAAAGAAGCCAAAGAAAGTAAATCTAAGGAAGAAGGAGATTTAAGACGTTTAGAAACTCTACAATGAGGAAGCAAAGAAGAAATAAAAGAATAAAGCAAAGAAGGAAATTTAGAGGAGCGTAAATACCTGAAAAAGTCTAAAGCGTCAAGCTTGAAAGTACGCCAGGATTTAGGGCAAGAAACAAGGTGAAGAAAATTTTGAGGTAAAAGTTTGAGTAAGTTCTTAAATTGGAGCAAAGCAATAAGACGAGCATAAAATTCACACATAACCCTAGAAGGGTTATCTGAAGTTTGGACATTTACTGAAGTTTGGACATTTAAAGAAAGGTTGAAAAATAA
>CAZHXL010000500.1:0-1968 GCA_964536575.1 uncultured Clostridia bacterium | reverse complement strand
TGCTTAATGGTCGAGACATCAAAGTCAACGAAGCTAAACCTCAAGAAGATCGTCGTGGTGGCGGTGGCGGTGGCAGTCGAGGTGGTTATGGTGGCGGTGGTGGCAATCGTGGTGGTTATGGTGGCGGTGGTCGTTACTAACTACTAATAGCTACTAGAAAACTATTATCTGATTGATAAGGTGGGTAGAAGAACTATTTTGTTTCTCTATCCATTTTCATTTTGTTGGTCTAGGACGCTAGTGCAAAACCATGCAATTTAGTGCAAGATTTTGACACAGAAATAGAAAAACAGTCTCATTACTGGCGTTACTCAGACATTAGAGATATTGCTAGACTTGGAAAGTACAAGTTTGAATTAGCTACTTATGAGGTACAATTGGCAACAGATGGAAAAAGCTATATTTTCGATCTTAAGCGTCCAATGTAATAGTATTAGTTAACTCTTTTGCTTCACCATTGTCTATTTAGTTTATCCCTGTAAATTTTATTAGCAATTATTTCTATGGAAAAAGATATAACTATTCTTTATAGCAAAAAAGTATCAGAGTATGATTTATTTGTCTCAGCTTTTCTATATCCTCAAGGGCTGAAAGCGTTTTTTAAGCAATGTGAATTACTTAAACCTGGTCTGAGGCTGCTAGATGCAGGATGTGGAACAGGAATAGTCTCTTTGGCACTTATAGAAGCACTACATAGCTGTAACCACATGATGTATAAATCAATAGATGGGTTTGATTTATCCTCTTCTATGCTTGCTCGTTTTCAAAATAAGTTGGATAAGAGAAAAATAGATAATGTTACTTTGCACCAAGCAAATGTTCTAACACTCCAAGAATTGCCAACAGGCTGGAACAATTATGACTTGATGGTTTCTGCTTCAATGCTTGAATATGTCCCTAAAGATAAATTAGTTCCTGCTCTTTCAGGGCTTAAGTCATTGCTTTCAGAACAAGGCACTTTCTTACTGTTTATTACCAGAAGAAACTTGTTGATGAACTTTCTCATAGGACATCTTTGGTCATCAAATTTATATTCTCGCCAAGAATTAATAAATTCTTTTTCCTTAGCAGGTTTTACTAAAGTTACGTTTAAAGAATTTCCTTTTTCGTTCAAATGGTTAGATTTATGGGGATATATAATTGAGGCGCGTTAAAACTTTATAAAGTGGTAACTTATTATGGAAAATCATAGCGTTAATTTCTTTGATACACAATTTCAGAACCAAGTAAACAAAGGTGATTTTAGTCTTAACCCTTTTGAACAACTGGCACTTCCTTTTCTAAAAGGCAAAGTTCTTGACTTAGGTTGTGGCTTAGGCAATCTTTCTATTGAAGCTGCACGTCGCGGGGCTAAAGTCCTTGCACTTGATGGAAGTGAGACAGCTATTGAATATATTTGTAGTGTTGCTGTTACTGAAAATTTGGCAATTAAAACTAAACTTGTTGACCTCTCAACATATCAAATTTCTGAGAACTATGACGTAATAGTCTCTATTGGGTTACTTATGTTTATGGAAAAATCTAAAGGCTACGAAATGCTTAACAATATTAAACTGCATGTTGGGTCAGGAGGGTACGCAATTATAAATGTATTGATTGACTCTACAACCTACTTAGATATGTTTGATCACAATAATTTCTACTTATTTGGCTACAATGAGTTACAAGAACACTTCGATGGTTGGGAAATAATTAAGTCTAGATATGACAATTTTGATGCTCCAAATTCAACTGTTAAAACTTTCACAACATTGGTAGCACGTAAGTTGAATTAATACTAACAATAGCATTAGTCTTAATACTATTGTTAGATTATGTAAGAATATTAATAAAAACGAATAGGCTTAATAGTAATACTACTTCTATTCAGACGTATTTTACCAATTCTATAAATTTAGTTCTGAAGTTACGCAGTAGGTCTAAATATTGGAAAATACAAGTGTTAGTGTAACATTATATCAAGAAATA
>CAZHXL010000499.1:0-1974 GCA_964536575.1 uncultured Clostridia bacterium | reverse complement strand
TTGGCAATTTTGCCTCTAACCGCTACCAATATAATGTTGCTTACTTTGATATGTTGGAAAAAGACACCAACAGTGGGCTTAATACTCTGAAATCTCGCCCTCAAAGAATCTTTATCGCAAATCTTTACCGCCAAGACACTATTAAAAAGGGTTATACCATTGAATTTAGCTATCATCATAATCGTGATGATGGTGTAAAACTTGCGATTGATAGAAACGGCTTTCCAGTTCGTCCAGCAGTGATTGGAACAGTAGTTCCTCATAAAGTCCATACACACTATATTGGTTTTACTACAGATGGGCATTTTGGAGAAAGATTGCCTAAGTTAAACAAGATTGGTGGCGGTTTAAATTTAAGCACTGCTTTTTATCAAGTGCTTGGTACAGATGATTTTAATGGCATAGCAGGTCGTAAAGTAGGTGTTAATGCTCAACTTGTAGCTGCTGAACTTTCTGTTGACCGTGACTGGAAACGTTTTCGTACTTCTTTTCTTTATTCTTCTGGTGATAGTAACCCTACAGATGGGACTGCTAGAGGGTTTGACCATATTTTGGATGCTAATAATTTTGCTGGTGGGGATTTTAGCTTCTTTAATCAAGTAGGTATTCCACTTTTAGGTACCACTACTCAAATATCTAATCCACGTAGTCTGATCCCTAATTTACGTTCTAGCAAGCTTAAGGGTCAAGCAAGCCATGTTAACCCAGGTTTATTTCTCTATAACATTGGTGCAGATTTTGATCTTACTCAAAAACTACGTGTTATTAGTAATGTTAACTTTATTAGTTTTGCTGCTACAGAGCCTTTAGAGTTAGCACTATTTCAACCTAAAATTGAAAAAAATTTTGGACTTGATATGAGTACTGGGGTGAAATATCGTCCAATACTTACTGAAAACATTGTTATTTTTTCTGGGATTTCAGTATTTCGTCCAGGAGCAGGTTTTACTTCAATTTACGAGTCAAACTGCAAACCGGCAGGCCCACTAGAATGTGGTAAGGAAACAGGTAACAAAACGCTCTTTAACCTTTTTGCTACAGTCAAAATTACCTATTAATTTTTATTAGAGACTAAAAACGCTTTTGTAAAAACTAAGTGGTTACGAGGGGAATAATCTGCTAAACAAAAGCGTTATGGCCATTGACTAACTGACTGCTCCTAAATTAATTTAGTGGGTAGTCAGTTAAATTTTCCTATTAAAATAAAAGGTGCCCAATAATAAGGATCAGAATAGGTTGATTTTTCACTATGAATTAAATGCAACTGAGCAGACCTTAAAGCTTGGTTTTTACTCTCTCCTTGGCTCAAACGTTGGTAGAATTGAATAATTAACTCTTTAGTAGATTTGTCGTTTACTTTCCACAAACTAGCTACAACTGCTCTTACACCAGCCCGCCGGAATTGCTCAGAAATACCAAAAAGCTCTATTCCATCGCGTCCTAAAGCCGTTTCACAAGCTGAAAGGGTAATGAGTTCTACGCCGCTTAATTGTAATTCTAACGATGAAATCTCATTGTAATAAAGTTTTTTTTCTTGGTCATTATTACCAGCTAACATAATAAAAGAACGCTTAGGATCTCTAGGTTCTAAGTGTGCGTGAGTAGCAAGATGAATATAAGAAGCTTGGCGAATTTCCTTTAATAATTGGGTTTTGGTTGCTTCTGTGCCAGTTCTTACCAATGCACGATCACCAAAAATTTTAGTTAATTCCTTAGTTTCTATTTCTGCTTCAGGTAGTCTTAATTCAACATCTTGTGGGAATGGATTACCGTATCCTAAAACACGTCCATCGTCTTTTTTAAGATTTGATTCAGTATAATAAATCAAAGAAGCCGCAGTAGCTAGATAACTAATAGAAATAGACTCGATTAAGTATTTATCTTTATTCCATAAGACCTGAAAAGGTAAATACTGTAATTTGTCATTAACAACTACAGTGAGATGTTTAGCTGCAAGTATTTCATTTTCAAAGG
>CAZHXL010000498.1:0-1978 GCA_964536575.1 uncultured Clostridia bacterium | reverse complement strand
AAAAGCCTCTTTTGAAATCAAATCAAACTCTTCTTTTGTGAGATAAATTGTTACTGGCTTTAGTTTAGTTTTGCCCACATCATTACCTTTTTTTGGCTGTTTTGTAAAACAAACTAATGTAGCTTGTCTTAAAAACAATATCAAAACTGAACTCAAAAAGCGACAAACTAATGTAGTCTATTTAGCCAGATCCTTCATCTCTTTTAGTTTTTCCAAACACAATATTTTGTGGTCTAGTTTTCACGCGAAATCCGTAGCTAATGCACACGATGCTGGTACCTAGTGCAGATCACTAGTAAAGCCGTTCCTGTTACTACTTCTTTTATTGCCATTGTTTATTAATATTGCTAGAATGTTACTAAATTACGTATAATATTAATATTATACGCATATTAATAACATATAATAAATTAAATCTATGGAAAAAACAAAAGCAGAAAAATTACTTCAACTTATTAAAAAGCAAGGAATGATAAAAACGACAGATATAGTTAAACAAGGGTTTTCACGAGAATATATAAAACGGTTCTATGACCAAGGCTTACTAGTAAAGCTATCAAGAGGTATCTACATGCTATCTGACGCACCTATAAAAGAAAATCTTAGTTTGGCTGAAGTATCTAAAAGAGTACCCAATGGAGTAATTTGCTTACTATCAGCACTACGTTTTCATGGACTAACCACACAATCTCCTTATGAAGTATGGGTTGCCATTGGCCATAAAACACATCCTCCAAAACTTGATAGCACCTCTATACACGTAAACTACTTTTCTAGTAAAGCTCTTGATCTAGGGGTTGAAGAACACATTATTGCAGGAGTTAATGTAAAAATCTTTTCAGCAGCAAAGACTGTTATTGATTGCTTTAAGTTTAGAAACAAAATAGGTCTTGATATTGCCATTGAAGCTCTAAAAGATTGTTGGTATCAGCACAAATCTACCTTAGCTGAATTATGGCACTTTGCAAAAGCTTGCAGAATGCAAAACGTTATTCGCCCTTACCTCGAGGTTGTTACTAATGGCTGAGAAATCATTAAAAGATATTCCTAAATCTGTAAGTGCGCGTTTATTAAATATAGCAAAAAATCGTAAGGAAGATTTTAATCAAAAAATGATTATGCAATAGAAAGATTTCTTTATAGACTAAGTATTTCTGATTATAAGGAACGTTTTGTAGTTAAAGGAGCTAAACTATTCCAACTTTGGACAAATATTGCTCATCGTGCTACTCACGATTTAGACTTACTTAGCTTTGGTAGTAGCGAGATAGAAGAAGTACTGGGCATACTACGCAAAATCTTGTCTATAGAATGTAAGGATGATGGGTTGAATTTCCAGTTAGGTCAAATAAAAGGCGAAAGAATTAAAACTGATCAGAAATATCAAGGCGTGCGAGTAAACGCAAAAGCATTCTTAGATTCGGCTATTATACATCTACAAATAGATGTAGGGTTTGGTGACATAATAACTCCTAACGTAGAAGAACTAGATTTTCCTACTCTATTATCTCTACCATCACCACGATTGTTAGTTTATCATAAAGAAACAGTTATAGCTGAAAAATTCCATGCTATGGTTTTACTTGGTCTAACCAATACAAGAATGAAAGATTTTTATGATGTTTGGATTCTAACAACTACCCAAGAATTTCAAGGGAAAATCATTTTAACAGCAATTAAAAGAACATTTGAAAAACGTGCTTCTGTTGAACTTACTAACCAAACACCTATTGCTCTAACAGAAGAATTTTATAATGATTCTGGCAAAAAAGCCCAATGGAGTAGCTTTCTTAAAAGAACCAAAATTAACTCTAATGACTCTCTTGCTGAAACTATTACAGCATTACGAGATTTTCTAATGCCAGTGAGTAAGGCTTTGGTAACTAAACAGGCTTTTGATCTAGTATGGTATCCACAACAAGGCTGGAAATTATAGGTAATATTGATCAAGTTTTAAGTTTTTTGCTCTTAAGCAAAA
>CAZHXL010000497.1:0-1987 GCA_964536575.1 uncultured Clostridia bacterium | reverse complement strand
AAAGAGTACTCTGTTTGTAAGGCTGAAATAGGATGAACTTTACTGGCGCGGCGTAAGGTTTCTGGGCCCGCTTCAGAAAGCCCCAAATACTTTATTTTGCCTTCTTTGACTAATAAGGACATTTCGCCAACAGTGTCTTCTATCGGGGTTTCTGGGTCAACGCGGTGCTGATAATACAAATCTATAACATCTACACCTAATCTTTTTAGACTGTTTTCACAAGCTGATCTCACATATTCAGGTTTGCCACATACCCCTAGAAAAGCTTTGTTCTCGCCTCGCATAATGCCAAATTTAGTTGCTATAACTACTTGATCCCGTTGTGATTTTAATGCTTTTCCTACTAATTCTTCATTAATAAAGGGTCCATACATATCAGCAGTATCAAAAAAGTTTACTCCTAATTCTAAAGCACGAGCAATAGTAGCCAAAGACTCTGTTTCATCAGTAGCACCATAAAACTCAGACATCCCCATACATCCAAGCCCAATTTCTGAAACAGTTAACCCTTGATTGCCTAATTTGCGTTGTTTCATTAAGTTACCTCTAGATTTAATTTGTCTGCTAAAACCAGAAAAATAATACTCTACTTAATCCAAATATCAATAGAGGCTTGCATAAGTCTTATGAAAAAACGGAAAAATACTGGGGAAACCACTGAAAAATCCCTTCATTTTTTAGGAAAAGTAAACTCAAAGAAAGTAACAGTGTTAAGAAAGTAGAGGGATGAGAAAAAATAACTTAAGTGCCAAAGTGCCAAGCACCAACAGCATAATCAAATTTACTTTATTATCAGAAGTAGGTTTTGTAGATCTATCGTTCTTATATTTTTTGATTTCTAAGTTAGCAAACACAATATTTGCCAGAAAATCCTATCAAAATGCATCTATCCTAAAAAATAACAACTTAGGAGTTTCTTATGCAGCAAGCTACACAGCCCAAAATTAACATAACTCCATTCCCTAACTGTAACAACGCAATAAACAAGACCCTTGCATCCACTAACGCTCAACCAAAAGAACTATCACCAAAAGCTACTGCTCAAGATAAAGACGATGACTCATTATTAGTCTTTGAGATGTTATTAGCACTAAAAGAGCAACTAGACAGTATCCAAACCCAATTAAGTTCTCTATCTAAGCAATCTAAGCAATGAATATTTAATCCTAATTTCTTTGAAATAATATACTCACCATATGAAAGTACTAGTTATTATATGCTATATCTTTCATAGCTTAAGATTAATCAATAATCTCTTTGACTCTGCCTACTTCTCCTGTTTGAAATGCATCAAGCGGTTAGATTAAAGTTAAACATTAAGGTGATGTGGATGTTTTCAGGAGATAATACATGGTTAATTTTTGCTGGGTTTTGGCGGCTACTCTTTTTTGTCAACTTTTGCCAATGTTGAGCATTCAAGGAAGTGTTATGGATAAAGCTGCACCGCTAGTTATTGGTGAAACATTTACCATTGATTCCAAGGTTTTGGGTGAAATGCGGCGCATTAATGTCTATATTCCTTCTGGTTATATAGAATCTCCAGACATACGACTACCTGTGCTTTACATGCCAGACGGGGGTATAGCCGAGGATTTCTTGCATGTGGCAGGTCTTGTGCAGATATCAGTGGGCAATGGGACTATGCGGCCATTTTTGCTAGTTGGGATTGAAAATACTCAACGCCGTCGTGATATGACTGGCCCCACTCAAAATGAGGATGATAAAAAAATCGCACTGCATGTTGGTGGATCTGAAGCATTTAGGAAGTTTATTCGTGATGAGTTGATACCGCAGGTGAATGGGCGTTATCGTACAACCAATGAAAAGGCGATTGTGGGGGAGTCACTTGCTGGATTGTTTGTTGTGGAGACTTTTATTTTAGAACCGGATTTGTTTGATATCTATATTGCCTTTGATTGTTTTTGACAACCGAAAAGTGGTTCTCCCGCAATCTAGCTGAAAAAGTAAGGGTCTTAGTATAGAATAA
>CAZHXL010000496.1:0-2015 GCA_964536575.1 uncultured Clostridia bacterium | reverse complement strand
ACTTTTAGATTATCCTTTACAAGGGTAGTTTCTACCCTGGTAACAAAACAAACAGAGGTATTGGTATTGCTCCCTTATTTTTGCTCCCTTATTTTTCTTGGTTAGAGGTCTTTTTATGCACGACTTAAATTATCAACTTAAAGGCATTTGTAATTCTCATCGTGATGGCTCTTTTTCTACTCAAGCTTCTCGTTGGCGTTGCCTTAATTTACTCGCCAACCAGTTACATGACCTTGGCTTTCTTCATCTTTCTGCCAATGGTCTTAAACCCAAGCATGTTGCTGCTTTACTTAACCTTTGGAAAAATCAGTCTATTTCCTCTGCTACTATTAAAAACCGTTTGTCTTATCTTCGCTGGTGGGCTGACAAAATTGGTAAGTCTGGTATTATCCCTCTTTCTAATTTTGACCTTGATATTAAACCTCGCGTTTATGTTACTAACAGAAGTAAGGCTATCAACCTTCCTCAAGACTCTTTAGATTTGATTTCTGATTCTTTTATCCGCATCTCTTTACAATTACAAGCTGCTTTTGAAGAAGCTATCAAATTCCAGCCTTCTTGGGCTGATAAGGGTACTTCTATTGTCTTAAAAGGTTCTTGGTGTAAAGGTGGTCAACAACGTGAAATTCCTATTACTTCTCTTTATCAGAGAGATATTCTTGATAAAGCTCATTCTCTGGCTGGCTCTGGCTCTTTAATTCCTAATAATCGCTCTTATATTCAACATCTTAAAGTCTGAGCTTATTCAGCAAAAATAATCCTTTAGTGGAAAGGGTTAACACAAGTGCCAAAGCAATAAACAATCCAAAATCAAAGAGATAAAAAAGTATTCAGAAATTCAGTATTTAAAAAATCTCCTTTTAGTGATTTAATTGTAGAGAGTAAAAATACTAAAAAGAGATTAAAATGAAAAAAAATTAGAAAGATTATATCAGGAAAAACTAGCTGGTAAGCTAGAAAAATGGCAAAGGAGGGAAAGTAGGAAACTAAAAGAGGAATGGCTAGAAGCAGCATTAATACTAATGGGGCTAGAGCTAGAAAAATGTAGGGAAGAGTTAGAAAAACTCTACAGTCCAAATCCAAGGGGAAGAAAGAGTTATGACCCAGTATGTATGTTAAGAGCAATGCTGCTAATGGTAATACTAAAGTATAGTAAAATCACAGAGTTTGCTAAAAAATTGAGGGAAAAACCGAAACTAGCACAAATAGCAGGGTTTGAGGCAAACCAAACGCCAGCCGTCTCAACCTTTTACCTATTTATAGACCGATTAGAAGATGGAGAATATAAAAAGAACCAAACAAATCAAGTAAAACTATCTAGCTTAAGAAAAGGAAAACAGCGTCGTAATCTAAAAGAAGAAAAAGCAAATAGGGAAAAAGGAAAAAAACAAGTTCTAGAGCAAGCAGACACAATAACAGAGAACTTGAAAAATGAACTAATAGCCCAAGAAAATGAGCCAAGGCCACAAGATTATTTATATAGGTTAGAAAATTTGCTAATGAAATTGGCGGTAATTCCTTCAGCCCAAAAGGGCTTATTGGGAAATTTGAAAAAGCTGATAATAAGTGGAGATGGTTCAGCCTTAGTGCTCCGTTTCATAAATAATGCACAGGTTAGAAAAAGCTAACTATTGCTTAATAAGGCTATTAGCTGCTATTTAATCTATACAACAATTGTGAAACGCAACACTTAGAGAGCGGAGCAAATTGCTATGCAAGCCCAACCTGCGATTGTCGCCAAAAAGGAATATGTAAATGTGAACATGACCGCTTTTATAGAGACCCAACAGCAAATTGGGGATGGGATAGCTACAGAGAATGCTACTATTTTGGGCATACTTTTTATCAACATTGTGTTTCTAGCAATGGACATGACCTTCCTATCCATATAAATATAGGACAAGCTACTGAAAGTGATTTTACCTTATCAGTAAAAAGTCTAGACCGTTTTATTAAAGCTAGTCAAGAGAATAACTTAGATATAGATATATATGCGGCTAGCTATGATTCTGGAC
>CAZHXL010000495.1:0-2026 GCA_964536575.1 uncultured Clostridia bacterium | reverse complement strand
ATACTAATACAACCCTTATTAGCCAAAGTAGCCAAAGACTAGCTCATCGTGGACAGTCAATATTTATTGCAGTAGCATTTACCATAATATTTCTGAGTCTATCGGCTACTATCTTCCTAATTGTAAAAAACCAAAACCTATCATTATTTACATCTTCTGCTATCACGACTCCTAATACCACTATAGCTAATAATACTAGTAATACTTCTGCTGATAACAATCTTTACCAACAATTAGATTCTGCTATTGATAGGTATTTAGAGTCAAAAAGTAACTCTCATTTAGAGCAAGCTCAAGACATAGCTAAGGATATAGAGAGGAAATACGGTGATAAGTATGGTTTTGATTTAGTAAGGTATTATCAAACAGTACCATTTTTGGTATTAGAAAAATTATTGATTTGTCGCAAAAAATTAGCAGAGTTAACTAACCAAGCTTCGGGAGATGATTACAGACAACGATTAGAAACAAGTCAAAACTTAGAAAAAGCATTTCTTTCTCTTGGCAATTTAATAGAAGCTTATAAAACTAAAGGCTTGGTCAACAAATTGCATGTCCAACTCCACAACGATAAAGATGTTAAACTATTAACACAACAAGGATTAGATTTTTCTACCCATAATAAGTATTTATTTTTAGAAGCTGATTTTTTACTTTGGCAAGCAAAGTATCTTAGTGAAATTCCTGATTTTATTAATGCTGAAGAGCGGTTTTTGAGAGTAGTAGAGCTAGGAAATAAATTAAATATTAATAAATTAGTAACTAGTGCTGGTACATCATTAGCTTTCCTTTACTACAATCAAGAGGATAATGAAAAAGCTTTTGAACTCACAAAGAAAATATTAATTAATGTTACTGACTATAAAAACACACAAGCCATAACACTTTTACAATTAGCGGGGCTTACAAGCTTCAATTTACATTATTACGAGATAGCTAATTCCTACTTAAAAGAAGCAATTAGAAATTCTGAAGAAATGAATAATCCTGTTTTTAAAAGCCGTTCTTATACATTTTTAGCCCTAACACTTTCTGAACAAAAAAACTTTAATCAAGCTGATAATTTTTATTCTAAGGCTGAATTAGAAATAAATAATATAAAGGATGAAACTGCTAGACTAGAATCATTAGCTTGGATTTTTGGATATAAGGCTAAACTAAGACTATTAGAAAGTAAGTATAACGAGGCAATAGAACTTTATGAAAACAAGCTTTCTATTATGGATAAAATACATTTAGTAAATAATTTAGAATTTAGTCAGTCACATGAAGCAATAGCGATAGCACTAAGCGCAATTGGACAACAAGAAAAAGCTCAGAAATACAGTACTATCGCTAAAAATTATCAAAGAATTGCAGACACAAACAATCAAAGAATTAATTGTTTATTAGCTTTGGTTCCTATTAATTGTAACTTGAAAGAACAATAATTATTTGATACTAGATTTCCCAAAAATAACAGCCTCACAAATCATAGGAGAAGGTCTGAAAGTAGCCTTTTTCACCATAATAGGCATATACTGAGGTACATCAACTTTAACTGCATTATAATAGAAAGAGAAATGGTCAATATTGGCCATGTCCTCTGGCGGTAAGTTAGTGATATTTATCTGATAGGAAATATTCGTAAAGTAAAGTAACTTAATCTCTTTATCCAAACCAGTGATAATCAAGTTCTCCTGTTTGTCTAACTCTACCTTAAGCATAGGTCTACCAATTTGTCTGTTAAATGAATGTATTTTACTTCCAGCAGTAAACTGGTATTTATTTTCAGTAACATTCTCAGCATAAAAAGTACCTGTATTGAAATGAATCTTGGTCAAGAAGTTATCCTTCAAATAAAGCTCTCGTTGAAACAAGTCATTTTCTATATCCAAACACCATCTAAAATCAGTTGTATCCTGTGTCATATCAGGAGAATAGTAACGTTGTGGCTTGCTTTGCTTGTTAGGCATACTTACACTTAGAACCTTTTTATAAAGCTCTTTTCCTTCAATAGTCTGAATAAGCTTTTCTTTGCCATTAG
>CAZHXL010000494.1:0-2038 GCA_964536575.1 uncultured Clostridia bacterium | reverse complement strand
GCTCAATAATATACAGAGACTTGCTTTGAGCTTGTGCATCTTTTCCTCCTTATTTTTCTTATTTTTAGTTATGGCTTGCTCTGCTAAGTTTGGACCTTACTTGATTATGCTTTTAATTTTGCCTAACTATAATATCAAGTTTTTTTAAAAACAAAAACCTCTATATCTATATTTTACTTAAAAAATTAAACTATTATGTGAATATTGATTATGTGGATTAAATAATAACAAGATATCAGGTTGTTAAAAGGTTTTATTTTAATAACTTACTGTATTAGTAAAGAATGTAGAAGGATAAAAATAACATATAGTTGTTAGGGCAATTTATAGTAATTTTGAGAAGGTTTATAATTTTAGGGATAAGTTTTTCGACTTTATCCCTAAAAACTACCCTAAGCATTATTTGGAAACTTGATAAGAGTTACTAGGTTCTTGAAGGACTATATCTATGGTACTGTCATTTGTTACGAGATTCATATTAGAAATTTTACTAGTATGATTAAGTGAGGTTTCTTGATAGTGAGACTCAATTTCTGCGGCTAGCTCCACTTTTTGTAAGCCAGGTAGGTTGTAGGGTAATGACTTGCATAACCTTTTAATAGCAGTTTTTTTAGCCATTTCATCATAGTCTGTAACCCAAGGGCCGTTGCTAGAGCTACGAGATTTAGCACGAATATGCTCTACTTGTTCTTTGCTCATGACTACATGTTTTAACATGCCATTGGATAGACGAGCTATGGCATAAACAGCAATGAAATTACCTCTTACGCCTTTAATAGTAGGCTCATGCTCAATATTAGGATGAAACCCTAACACATACTTAAAGCGATCATTTTGATAAACACATTCAGCACTGACATCTAAAACAAAACCACTTTCAATAACTAGTTGAATATACCCTCGATAACCAATTTGGAGTTTGGCTTCGTTTCCAAAAGGAACTAACCAAGCTAAACCTAATTTATTAACTGGAAGTCCTAACGTTGCTGCATCATATGCTGCTAATGCTATAGATTCAGGCGTACATCTTTGCAAGGCCATAGAAGCAGCAACAGTAGCAATAACACTACTAATTTCTTGATCAACATTGCGGTTTTTTGGTAATGCTTGAGTTAATTTTTCACGAAACTTTCCTAGTGTGATAGATAGTCTTGATAAAGCTTTTTCATTGTTTTGAGCGACTAATGTAGACATAATTTATCCTTTGTAATTTGTTTAACACAATTGAAAATAACTACGGTATATAGCTTAATAGTTTTATAAAGCTAAGCCACTTGTTTGGTATTAGTTAATGTTTCATAAGCTTCATCTTCTTCAAAATCCCAAAAATGTATGGGTGAATTAATTTGTGTTGTTGATTTGTTGGATTGTTGATGAAATTCATCAGAAATTTCTTGACTAAGTTGGTATATTTTTTGAAAACTAGTAATGCCTTCTTTATCTAATAGTTTTGCCATATTTTTACCACCAGGTTATTTATTTTTATTTAATTTTTGCTTAGTAAGAATAGATGCTTTATATTAGAACTTATGCCATTAAAAATAAATTAATTGATCTTCGCTTATATTATACTATTTGAAAAAATAAAAACAAATTATTTTGCTAAAATTTCGCTTATACAAAAGAATTCTATTTTTGATATACTTGTAATTACTGATTTTGCAAGGGGTTAGTATGTCGAGAGCAGGATTAGAAAATAGCACAAAACAAATAAGCCCTGATCTACTTTAATCAGGGCTTATTTTATATAGGGAATCAAAATTATTGAAAGTTTAAGCGAGTTTATTTACAGCCTCAGACATCATTTTACCAATCTTCAATCCATGTGGGCAGGCAATTTCAGCTTGGTTGTAATCTGTGCGTAATATAGCGGCACGGGCTTCTGATGGTAGTCTAGAGAAAAGGGTTTTAGCCATAGTGGGATCTTGATAATTATCATGATACATTAAGTAACGTAGCGTATCTCCGATTCTTACAGGGGTTGAGACATGAGGAGAACAAATATTATCACAGCCATGACAGACTAAATGGTTTGTTT
>CAZHXL010000493.1:0-2050 GCA_964536575.1 uncultured Clostridia bacterium | reverse complement strand
CTAGCCCAGAAATTAACCAGGAACAGGATCTAAATTTGGGTAGAGGTGGTGTTGAGTCTGTTGTTAGAAAAGTTAGAAAAGAAATAAAGAGATTATTTGCAATAAGTTAGAACAATACCCACCTCAGTGTTTTAGCAATTTCTGTATCATTAGTCCAAGTATTTTTTTGTAACTTGTTGGTTTTTAATGAATTGATTTTTGAAGGCTTAGAAAGTTAACTGTTTGAAAATTCAATGAGTTACAGCTTTACACGATAGTTAAACTTTAAAAATATTCAGACTAATGTATATAAGTTTTTGGTTTAATTAGGTTGGCGTTGGGCAACTAAACGCTTAGCCATATTGCGTAAAACATCTGGCACACTTTTGTCTTTGACTAAAGACTTTAAGTCTTTTAATTGTAGTCGATTAATATAATTCATTGTGAATGTTAGTGGTGTACGAGGGTTAAGCGTTAAATTATGAACTATAGTATAGTTGCTAGTCCAGCCTCGATTCATACACATTATTCTTAGCACTTCTTCGCTAATACCTTTGATTTTAGAGTATTTTTCTATTTCAGCGTCATTAACTTTAGGGTTTTTAACCACACCCGAAGATACCATTTTATTTGAATCGCGAATTAGAATTCCTCGTATAGTACGATCGCCTTTAAGTGCCAGGAAAATACGTGTTTTGGCTGATGCCTTAGCGATAATTTGATAAACAGATAGTTGTTCAGTACTAATTATCTCACCTTCTTCTGCCATTTCTGTTAACAATCGGTGTAATTCTGCTTCTGGATCAAAGTTAGATGGGTCATTGTCGTCTACTTTAATACCCATATCTTTTTCAAATTGCGCAAGAACATTTTGAAATTCATCTAAGGAAATATCTGTTCCTAAGACTTTAGCAATCTGAGCGCGAGCTTTTTGTTCTTCAACAATACGTGCCGCACCTAGTTCTTTGTCAAAGAATTCAGTCTTTACTTCACGTGCGCGGCGTTCTGCTTCAGGAGTGCGATAAGGATTAGCCAAAATGGCTTCCAAAATAGCTGGATATTGGATTAATCGTTGTTGGTTAATTGTAATTGCTTCTAGTAAAGAACCGTTAGTATTATAAGCCGCGACTTTAGCTATAGCCTCATTTGAAGTAGATTTATTTAAGATAGTTGCTTCAAGAAGTTGATAAGAGGACTGTGGCCAAACAGCTAGAAAGTCTAGTAGTTCTGGCAGAGAGTTAGGGTTTTGTGCAATTGGAAGGAGTAATTTAGTATCAAGAGTACTTAAAGTGGTTTCTGCTGCAACTCGAACATCTTCTTCTGGGTCTTGGCGCAAGAGAATCAAAACTTGCAAAGACTCTTCTTGTGTTAATGGTAACATCCCTCGCGCAGCAGCAAGTCGACCAGGTTTAGGAGCATTGCCAGATTTGATCACATCAATTATTGGGTTAGGCATAAGCTTAATACCACCTTCTAGTTAGAGAGTTTGCTACTTTTCAAGAACTAATATTTTAATAATTTAGATAGTTTAGCCACAGAAAACAAAATTTTCTGTGGCTAAACTATTATGGGTTAATGCTTGAGAGCTATTACGCGCCACAGCATTTTTTGTATTTCTTTCCAGAACCACAAGGACAGTCATCATTACGTCCCACTTTAGGCTCAGCATTTACTATAGGTTTTAGGCCATCGTCATCCTCATTTACTTCTCGTGTTACAGAAGGAGCACTAGCTTTAGTAAAGGTAATATTCATTGGTTGAGATTTACGGCCTATAGAGGGTAAAGCAATTGACTGTTGTGATGCTGGAATTTGTGATGCCCCTGAAGTAACAGGAGTAACATTTTTTTCCTCAACAGGTTTTTGCTCTTCACGAACAAATTTTAGGTGGAAGAGGATACGAATAGATTCTTCGTCAATACGTTCTATCATAGCGTCAAAAAGTTTTTTAGTAGCACGTTTATATTCTACTAATGGATCTTTTTGTCCATAACCAACAAGTCCAATGCCTTGCTTTAAGTGATCAACATTAAGTAAGTGGTCTTTCCATTGTTGATCAATTACCTCTAGCA
>CAZHXL010000492.1:611-2078 GCA_964536575.1 uncultured Clostridia bacterium | reverse complement strand
TTGCTTTATACACTACTTACTTTTGGTCAGTCTTTTATACACAGGTGCCAAACGCTAAGTTCAGCGGCGAGGGAAGCGGCGAGTGTTAACGAGCCGACTTCCCGAGTCCGCTGCAACGTTTGTTCGACGCCAAGTTGAAACAAAACTAAACCAGAAAAGTTATTAGAACAAAAGAAACCAAAAGCATGCGTTTATAGCTTTCGTTACTAGCGTTAATCTGAATTCTCAGGAATAAGTGTAGAAAAGTCATTGACCATCTGAAAGAAAAACTCAGAATCTAGATTAAACTCGCCCTTGAGTTCGTGTTTAATTAGAGTTTGAGTATAGTTATAAGTGCGTTTAGTTAATGAATATCTTACTGAAAAATGTCCGCTACTATCTATATTTCTAACGGTTAACTGAAACTCTTCTGGACTCATACTTTCAAGCAAAGCTTGTCCAACCCTTTTCTGTTCACAATCTCTAAGTTGTTCTAAGAATCTGCTCAATTCTTTGAGTTCAATCCAAATTTCATCATTGCATCCAGCAAAACCAGAATCTTTGATTTCAATAGATATTTCTATACTAGGCAAATGGGTTAATTCTACATCCACTTGATTAATTTCTATTAAACTCTGTTTTGTCTCAGAAACAATTCGCATCTCCCTTTATCTCCTAACTACCTGTCTGTTTACACAGTTACCATCTAACTTATCCGTTACTTTAATATTTTCTCCATCTTCTGTCATCTTTACATTTAGTTGCACTTATTCGCCTTATGGCGTCGAACGCCAAGTTCAGCGGCGAGGGTGGCGGCGAATGTTAATGAGCCGACAACCCGAGTCCGCTGCAACGTTTGTTCGGTGGCTCTTATAAAGAACTATTAAAAAGGTTAATTAAGCCATTGCTCCCAAGTGTCTTTACTACAAAGAAAAATTTCATCTTCAAGATTATCTTGCATAAAGCCTGTTACTTGTTTCATTTGAGAAATAATAGTAGGAATACCTTCAGGAAAATTGATTAAACAAATAGATCTATGACCACAACTCACACAATCAACAGGAATAACTAAATGTTCTTGTAATATGGCTTGTATAATAGCTTTACATTTTACGCCTTCTTTAGGTTTATTACGAGGAAAAGCTATTTCAAAAGTTTTTCCAATAAATATATCTGCATATGCAAATGATACTAAAAAATGCTCTTGTGTAGTTGTTATAGGCAAGGTTAAATAACTTTCTGCTAACTGACTCACTAACTGGAAAAAGTTTCTTTGCAGTCTTTTCCCTTGTTTTATCAAGTTATCAGGCATTTTAGACTTTATTGTACTTACTATTTTTTCACGCAGTTTACCTTCTAGGATAAATACCCTGTGTTTTATCTCTACATTCTCTTCTTTATGTGAACTATACTCTAGATATTTTGACATTTATTCTTCCTAACCCTTATTTTATACGTGTTAGACGGCATAAGCCACCGAACGCCAAG
>CAZHXL010000492.1:0-601 GCA_964536575.1 uncultured Clostridia bacterium | reverse complement strand
CAATAAATCCTGCTAATGGCCACAAAAACAAACTGTAAAAGATTTTTCTTTCAGGGCATTCAAAAGTAATCTCATAAAGATAATAAGAGTGTTTATAGATTTCTATAAAATCCCAATTACGTATAAATACAACTTCAGCAAGAAGATTAAAAAAACAGCCTAAAAATAAACCTATCATTCCTCCTATTTGAGAAGTAAATAATTTTTGTAAGTATTCTTTCTTATCTCCAAAGGCAACTATGGGAACTATTTGTGCTATCAACAGCGAAAAGATTTGTGCGTAAGGATCTCCTCCTCCATGAGAAGGTGCACCTAAAATAATAAAAAAACAGGTAAACCAAGACATCATTGAAGTTAGTAAGCATATACCACTTATTAGCCAAAGATTTGAGTATCTTGGTAATTTTCTCTCTTTGGCTATATATTTTTTTCTATAGTTCCCTTCTGCTTCACTCATTCATTTACCTCAATTCTGCTCTTTATTCTTTTTAACAATTATAGTTACCGTTAGCATGACAATAATCGCCGAACCCCAAGTTCAGCGGTGAGGGAAGCCGGCGAGTGTTAACGAGCCGACTTCCCGAGTCCGCTGCAACGTTTG
>CAZHXL010000491.1:0-2089 GCA_964536575.1 uncultured Clostridia bacterium | reverse complement strand
CTTGATGTGTTTAATGACATTATGGCTAAACGTAAAAGCTAATCTATTCTCTCAAATAATGCTCAAAACAATGATAAGCTGATAGGTAAAATTAATTAGATAACTGGATAACTGGATAAGGAAAAATGTAATACTAGTACAGCGAGATCCCAAAGATCTAAAGATGGATAAAACAAGCGCGTTACTACACAGGTTGTGGATGAGAGTAGCAGAGAAAACACAGTGTCGTACTGGTGCTTATCCTAATATCAAAGACCATACTACTCATCAGCAAGTTTTGACCTTGAAGCTAAAGGGGTCACTTGATAAAGTCCTAGATACTCCGTTAAACGATGAACAATATGCTACTTTTCTTTCTAACCTTATCCAAAGAGCATTAAAAAGTTAAAGGAGGTTGGATAAAAGTAGTTGACTGAAAAATAGCCCCAACGGGTTAGCAAAAACCTTTCTAGTTTTGTACCAATTATGTTATTTTGGTTATATCTATATATCTAGGACATCCTACCAAGTATTGAGGAAACAAACTATGCGCTTCGCCTCTTTTTTCCACAATCAACTACTTCATCTTTTTCTCCCTATTTTGCTAGTATTTTTCTTGTTAATGACTCTACAAACAACACAGGCTCAAACTAAAGGAGTTAAACTTACCATTTGCCAAGAAATTGAAGGTCGTAAGCCCGGCGAAAATACTGGTGCCACACTACGATCTATCAAACCAGCAAATATGTTTGAATTTGGTGGTATAGACAGTGTTGCCATTCTACTTGAGTTTGTCCCATTTAATGAATCCAAGCGCATTGATATTGAAGCTTTTCGTATTGATGGAGAAAGCCAATATAAAGCATTTGGTGATGCTGTTATTGTAGCCCGAACAGACACTAAAGCTTATGTTATAGGCACGTTTTCTCAGCTTGGGAAATATGTAGTTAAAGCCACTTGTGACGATAAAGTGATTGCCCAAGACACTTTTAGCGTTACTGCCAGTGCCAATCCACCTCGTGGTATCCTTTCTATCTGCAAAGATATAGATGCTGACCTTAATCCTGTTGGTACTGCGACAGTTTTCCCTACAGACACTTCGGCTAAGTTTCATGCTACATTTCCACGACACAACGGACAGCGATTCATATTTTGGACAATTTTTAAGCTCGATAATGGTGGTAAGGACGAAAGTTTTGTAGACAACTTTCAAATGAGCGTTAAAGCTGAGTGGAAAACCTTTGCTACTGACCAAACCTACAGCTTTGCAGAGCCAGGACAATATAGAGTTTACGTTCTGGATTATGAACAAGGTAATTCTTCTAATAAATCAGGCAATTATCAAAAGTATTTAGCAAAAGCTGATATCACCATCAAATAACTATCAATTTTGTTTAATTTGCGGGGTAGTAAATGTTCGAGGTAATTATTGGCTTAGAAAAATTTAACTACAAAGAAGTAAGCTCTATTTCACTCTATAGCGATGAAGAAGGTCAAACCCAAGCTTGGGTAAGCTTTAACCAAGACGTATCTCACTTTATAGGACTTAATATCACTATAAATGATGTTGGCGATAAAAATTTTCTTGGCAAGATAGAAGAAATAGAACAAATTCATGAGGAAAGCTATAAGCTATACTGTGTTGGCACTTCTTATTCTGTTAGTTCTGCTATCCCTAATAGTTCTGCTAAACTTAGCTCTAAATCAAATCAAAATAGTATTAATCACAAACCCTCTAGTAAACCAAAACAACGTGCTACTAGAACAAAATCACACAACATCCCTTACAATTAGCAATAATTCTGCCTGGAACTACTTTTTCTGAAAATAACTATCAAGAATGTCTAGTTTTTCTTTGGTAGTTTTAATAGAAATATTATTGCTGTTGTATTTAACTTGTTGTTTACTGTTGGTTTTAACGCTTTTATATTGGTTTTTATACTGATTTGAAACGTACTTTAAGCCTTGAGTAATTGGTTTTTATACTGATTTGAAACGTACTTTAAGCCTTGAGTAGTTTGATTAGCCTGATTAACCAATTGATTATTTTGACTGTTTTGACTGTTTTGACTGTTTTGACTGTTTTGACTGTTTTGACTGTTTTGACTGT
>CAZHXL010000490.1:0-2103 GCA_964536575.1 uncultured Clostridia bacterium | reverse complement strand
CAACTTGTTCTGACAAACTGATTGGCTCTCAACTTCTCAAAACACAACAGTCGAGTAGATTTATTCAAAGAACTTTAGATTGAATTGATTTAGATTAATTTAGTAAAACATAGAGTGTTAATTTTGAGACATTAACGACCTTTTTTGTTAGTTCACAGTACCAACAAAACTGTTTTTCGATTTACGACATCGACAAACCTATTATCACTAGTTTCCTAGTAACCCAAATCGACTCATTTAAGTGCCTAACTCAGTACCCTCTAATTCCTTAGGGGATCTCGCTATTATGGTTAGCAAGAACACCAGTCACTTTTAATCAAAATGACAAACTCATTACTTTTGATTTTAGCTATCAGAAATTTACCTAGCAAGTCCATTCGCCAATATTTTTTCTCAAGAATCAGAACAAGAGAGGCACTTTTTCGCTTTCGGTACGTCTTTTCGCGCCGACAGGAGGAAACAGATAAAACTTATTTCCTCCTGTCTTTGCTCAAATTGTACCTTTCGCTTCAAAGTGCTTCATTACGGGAAAATTTTTTCCTTTTCTTCGCTTCGTAATTCCATTCGGAATTACTTCACGAAGGGAAAAATTTTTCCCTTCATCTCTCTTGCTAAGACAAGATGCCTTCGGCGAGCCTCCTGAAAGAAACTGATTTTAAGACAAGATCAAGAAACTTTTTGCTCATAACTCCTACTCTACCCGGCTATGTGCGTCGCTTTGCTCCTACTTATAGCCTTTTTAGTCTCCTACCTTCTAACCTACTTACTTGCACATGTTAGTTATGATATTTTTCCCCTTCTCAATTTTGCACAATTTATTGAGCAATTCATCAAAGGAATATTAATGAATCCTCTCTCCCAAAAACATGTTGATTTGATTTTGCAACAACTAGAACTTTTAGTTTCTAGCTTAAATAAATCCCCACAATTACTTACCCTCTACACCTGTTTTACTTTTATTGATAGGTTAGCTGAGACCAAAAGACCTACATTAGATCTTGCTCAAGTTCAAAAATTGATAGTTTTACTAGAAAAAATTTACTTTATTAAACATAAATCCTTTCCTGATATTCATTCTTCTTATCGTTCATTGAGGGATGTAACACAAATTATGGACTCAGAAGTTAATACTTTAGCTGCTTTCTATAACTTTCTTAGACCTCAAGTTGTAAAGATTAGGCGTACCTTTACTGACCAATTTCGTGTTTTGTTTAACCAACAAACTGGAATGGATTATAAATCTTCTGGTTATGACTATATCGGAAAGAAAGAATCTGACATTATCACTGGTTTTTGGTCTTTTCATATGCAGCAATCTTTGTTGGCTTTTAGGCAAAATAAATCTCCTGAGCATTTAGATAACACATCGCGACTTTTTTAGCTTTTCTTTTCCTTATTCTTTTTCTCTTTTTCAACACTTCTTCATTGTAATAAAGCGTGGGCAGATTTTTATGTTCGTGGGCAGAAATTATGTTCGTGGGCACATTGTAATAAAAGCGTGGGCAGAATGCATGGTTCATTGTAGAAAAGCGTGAGCAGCTTTTTGTTATGTTCGTGGGTATTCTGTTTTATGTTCGTGAGCAGCTACAAATAATATTGTTGTGTTATGATACCATTATTTAACTCTGACGGAAATTTGCCACCAGGCATTCATTGGACTGAGTGGTCAAAAATATTAACTAGATTTGGTACTAACTCTCATAGAAGAAAGTTATTACAAGGCTTACATAATGCCTTGATATACTGTGAAAGGGTGTAAAAAGTGATTTAGATTTAAAGTAAAAAAGGCTATGCTATAAAAAAATATAAGCAAAGGCCAAAAAAATGATAAATCCTGATTTTAGTGAAGAAGAAAAAGAAAAAATACATTATGAAAGATTTCATCACCCACATCCAAGAGTACAACAAAAAATGGAGGTAATATGGTTAAAAAGCCAGGGAGAAACACACCAAAAAATAGCACAACTATCAGGGATACATGTAAATACAGTAACAAAGTATTTGAAAGAATATGAGAAAGGCGGAATAGAAAAACTTAAAGAAATAAAATTTAATAAACCAGAAAGTGAATTAATAAATTATAAAGAAACAATAGAAGAAGAA
>CAZHXL010000489.1:0-2132 GCA_964536575.1 uncultured Clostridia bacterium | reverse complement strand
GTGCCAAAAGCTAAGTGGATAGACTACCCAGAGCTTAAACTATGGTCAGCCAAGACTTTTAGGATATAGCTTAGAAAGTGTAATAGCCGAGAAGTTTCATGCAATAGTAGATTTGGATTTGGCTAATAGTAGAATGAAAGATTTTTATGATATATAGTCCATTGCGGCCAGTTTAGTTTAGCTAAGAAAAGGGCTTTACGAATACACCAAAAGTTTAAGTCTTGATAACAAGTATGTACACAGCGAGCGTCAAAGATATTAGGGACTCCAGCTAGTTCAAAAACTCTTATTGCACGTCTTTGATGAAAAAAACTTGTTACCAAAGCTACAGAATTATATAGTGGACCCTTACGTCAAGACAAAAAAGTAGAGATAAAAGAGACTAAGAGCAGATAAAGAAACAGGTTACAAAAAGAGAAAAAATCATCATCAAAAATTTTTTTTAATCATCAGTAAGTATTTGTCCTTTATTATCAATAAGAACACTAAATCTTCAGGTTTTTAAGACTATGACTTTTTCTTATCTCCGTGAAAAAGTAAAGTTTTCACTTCTCTCTTTATGTATCTTCTTCGTGCCTGAATTTATGGGCCCACTATAGTGCTAAGTGCTCAATTTAGCAGCCTGGCACGGGAGCATAATTCTGTATGCCCTGACCAATAGCAAAATGGCTAGGATTGATCGTTAAGTTGCCATGAACCTTTCTCAAGAGAGAAGTATCGGGTTTTATATAGGCAAAAACTCGATAGCCGACAGTAAATGATCCAGATGCGCAACCAGCGTTATTTACTACCAGAGCATATTGATTTTCGGAAGAAGTGTAGCCGCCACCACAACTCCCCCCATTTACCTGGATAAATGAGGCATTGCCAGCACCACAACTGCCGCTTGGAGTCAGGCCGCTCTGGAGGTTGAAGATTACCAGGTAGTTGTTTGTGTCTAAGCGGTAAACATCTATTGTATTCACGAGAGCTGCAACATTAAAGGAGTCGTTCGGACAGCGAACACCTGACACACAGCTTTGTGCATCAACGAAATTTGATGTGCCTGGCAATCCTATTGGCAGCATTAGCCAGCTTCCAATAAGCAATGCTACAGTTAACAAACGTATAAACGATATAAACGATATGTTGCGATAGTTGTTTAATCTACGCAGATTACTCATGATCCTTTCCTTTCCTTTTCCAAATATGGTTTAATTGATGAAACTCAATAATGGACTGTATTGTTAACAGCCATCAACAAAGTCGAAATGACAGGAACTGAGCATCGATACATGCTGATGTGCTAGTTCCTATCTATAAATGTCAATTTGGGCGGAAATGCTACGCTGCTTTGCCGGATGATGTGAAAAAGGGATCTGCCATGTCTTGAAGAGGAGGATTTTTTATGGTTGAATCTTGCTTTGCAAGGGTTTGAGTCTTGAGGCTTGATAATAGGTAAATTGATTTGAGTTCAGGTAAGATTATATCCTTGTTTGTTCATGCCAAATTCTTCACAAGCTGTTCTTAACAATAGTTGCTGTTAACAAATTAAGATTCAAGAGGAGGTATAACTATGTCCCGATCAAGATCGTTATTACAGAGATTACTCCCAGAGGGTACTGGAATGGCATTTATTGTGCTTATATTTATGCTTCTCTTTTGCCACTGGTCGGCGGAAGCCGGACGTTTATCTTTTGCCATGCCAGCGCAAGACAATAGTAAGGCTGTTGTATTGGAAGTCAACAAGCCGATAGCACGAGAGCTTAAAAAGGAAGAAATACATACTTATCAGATTACTCTGGTTTCCGAGCAATGCCTCAAAGTAGCGATAGAATCGCAGGATATTGATGTGACAGTAAAGATAGTTTCACCAGAAAGCAAGAATCTGGTTGAAGTAGATGAGCCGAATGAGATGCAAGGGTTAAGGCAAGTGTTACTGATAGCAGATGAGACAGGGGATTATCGTGTTGAGGTGCGATCTAGTGAAGATAACGAGCCTGGGCAATATGAAGTAAAGATAACTGAGGTGCAAATGGCAACGAGAGAAGATATAGCACGGTTTGCTGCGCAGCAGGAACTTCTGCAAACGGTAAAGCTGCAATCGCAAAAGACCGGGGAATCGTCACGAGAAGCTGCAAGCAGATATTTAA
>CAZHXL010000488.1:0-2132 GCA_964536575.1 uncultured Clostridia bacterium | reverse complement strand
CAGCTACAAAGCTTGGCTAAAAGCAGTAAAACGCTATAGGGTTTATTTTGATAGGTTAGCTAAAGCTGGAATGACAACCATAGCAGCAAGCCAGCGTTCAATAAACAGATAAGTTATTTTTGGTAGAATATTTAGGACTCAGGGGAAAATTATGAGCAACTTAATTATCCATAAAGAAAAGTTAGCCACGAGGTGCGAGATATGCCACCAGAAAGATTTTTATGATGGGTTCAGTAATATTTGCCAAAGATGCGTTGGTATAAAAAACCAAAACATCCAAAAACAAAACGTCCAAGAGCAATCAAAGAAAGCTAAAGATCCAACTATAGAAGCAATAGAAAACAAAAGCGTCATAATAGGATCTATTTTTAGCGTTTTATCAATAGTAGTATTCTTTTTATCTCATAGTTACCCTGGGCTTTTTTGGCGAATGAATGAAGTTATTGCCGCTATAATTTTAATGATTGCCGTTTTTGTTGTCGTTTTTGCAGTCTTTGCAGCTTTTTATTTAAAGCCTAAAGCTGATTTGTATAAGTCTGAGATTTTGGAAGGCCAATATGTGGGTATTGTTATGTTTGTGATTTTTTTTGGGATAATAAGTTTACTAGAGTTTTTAGAGTAGCTCCGATGTGTTCTTTAGGCTAGTGCTAATGTTATCGCTAGCCTATTATAGTTTCTGCCCTTTTTCTGATGATAGGGATGGCAAAACAGAGTAATACTTAGGGTTAGGGTATGTTTCTTTGACAATATTGGTTAAAGTTGTTCTTTTCACTTTTCCGCCATAACAATAATATCTATCTAACTATATTAATTTTGTTATAATTAATAAGATCAGTGATTGTGTTCAAAAGGAAAAAGGTAAGGGTAAAGGAAAAGATAAATGCAGTATCAGATATTGGTTAAGCAACAAACAGATAATAGTTTTTTA
Source organism: uncultured Clostridia bacterium (assembly GCA_964536575.1). Lineage (GTDB taxonomy): Bacteria > Acidobacteriota > Blastocatellia > Chloracidobacteriales > JADJPF01 > JADJPF01. The sequence continues at coordinate 1,204 of CAZHXL010000488.1, read as the reverse complement.
GCAACAGCATTAGGAATGCCAGAATGTAGGGTAGAAGCACAAACAAAGGAACAAGCTGTAGTTAAAGCTAGAGAAGCAATAGAAGACCTGCTTGCTCAAGGAGAAATAGTTGTGGTTGAAGTCCAAGCAATAAGCTCAAATCCTTGGTTAAAGATGCATGGGCAGCTTAAAGATGAATCATTGTTTGATGATGTTGTAGCAGAAATAAAAGCTTATCGTGATTCTATTGATGAGTAGGACTAAAAGTAATGCCATTATATGTGCTAGACACAGATCATTTAAGCTTGCTCCAACGTGGTAATGAGACTATTGGTACTCACTTAATAACAGTATCGCCCAGAGAAATAGCTATAACAGTGGTTAGCTTGGAAGAACAATTACGCGGTTGGTTGGCAGTTATTAATAAGGCTACTACTAGCGAGCAACGCATAAAAGCTTATTATCGTTTAAAGGAAATAACACAAGGCTTCTCTGAGTTAAATATTTTAGATTATAACCAACAAGCAGATAAGCTTTTTGAGCAATTTAGAAAAGAGAAAATACGTATTGGTACGCAAGATTTGCGAATAGCTTGTATTGTTTTAGCTCATAATGGGGTTCTTCTCACACGTAACCTAAGGGATTTTAGCCAGGTTTTAGGGCTACAAACCCAAGATTGGTCAGTGTAATTTCCTGTTTTGGTTTTTGTATGGCGATAAAAAATAACATACTTGATAAATTCCCTAAACACACACAATACACAGATCCTTATAAGTGTTGTGATTGTGGAAAAATTAAGGTGGCTAATTATAAGAATTATGAAGAAGATAAAATCTGTCCTGCTTGCAAAAGGAAAGCAAATAAACCAAACAAAATAGATTTAAGTGGTTTTGCATCAGATGTACGTAGACTAATACAACAGCTAGGACACCAACCTAGCGAGAGCGAATATAGACAGATGGGTAAATATAGTTTGGCTATTGTTACTAAAGAGTTTAAGAAAAGCTGGTCAGAAATACTTGTTACTTTAGGCTATAAAGTGGCAAAAATTCATAAAAAGTAAGTGTCGCCGATTGCATTTAGACACCTTATAAAAATGGCTACTTAAAATGGCTAGCTAACTTTGAATGATTGTTCGTTGGTAATAAATAATAAATAGTCTATATAGCCCTTAAGAGAATGAATTAAACGAGTAAGTAAGGTAGTATTTGTAGCTATAGCAGCA
>CAZHXL010000487.1:928-2168 GCA_964536575.1 uncultured Clostridia bacterium | reverse complement strand
ATAGCCTTTTTTACTTTAAATCTAAATCACTTTTTACACCCTTTCACAGTATAGCAGGGTTAGGGTTAGAATTAGGACTAGTAGTATTATCAACAGTTTCAACTTTAATAACCTTTTCAAAAACTTGGACACTAGGTTGTTCTAAGATAAAGCCATCATTAGTTGGTGCACCTAGCTTACCTGAAATTCTACCTATCCAACTTGGCCATTTTGTTTGTGCTTCTATTAGCTTATTGTACTGTTTAGTTTTTAGAGCAATAAAGACTTGGCGATTGTTGGCAGTAACAAAAAACTCTTTTGTCCCTTGAGCATTAGTATTAAGCTCAGTAGGCAACTGAGTAATCTTGATACAGATATCTAAGCTAGCTTTGGTCAAAGAATCATCTGCTGATAAACGATTAATTGTTACTGGTGCAATAGATATTGCTTTAGGTGTAGCTACTTTAGCTGTATTAGCTGTATTAGGTTGATTAGCTACTTTAGCTTTAGCCACAGCTTGATTAGGTTGATTAACTACTTTAGCTTTAGCCATGGGTTGATTAGTTGTATTAGCAGGTTGATTAGCCACTTTAGCCACAACTTTATTTGTAGTATTAGTAGTAACAGGGTTATTAGTAGCTGGAGTTGATAGGACTTGGCTATTAATAGAGCTAGCTTTCTTTACTAAAACAGTTTTTTTTATTATTTGAGCAGGTTTTTCTTTGTTATCTTTCATAGCAATTTGACCTAAAATGTTGTAATAAAATCCAAGTTTATACAAAATATTCTATCTAATTGGAAGGATTATTAGCAGATGTCTTTAACTGACTTAACCGGCAAAATTGATATTACCTTAAAGTTTAGCCAGATGCCTAAACAAATAATAGATTATTCACCTGATAAAGAATTTGTTCTTAATGCTGATGGTTCTGAAGTTACTGTTAGGCTTAATAGCAAAATCTTCCATCGTCTAGAACAAGCTAATCAACGTTATTCTGCTTGGGTTTGTTTACTTGAAGGGAAAATGGGTGTTGCTACTGAAAAAGGTTTTGTTCTTGATGAGCCAAAGATTCAGGTCTTTGAGAAAAAGCCAAAAGTTGTTGAGGAAAATCAAACCGAAGTAGTTCAAGAAAAAACATAAGAGCAAGCATAGAAATAATGGTAATAGACTAGTAGCGACCACCGCCACCATAAACACCTCGACCGCCACCATAACCGCCACCGCGACGATCTTCTTGAGGTTTGGCTTCGTTGACTTTGA
>CAZHXL010000487.1:0-918 GCA_964536575.1 uncultured Clostridia bacterium | reverse complement strand
AAGCCAAAAGTTATTGAAGAAAATCAAACTGAAGTAGTTAAAGAAAAAGCATAGGAGAAAGTAAAAAGCTAGGTAAATATAATGCTATTATTTAGTGACAGATTTGGAGAGTACTAAAAAGCTTGTGATAATAGAAATTTGTGTGGTTAGGAAGGTTAATCAATCGACGATGAAAAGCTTGGCACCAATCTCTGTGTAGGAACGATGAGGTTCTGAGTTGTCTGCGACCTGGTAAGTCATGCCAGGCTTGAGGGTGAACTTGCGTCCATCTTGAAGCTCGGTGTGAAGTTCACCTTCGGTGCATAGGAGTATGTGACCTTTGACGCACCAGTGATCTGCGAGGTAGCCAGGGGTGTACTCGACCATGCGGACACGGATGTTTGCGAACTGTTGGGTGCGCCAGTAAGCGAAGCCACGTTCACCTTTGTGCTCAACTCTGTCAATCACAGACCAGTCTGTCGTAGTGAACGCAATGGCTGATATCTGCATTGGTGACTCCTTTTCTGAAGTGTATATGTATAACGCTAGTTCACCCGCTACCGAAATTCAAGCAATGTTAATGAACAGACTTTTCAACTCAAGCAAGTTTGCTATTTCAGGTAATTTGTAAACGATATGACTCAGACAAAGCAATAATATTGACCAGTAATAAAGCATTTAGTGACTGGGGACAAGTTTTTGCTGGAGATTCAGTTATGGCAGCCGCAGCACTTGATAGGCTACTTCATCGTTGCACAGTCATAAATATTCGTGGCGAAAGCTACAGAATGAGGGAAAAACTTAAGACCTCAAAATCTGTTTTGTCCAAAGAGTTAAGTTTAGCTGCTCAAGAGTAGAGTATTTATAGAGTGGGTCAATTTTACGGTTCTCCCGCAATCTAGCTGAAAAAGTAAGGGTCTTAGTATAGAATAAATTAAC
>CAZHXL010000486.1:0-2185 GCA_964536575.1 uncultured Clostridia bacterium | reverse complement strand
TCAAAACCTGCTTGCAGACAGCTAGCCATTTCTCTTAAAGATTTACTTCCACCACGAGTTGTAGAACCCCGCGACGCACCATAACCAAAAAACTGTATCATTCGAGCAATTATTTCCCCATCATAGCTTTGACTAGTCATAACCACTATACCTAAGTTACGAAAGTACCAAGTAGCAGGTAAAATGCGATTGTGCCAAAAAACATAGATTAGTGGTTGATCTGCGGCAATATTTCCTCTGCGATCACGTCCTCTAAACATTTGCCAACGCATAGTAGAGCCAATTAAATAAACTAATAAATAGCTTAATAGCGAAGCAAAATAAATAAACCACTGTTTATGCCTAGGATACTGTTCTAGTAGTACTGGTTTGTAAAATTGTTTTCGTAAACTCTCGATTCGTTCTGGTGATAGGGTTTTATTTTTGCTGCTCATTTTTAATTGGTAGGTTCTTTCACTTGATCTAATCGTGCTTCTACTGTTGTAGCCCCTTGACCAATTTCAATTTCTTTATCCCAATCTCGATAACCAATTCTCACTATTACTATTAGATATACGCCCATAGGAATTTTTTGTAGTAATAAAGAACCTCTATCATCTGTTGTACCAACATAATGATTATTAAGATAAACATTGCTATTTGGTGGAGTAGTATAAATAATTAATGCTCCATTTAGTGATGATGTAGTTGGATTTAGTCGCTTTAATTGGTAAGGCAAAGAATCTTCATCACTCTCTAGCCCTGCTGCGGCACGTAGTTCTTGCCCTAGTGATAGGGCTGATTGTTGGCGGTTTTCTGGTTTTTTTGATAAAGCTTTTAATACTACATCTGAAACTTTTTTAGGTATTTCTGAGCGCACATCACTTAAAGACCTAGGGTCTTGCTGAACATGTTTTTTTGCCAACTCCATAATGGTATCACCATCAAAAGGCATTTTTCCTGCTAGTGCTTCATAAAGCATTACACCTAAGGAATAAACATCTGTACGTGGATCAAGCTGTTTATCTAACCATTGTTCAGGAGACATATAATAAGGCGTACCTGCTACTCTTCCTTTTTCTGTTAGACTCTGCATTGTCGCACCAACAATTTTAAGTTTTGCTAAACCAAAGTCTATTACCTTAACAGTTTCTCCTAAACCTTCAAACTCTTCTAGAATGATATTTTCTGGTTTTAAGTCACGGTGAATAACACCTTTACGATGTGCGCGTTGTACAGCACCACACATTTGTAAAAATATTCTAACTGCTCGTTTTATTTCTAGAAAACACTCATTACTAAGTATTTGCCTAAGAGTAGCTCCATCTAAAAATTCCATTACTAAAAAAGCTACCCCTTCAGAAACCCCAAAATCAAAAATAGAAATTGCATTAGGGTGACGTATTCGCCCATAAGCCTGTGCTTCACGGCGAAATCTTTCTATAGCAACAGAATTAGAAATTAGCTCTGGCTTAAGTGTCTTTACAGCAACAAAGTCATCAATAATAAAGCGTTTAGCTTTATAGACTGTGCCTGTAGCACCCTCTCCAAGAGTTTCTACAATTTGATATTTATCGGCTAAAATTTCTCCAGGAAACAATCTTTGTGCTATTACAGTTAATCTAGCACCATCTTTGGGGCAGTGTCTCATGCTATCTGGCCATTCTTGGTTGCATACAGTACAAATTTTCTTTTTCATCCCTCTTTGGCGAGGAAACTCCGGTCTTCAGACTGGAGAGGAATCGCCATCCCCTTTCTTAAAAGAATAAGAATAGCCATCACAAGCAAATAAAAGCTTGCAATACTTATGGTTAATGCCTTGGATAGTAGTTTTGTTGCAGGTAATATTAAAAAAACCACTAGCTCTAACAGCAACTTTACCAATATAAACACCAGTTCTCTTGCCTTTTGTCACAAGAGCCTTAACCATATCTCCTGTTGCAAAGCCAAAGAATTTCTTTCCACTTTTAGCTTTAGTCCTAGGAAAACCAAACTTATCCATTAAGCACATTTGTCTACAACCATGTCCAGTAGCCTTTATTTGTAATGGGTTAACTTTACTAACATCTAGCTTTGATGGGGTGCTACTACCTACACAAGCTGCGTCTATCCAATGTGCTTTTGGTAATGCTTGACTACTTCGATTAAACTTGGTTAACCCTCCACTACCTATTTCTAATGGCAAACCAAAGCTCTTTAGCCTGTT
>CAZHXL010000485.1:0-2197 GCA_964536575.1 uncultured Clostridia bacterium | reverse complement strand
GCCAAATCTTTATTTGATTCGGCTACTTTATGACGAAATTTGTCCAAACTTCAGGGGAAGGAGTAATCCTTCCAGGCTACTCGGCCTTGCCACATTTTCCTTGTAGAAGATTCTATAATTTGCTGATAATATCCACGTGATTTTATCCAGAAGTGAACTGAGATTAGTACTTTACACTAGTTCCTTCTAAGCTACCTTAACGATGAAAAAGTTTTTGCTAGAACTATTTTAGCTATTTTGTAGAAAAAGAACATCAAGTTTTATATTCTTAGACTATGGAGATTAAATGATAGAAATCACAGAAGCGGAAGACCTAGATAAGCACCCAATTCGTTATGCAATGCAATATCTGGACAAATTACTAACAACATTATCTAAACCAAAGCTAGTAGAACAAATAACTTTTTCTGTGAAAGAAGCAATTTTATTAATCACTTGTAAAAACGATGAAGATTATCAAATCCTTAAACACTGTGAATTATTACTAGACAAAGACTTTACTACCAAACTAGGGCTTAAAGCTTTTGTCTTTCAGTACGATAAGTATTACTTAGTACTAAAGATAATTAATGGGTTTACTAAAAGGGGTTTTACGGAAGTTACTTTTGAGTCAGTATTGGATGAAGTCAACAAATATCCCCCTGCTAGAACTGACCAAGCAGTTAAGAACGTGCTAGCTTCCTTTGCTAATGACTTGTCGCAAAGTCCTTGGAGACAATCTACCTACCCTAAGCAATTCCTATTACTACGTGGCCTTACCCCTTTAGTTAAACGCCTAAAAACAGGTAACTATGAATTACTAGTAAAAACTAATACTACTAAAACTATTTCTAGCAAAAAAGCTAAAGCCAAATAGCTTACGACCAATAAGCTAACTTATAAAGCTAACTTATAAAGCTAAATAGCTTATGAGCAATAATCTAGCTTGTTTTGTTAGGTTCTTCAACCTTAATCTCTACGACCATTGAGAATTCGTAGTAAAGCCATAAAGATATTGAAGGCATCTAGAAAAAGATCTAATGCTCCAGCAACATATTCATTAGTAGGATAACGACGAATTATTTGTTGAGTGTCATAGAGCACATAGCCAGAAAATAATAGTAAAGAGGTTACAGCAATACCAAACGAAAAAGCACTAGAGGCTAGAAACATATTTAATATCACTGATAAGAACACCACAGTTAAACCTACTGTTAGCATTCCACTAAGAAAACTAAAATCTTTTTTAGACAAAAATGCATAGGTAGTTAGACCGCCAAAAATACCTGTTGTCAAAATACCTGCTTGCCAAATAGAATTTGGGTTATTCTGACCAATAAAAGCAAGTACAGGAGAAATAAGTATTCCCATTAAGCTCGTAAAGCCAAAAAGCGCAAATAAATTAACTATAGGGACATGACGTATTGCTTGGGTGCCAACAACAGCACCAATCAACACAAAAAATGTAATCCAACGATTTTCAATTACTGCAAGCATTAGTGGTGGATATAAAAATCCTATGCCTACCCCAACCACTGCAAACAAAATGCCTCCAAAAAACAAACTATATACCTTACGAACAAAGCCCATTCTTTCTGCAACAGTAGCGTCTGCTGCTGTTGGTTTTTGTATCTCGCCAAAAGTGCCTTGATTTGACCAACTAGTTTGTTGACGCTGATCTTTATATAGCCCACCCATAAACGCTCCTTTTCTTAGCCTGTTATCTAGATTAAGCTTTATTGCTTGAATAGCAGCTAATAGCTTAATTTTACCAGTTTGTTCTTTAATCAAACACCACAGCTTGAAAAATGTCTACTGGGTTGAGCTTATTTTTTTATAAATTACGTAACAAAGCTAAAACTAAAATTCTTTTTAAGGATTAAAACTAACGAAAAACTTAAAGTACTACTTAAATGTGGCCTTAAAGTGCCAGAAAATAGAACGAGAACAACTGCTCAGTTTGACCAAGACCTACTATGGTGCTGCTAAAAGTTAGAGAAAACTAAACTCTTATGGTATTTAGTTTCATAGAAAAGCTGCTCCCAGAGAAATATTATTCTTTTTTCCCAATCTACAACTGGTCTTTCGCTCAATTTAAAACGAGTTAGGGGAAAGAAAAAGAGATGTCAGAAATGAGAACGTGATAAATGGAAACAGGAAGACCTAAAAGAGAAATAATTTGAGATTGAAGAGCAGAAAGAGGAGAAAGGTGAAAAAC
>CAZHXL010000484.1:1777-2235 GCA_964536575.1 uncultured Clostridia bacterium | reverse complement strand
GAGCCAAAACTATCGCATCTACTGAGGAACACCACCTAAAATATCAGTATATTAAGAGATAAGTTTCTTTAACTGAGCAACGCTATCTCTAACTTGTTGATATTTTACCTTTTGTCCTGCAAGAAAAGTTTTAATTTCTTCTATGCTTTCATAATTTCTCTTTGCGGCTTCATGGTCTATCAATTGCCCTTGCATAGCTAGACTAAAAACAGGTTGTATTCTTATTATTGCTTCCGTAGCCTGCTTAACTAGATCGTAAGTAGCAACTAGGTCATCTATAGTAGATATATCTACCGGTAATTTTCCATGTTTAATGCAAATCTTCATCGCCATTTCTAGTAGTTCTTGTTCTGTGGGTTCTTTTTCACTCATGTAATAAGTCCTTTATATATGAACTAAACTTAACGAATTGGCTATTTTATCAAAATCACGTAAATCTGTTCTACTTATATCATTCA
>CAZHXL010000484.1:0-1766 GCA_964536575.1 uncultured Clostridia bacterium | reverse complement strand
TTTGACTGTTTTTATCTTGCTCTAATTCTTTTTGCATTGAGAATATTAATATGTTCTGATTAGAAATATAGTCATCTTTGGTAATAGTAAGAATTTCTCGAAGTTGTTCTGCGGTATTATTTAAGTGTTTTGCTACTTCTTCTGGCTTCCATAATAAAGGCTGAAATAGCCTGTTGCAGGCTGATTGTTCTTGCATCTCTTTTTCGTACTCAGCTAGTTCTTCCTCTAATTGCTCTATGAATCCCCTAAATCCATCATATCTTAGCTGAAAAAGAAAGTTATCAGGATTTTTCTCCATTTCTCTTTTATGGTGAACGGACAGTTCTTCCGCTTCTGCAATTTTTCGCTTTAGTCTATTAATTTCTTGTGTTAATTGCATAGCACCTCATTTACAAGCTTAGATAAAAATACGAAAGATTCCTTTTGGCGTTATCTCGTCACGTAATCTTCCATAAAGCTTTTCCCACTCTCTACGATCAAATACATCTTCAAGAAACCCTAGATAACTATCACAGAGGTATTTCTTGCGCTGCTCCTTAGTAAGTTTTTGGTTCGTCAACCTATCTAGTAGTTGCTTTTTAGGAGACTTTTCTAATTTAAACTGATCTTTACTGCTAATAAATAGTACAACATCAATATCTTTTGGGTCTACCTTTTCTGTGGCAAATGAGCCGTCTATCCAAATTTCGCATTTAACGTTTAGCTTTTTAACACCCTTTATCCAATGCTTGAATATCCTTAATATTTTAGTTCTAGTGGTAGTTTTAGGAAAAGGAGTCAAGAATATTACTTTTAACTCGTCTAGCTTAATATCTTGGAATCCTTCTGCTAATAGTGGTGGATACTCTACTTTTGGTTCCATAAGCAAGGTTTATTCTTGGTTGCTTTCTGATTAGATTTCTTCTGTGGTGACACTCTACTCGCGTTAAAACGCGGTAAGAGTCACTTTCCATTGCTTTGGTTGTACTGATTGTTGTACTGATTAATGAAATCTTCTAACCCGTCAAGCCATGAGTCTTCAGATTGTGCCGAAGGATCGTTAGGATTTGTTGTTTTTTCAAAAAGTAAATTAATACCTCTTTGAAATTCTTGCTTAGAAAGCTTCTTGGGTAGCCCCTTAATTAAAAACCTATCTAAAGCGTCAAAATCGCCTTTGAATCTATAGCCCGAAGACTCAATCATTTTGATAAAAGGGGCTAGCCGCTTCTGGCGATCTTCTTTGTATTTTGTCTCCCGTTCCAATTTTTCAGATTTAGTATCAGCCAATACTTTTGCCGTTCTTTGTTTGGTTTCTTCGTCAATTTGTTTGCGCTTAGCAATATATTTTAACTGAGCTTGCTTTTTATTTCCCTCCATTAGTTCCGCTATGCGTTCATGCAAATGAATCACATCCTGCTTATATTCTTTTTGTGCGAACTCTAATTCATTTTTTAATTGGTTATTAGCAATTTCGAGTAGCACTACTTGGTGAGTAAGTTTGTTTATCAAATCATATAATTCATTTATAGTAGTTGCATACTCTGGATCTATCTCGCTCATAGTTCTCCCGCCTTTACCTTATGATATTTTTGCCCATAGTATAATGGGAGAGGATAAAGATATCCAGTTGACCTTTCTTAATATTTAGCCTTTCAACCTCTCTAAAATTTGACGGACAAAACTATTGCTAATAATAGAATTAAGCTTATCAATGTAAGTTTCTGGAGGGAGGCTATTCAGTAAAACAAACCCAACTAATTGAGATAGTTACAGTTAGTTGCAATTAA
>CAZHXL010000483.1:0-2245 GCA_964536575.1 uncultured Clostridia bacterium | reverse complement strand
CTGAAATAGAAAAAACATGGAGCAGTAATGGCAAATTAGCCGAGTTAAAAACAGAGTGGTTTAAGGCAAGCGAAAAACATTGCTGGGATGATTTTCTACATGAAACTATTATGTCAGAAATAAAATTAGTTTATGCAAATGAACTAAAGGTAGTACTAGCGGGTAATGATTATGAGAGTCAAGAAGAGGCTAAAAACATCGCTGCATTTGCTACGATCATCTTCTATGAGCAAAATCAAGAATTAGAAGAATTAAAAGAAGTAGAGTATGTAGAGTATGTAGCAGAATACCTCCCTAGGGTTGTTGGAGAGTCACAACCAATTAGTTTTAGTCAAACCAACCAAAATATAAATAATTTTATTAGCGATAAAGAAAGTAATGTTGGTTTAAGTTTAGTCAATTCAATTCCTAGCACCTCTGCTTTAGGTGATATAGCCAACATAGCTGATAGAATAGATACAGCAAATATAAAAGTGGCAAACCCTTGCCAAGATGCTCAGATGAAAAAAATTAATATTTTTAATACCAGACTAAACTTGGCAAACTCTTGCCAAAAGTGGGAACCAGCAAAAGCAATAATTGGTTCGTTTGCAGAATTAATCAGCCCAGATATTTTATCAGAAACAGATTTGGCAAGAGTTTGCCAAAACGAGCAAGCAGATGAAAACAAATCAGTTTCGGTTGAGGCTAAAGAATCAGTCAATACTAAAACAATAGACAATACTGAGCCAGTAGCTAATCAAAGAACTAATCAAATTAGCAATACTTTGCCAAATACATTACCAATATCACAGTTAATCGCTAAACCGCTAACAACAAACCGACTAATAGACAAGGTTACTCCAACGGTGGCAGCAACTAAAGAGCCTGCTATGAAAACTTACGCTTGTTTTAGCGACATAGAGGAATACTTAGATGACTAGATAATCAGGTAACTAGGTAACTAGATAACTAGATGACTAGATACCTAGATAACTAGCCGCTCAAAGGTTGAAGGATTAAAGAATCAGCTAAATATCTAAATTTCACTTTTAACTTAACTAAATGGAGGAAATAGAGAAAAACCAATAGCCCTAAATGCTTACATTAAAACTTTGAGTTACAGTTTTGACTACATAGGTTAAACCTTAGTTTCATCAAAGATTACGTTAGTAAAGTATCTAATGCTAAAAAGTAATATTTTGGCATTGCGGGCATGTTTTTTCTCTAAAAAGCAATATGGTAGAAGTAACAACAGCAAGAACGATAGATTTAACAGTCGGAACAATTGGAGAAGATGGAGAAGATTTAGTATTAGGTGAGTATCTAATAGAGATACTTCTGAAATATAAACAGGGGTTCAGGGAATATTTTTATAATCAGTGTAGAGAAATAATAAATTATTTTGCTCATTGCCAAGCAACAATGGCAATAAAAACCTGGTTTTTCCATGATGGCAATCTAGAAAAATTTCCATCATCGGCTAGAGGCTTGTTTGACAATATCAAAGGGTTAAGCAAGATGAGTGGTTTAAGTTTTATCAAACAATTCAACCTAGCTGATAAATTAAAACATAGCACACGTTGGGTTAGAGACATTACTTCTAGATTAAAAAGGCTTTCCCTACTTTTTTCTATCAAGACCAACAAAATTAACTATTGCCTCACTTTTGATTTAGGTAAACCTGTTAGTGAGTATTTCAGCACTTTGGTTACTCTAGTATTTGAGCATTACTCTACAATTTCTACTAGTCCTAATAATTTTAATAGTTTTAGTAACTCTAGCACTTTCAATAACGCTAGTGAAAATACTCAATTCCAATCACCTTCCACATTATCATCCGAACCTTCTGCCGAACCTTCTGCCGGATCTCAAGGGGAATTTAGTCTGGCAAAGCTATTATTTACAAAGCTTTGCAGCTACTCACAACGATTTGAATCTAAGATATTTGGGGATAAGAAAAAGAAGGAAAAGAGTAAAGAAGGCATGCATGTTAGCGTAGCTAGTGTAGAGAGTAGCCAGCCAGCCACCAGTACTACTAGTGTTAACCTTAGTGATCAAGAAAAAGAATCTAGTACAAATAATACTAATTCAGCTAAAAGCGATGAAAAACCTATCGTTAACAATATCTATAATAATAACGGTAGTAATTATAATAATAGGAATAATAGTAGCTTTACTATTATTATAAGTAATACTGCGAGTATCAGTCCTAGTAATTTCAATAGTATTACTAGTAATTCCGCTAATGCTACTACTAATACAA
>CAZHXL010000482.1:0-2297 GCA_964536575.1 uncultured Clostridia bacterium | reverse complement strand
TTCTTCTTCTATTGTTTCTTTATAATTTATTAATTCACTTTCTGGTTTATTAAATCTTACTTCTTTAAGTTTTTCTATTCCTCCTTCTTCATACTCTTTTAGATATTTTGTTACTGTATTTATGTGTATTCCTGATAATTGTGCTATTTTTTGGTGTGTTTCCCCTTGACTTTTTAACTATATTACTTCCATTTTTTGCTGTACTCTTGGGTGTGGATGGTGAAACCTTTCATAATGTATTTTTTCTTTTTCTTCTTCAATAAATTCTGGGGTTATCATTTTCTTTTTGGCCTTTGCTCGTATTTTTTATAGTATAGCCTTTTTTACTTTAATTCTAAATCACTATTTACACCCTTTCGCAGTATAAGGCGGGCAACGATGAGGGCAAGATTACACTATTGCATATTTGTAGTGCTTCAGCTTTTAAGATGAAAGCCTACAGTCTATCCAGTGCCTACATGGATGAAGCAATACAGATTGCAACAGACAGGAACAATTTCGTTTTGCTTGGTGCAAGCTATTTATGGCTAGGTATTATGGCTACTGAAAAGGGCGAGCACTCCAGAGCTAGTGAGTTTTATAGTCAGGCGTTAAGCTATTCTACCAATTTACGCGAAACCGCAAAAGCTGACCTAATTAGCAGGGTTACAGCGTACCAAGCAAAAAACGAACTAGCTCAACGTAATTATTGTAAAGCTTACTCTTACTATCAAGCATCTATTAAAGCAACACATATTTTGGAAGATTACAAAAACTTAGAATATGGAGAAGTATACAAAGGTTTATCTATATGCTGCCTAAAACAAGGGCAACTCAAAGATAGCAAACGTTACAGTATAATAGCTGCACACTATCTAGAAAAAGCTACTGTAGAGGGCATAAAAAGCAATTGTCTATTTTCGTTTATTCCTAAAAACTGTAGCTAGCTGATAGTCGACTTACTTAAGATAATAGTATCGCAATAGAGCGGACGAGGCCCATAGGTAGCTCTCTTAGCCTCAACAGGCATAAATTTCTTAACAGGCGTTTTTAGGGCGTCATAGTAATAAAGAAAATGATCCATACTCATCATATTTTTTGGCGGCAAATTAGTGATAGCAATCTCGTAGCTAACATTAGCTTTGAAGAGGAGAACTATATTTTCGCTCAAGCCTGCAATGATGAGAGCTTGCCCCTGTTGGAGCTTCACAGAGGCGGCGGGTGTGCCTATCTGCCTATTGAACGAATGCAATGTACTACCAGCAGTAAATTGGTATTTGTCACTGGTCAAATTAGTGGTGTAAAAAGTTCCAGTAGTGAAGTGAATTTTGGCAAACAATTTATCTTGCTTCAAGTAAAGCTGTTTTTGAAACAAATCAGACTCCAGATCCAAGCACCATCTAAAATCGGCTGTATCCTTGGTCATATCAGGAGAGTAGTAGCGTTGTGGATGCAGTTGGCTCTTAGGCACACTTATAGTAATCACTTTGTTTTTAAGCTGATCATTGCTGATTGTTTGAGTGTTTTTCTCTCTTCCACTCTCAAGAGTTTTTATTTGGATTTGAGGGGTGTGATGAACAACATCGAGAATGCCCAGAGAGGCTCTACTGGGGTCACCAAAGGCGATTACGCCGAGGCCGTCAAAGGCAAACAGCACCTGGCATTTAGCAGTATTCCCAGTAGAAGCAGACGAAAAGGTAATTATACCAAGCAATGCTGCTACAAAAATAGCAAGAAAAGATTTTTTCATAATAAAATATACTCCTAGATATTGTGGTTAGTAGGCTTATAACTACTATTACTAGTATGGTAGCATAATCAAAGCGATTAAAACAGCTAACTAAGAGAGTTTGATAAAATTAAAACAATTAATAAGAGTAAGTTAAGAAAAAATTATTAGAAAATAGATTAAGTAGGATAGGAAAGAATTTCAAGCTTGATTGGAGATCTTTTTGGGACGCTTGCTCATGTTATAATCTAGGTAGCTTTTTAAGGATACCAGGCAAAAGGAAAAAATATGACCAGTGAAGAAATACAAAAAACAATAGAGTTTATGTTAGAGCATCAAGCTAAATTTGATACTAAACAGCAAATATTGCAAGAGGGTCAACAGAAAACACAGGAAGAGTTACAAACATTAATAGGTATTGTTACTAGGCTGGCAATGCAAGTAGAAGCGGATCGTCAAATAACAAACAATGCTATTAATGCCTTGAATAATGCAGTAGTTTCTATCAATAACAATATGGATCGCCTTGAGCAACAAGCAGAAAAGGATCGTCAAGCAATGGCTAATAGTGTAGATAAACTAGTAAATG
>CAZHXL010000481.1:203-2308 GCA_964536575.1 uncultured Clostridia bacterium | reverse complement strand
TTTAATGTTGCCTCTGATAATAATATTGGATAGCTTTCTTCTGATGAGGCTTTAACTATCCCTCCGCCGCTTATTACTTTTGCTTTTGAATGGTTTTTAGTTAGGAAGTCTTTAAACCAAGTCTCTAAGCTACCAAATAATTGCTCATCTGGAAGTATCGTAATCACTGTAGATTGATTAGAATTTGGTGCAATAAATATAGTTTGTCCATTTGTGCTAGCATCTTTCGCAGCCTTGTCTAATCGCTGCCAGTTCTTAGGCGCAACAAACAACACATTTCCTACTTGCTCTTTTCCACCATTATTGCTTACACCATTGACCTTAGTTTGAGCACAGGCTGTAAGGGTTGTTAAATGTATTATCAGTATTAATGCTATTGCTAATATTTTGTGTTTCATAATTTTTCCATTAAGCTAAAACAAGTTCCGTTTCTACCCTAAAAATATTACTGGCAATCACTTGTGCATCATTTTTACCATATACTTGTTCTAGTTTATCCAAAGATCCTACTGCCAATACTAGACCTATTCCATAAGCTCTGATGACTTGTAGGTTTAATGTTAAGTCTGTGATTTGACCAATAGTAGCTAGGTCATCTACAAATAAATAAACACTTCGCCCGTTTCTAGCTTGCTTTAACTGGTAAAGTGCTAAATTAAAAAATATGCTACCCAATGGTGTTGTTTCTATACTCTTAGTTAAATCCAAATAAGTACTTATGTCTTCTTGGCGTAATCTGGCAAAATTAGGTGGCTCCAAGCTGGTAGAAGTAAAATTGTACCTAACATTATCTTTAAGCCAACCTAACCCCTCTTCTACAGAGCAAAGAATTAGTTCTATCAAAAATCCTTCGTTACTACTCATAAAAGTCTTAGCGTATTGCCCAGCTATCTCATTTTTGGAATGTAGCAACATGGCCAATAACTTCTCAGGTTCACACTTGTTCTGAGAAATAAAGCCAGCAACAAAACTACAAAGTGTGGCTGGTGTAGCAGCATTTAATGTATTGGCGTGGGCAAACAAAGCAGCAAGAAACATTACTTTTTGGTTAAAATATTCATCTGAAAATTCACCATCAACCAGTTTGACCTTATGACCTAATATGCTTTTAGCCAATATCAAAGATAATTGCCTGTCATACTCACAAAGCGGTATCCAGTTAAAAACATAGCTGGCAAATCTATCTGTTGGGTCATAAAACCAAAACTCTTTCTCTTTTCTGTCATCAATAGTATTGCTTAGTGTTTGCTCTTTTGTAGCAACGCAGACAAAACTATCTTGGCATTCTCGCAACTTATTAAGAAAACCTCTTTGATTTTCATTCCCTACGATAAGTATTGGTTTTGGAAATTGCATAACATTATGTTGATTATTTATTTGATTAAGCATCCTTTTATCCCTTAACTAGTTACTATGAAATAACTAGTGTATAAATATGTTCTTCTTTTCATTTTTCCACACCCCTTCAATCATCTTTTACTCAACCCTTGCAAGTATTCAAACGCTTTAATTACACCAATAATTACACTTATGTAGAGAAGCATGAGTAAAATTAAGTAAACTTCTTGATACATAATAGGCACTCCATTACTCTATTTGTTTATTTGTGGCTTAATGATGTAATTGCCATTAACGACTATCGCTTTGGTGCTACTGCTACAATAATCAGTACCTCTAGCACAGAGATAAAGCCTATTTTCCTCAACCTCAAAGGTTTTATCTTGATACTCTTGGATAATATGACCTTGTGAATCTAGGCAAGTTTCAAATTCCAGTTAACAGTGTTTAAGAATATAAAAATTTTCAGTTGCCAATTAAGCGTCTAAATAGCAGGTTTTAGACCACAAGTAAGTTTTTTGGCTTACCTCAAACTGTTAACTACTTTTGCTCTCTATGAAACTTGCCTGAATCTATTACTTTAACTGTGTAGCCTTGTTCTTGTTCATCATCATTGAGGAATATTTGGAGGCACGCAACTTTCTTTTTCGTTCTGACATCTTCAGCATCATCATTTTCCCAGCTTAAGTCTTTACCTGAAAGGATATGATTTAATAGCCCTTGATTTGAACCAAATCCTCTCATAAATCTCCTGCAAGGAAACCCAC
>CAZHXL010000481.1:0-193 GCA_964536575.1 uncultured Clostridia bacterium | reverse complement strand
CTTATGGTTAATGCCTTGAATGGTAGTTTTGCCGCATGTAATATTGAAAAAGCCACTAGCCCTAAGAGCAACTTTACCAGTGTAAGCACCAATCTTTTTGCCAGAAGTAACTAAAGCCTTGACCATATCTCCTGTTTGAAAGCCAAAGAACCTTTTTCCAGCTTTAGCTTTAGTCCTAGGAAAACCAAACTTA
>CAZHXL010000480.1:1511-2331 GCA_964536575.1 uncultured Clostridia bacterium | reverse complement strand
CTTATCACGCAAATTGTGCTGCACGGATTTTAGAAAAAATAAAACTACCCTATACAGCTTTATATTGTGGTGTTCATACACCTTTTAGTCATACAGCCGCTAAAGAATTAGGCAAAAATGTTAATGAACTTCATAATAATTGTTCTGGTAAACATGCAGGAATGCTCGCATCAGCCCTGATAGGCGGCCATAGCCTAGAAGATTACTATAAAGCCGAACACCCTGTTCAAAAGGCTATTGCCAAAGTGGTTGCTGAGTTTGCAAGCATTGAGGTTAAGGATTTAATTGTTGGTATTGATGGTTGTAGTGCTGCAACTTTTGCAATCACAGTCGCACAAATGGCCTTAATTTATGCTCGTCTGGTAAAACCTGAGGCTTTAAGACCAGAATTGCAAGCTGCAACAAAACTAGTTGCTAATGCAATGTTAGAATTCCCAGAAATGGTAGCAGCAAACACCAATAGAATAGATACAGACTTAATGCGTGCCCTACCAGGTGGACTAGTTGCTAAAGCTGGTGCCGAAGGAGTTTATACTATTGGGCTTTTGCCTAGCGCGAAATATCCAGAGGGTTTAGGGGTTGCAATAAAAATAGAAGATGGTGATATTGGACGCGCACGCAATGCCGCTATTTGTGGAACAGTTGAGCAACTAGGGGTTTTAGCTAGTACTGAAATGGAGCAGCTTAAAACTGAGTATCTCCCACCAATAAAAAATCATCGAGGAGTCCTTGTTGGTGAAGTACGACCAATATTCAAGTTAAATATAAAATGAACTAAGCTATAAGAAATGTGTTTATTGAAATAAAATATCTAGGAAAA
>CAZHXL010000480.1:931-1501 GCA_964536575.1 uncultured Clostridia bacterium | reverse complement strand
GTATTATGCAGGAAATCCCAGACCAACTAAATTTAGTCGCTATTGGTGGAGGCACAGGACTATCTAGCCTACTTTCAGGGCTAAAACACTATGTTAATGATGGTAGAAGCTATGATAATTTTTGGGGAATGGCACTAGGCCAACTAACGGCTGTTGTTACAGTAACAGACGATGGTGGCTCATCAGGACGATTAAGAGAGGAATTTCATATCTTACCTCCAGGAGATATACGTAACTGTATGGCTGCACTTTCTGAAGATGGACAGTTACTAGCAAAACTTTTTCAATATCGGTTTCCTGGAGAAGGGAACTTAAACGGACATAGTTTTGGCAACCTATTTCTTACAGCCCTTACAGGAGTAACAGGGGATTTCCTGCAAGCAATTAAACTTTCCAGTGGTGTTTTAGCTATTCGTGGACGCATTTTTCCATCTACTACCACAGATGTAGTTTTAGTAGCAGAGCTTGACAACGGGCAGGTTGTGCGAGGAGAAACTACTATATCTAAGTTTGGCCCAAGAATCAAAAAGATAGGTCTTTCTCCTGAGCATTGCTTACCTTTAGAAGAAA
>CAZHXL010000480.1:694-921 GCA_964536575.1 uncultured Clostridia bacterium | reverse complement strand
CAGCAATTAAAGTTTGTATCTTAAATATTATGACTCAACCTGGAGAGACTTCTGGATTAGGGGTCAAAGAGCATCTAGCCGCGCTCTTTGACGCTGCTCCAGAATTAAACTTAGATTATATAATTATTAATTGTCAGCCAATTTCAACCCAGTTCCAAAAAGTTTATTTAGCTGATGGAGCAGTGCAAATTGGCCTATCTGAAGCCCTTTTACCTGAATTATCTTGT
>CAZHXL010000480.1:399-684 GCA_964536575.1 uncultured Clostridia bacterium | reverse complement strand
CAAAATAAATGTAATTGCCAGAAATTTGTTAGATGAAACATCTGATAAAGTAAGACATTGCCCTGAAAAGCTAGCAAAAGCTGTCTTCCAGACCTATCAGGATAAACTAGGCAAGCACCCTATTAAACGCGCAACGCTAGATTTAGATAGGCTAGGGTCAAAAACAGAGGTTTTAGGCTAACTGGCCAACAATAAACACTAGCTCGTTTGGCTCGCTTAGACCCGACTTTGGCTCGCTTAGACCCAACTTTGGCTCACTTTGTTGGAAACTTGGCTAGGGTTGAG
>CAZHXL010000480.1:0-389 GCA_964536575.1 uncultured Clostridia bacterium | reverse complement strand
TTACTCAACATTAGCCAACTTTAGAGCGAAAGCGACCTAAAGTTGGCTCACCCTTCACCAAAAGTCGGCTCAGTGCGAGCCAATTTTAGCCAACAATGAGCCAAAGCAGGGTCTTTTCTAGCAACAGTTTGCTAACATTGGCTAGCTACTTGGTAGCGTTATTAAAAATTCTGTTTCTTCAGGAGTAGTGGTATAGGTAAGTTTGCCTGAGTTTGCCAAAACTGCCTCACGAACAAGGGTTAAGCCTAACCCCAATGCATCAGGTTTAGTAGAAAATGCTGGCTCAAACATTTGTGCTGCTACTTCAGGTGTAATCATTGGGCCATTATTAGTTATTTTTATTAGTATTTCGTTTGTTTCTGTTTCGTCAGTGCTAAGTGTTACTTTTG
>CAZHXL010000479.1:0-2341 GCA_964536575.1 uncultured Clostridia bacterium | reverse complement strand
CTAGGTCAAGTCTACGATTATTTTGTGGTTGCAGTAGTGTTTGTAAGTCTGTGGAATCGTCCAAGGTTTTACCAAAATTGTAACTTATCAAAAATTGGTAATTATTAGAAAGTCGTTTGTTTAAGTTTAATGTAATTGAGTGATAAACAGAATTTGAGGTAGCTTCTTGTGCTGCTACTGGGCCAAATGGAATTGGGTTGCTAGTAGAGATAAATACTGGGTTTGGGCCAGATGGACGGAAAAAGTTATTAGCAATTATAACTGCATTAGGCCCACCAGTTGGAGAAACTTGTAAAATCTTTTGAGCATCAGGAGTGTTACGGTCTACAGGGTGTGGGAGTTTATGACCTCCGGTAAAAATATAGGTCGCACTAAAAGCTAAATCTTTTACTAATTCCCTTTCAACCCCAATATTAACTTGATTTGTATAAGCATAAACAAAGTCGCGATCTAGTGGCAAAGTAAATGGTAGCACTGTTCCATAACCTGGGAATGGCTTAAAAGGATCAAAGCGAGATTGTCCTTGTAGGTAAACCGCCCCGCTATCTAAGCCTGGAGTAACACCAGGAACTAATGTGCCTTGGAAAATTTGTGATGCATTAAGAGGAGTTGCTGGGGTAGGAAGGTTAGCAATATTAATTACTTGTGGTGATTGCCCTCCATCAGCAATATCTGAGTTAAAAGCTAGTGCAAGTAGTGGGTGATCAAAGAAAATACCATATGCAGCACGAATAACAGTTTTGCCATCACCTTTAGGATCGTATGCAAAACCAATACGTGGAGCAAAGTTATTCTTATCGCGTGGAATACCTTGAATTACATTTAGAGCGCGTTCTGCTGCGTCTAACTGTTGGGCAGTGATTGAAAATCTATCTGATGTAACCCCTGTAGTTGGAAATGTTGGTGTTAACTCAACATCATAACGAATACCATAATTTAGAGTTAGATTTGAACGAACCTTCCAACTATCTTGAGCAAAAACACCAATAGTCTTATTAGTTACTTTAGAAGTAGATGTACCAAATCCTTGTACAAAAGTTTGTGGTAAGCCTGAGCCATAAGCTTGAACTGGTGTAAGTGCTGGAGCAGTGGCAAAACCTGGAACTAAAGCAGAAAAAGCTGACACAGGAAATGAACCAAAGTTAAATAGCCCTGAAAAGTTTAGCTCAAACCTAGCTGGATCAATATCAACATAATTAAAGTCTACACCAAATTTAGCAGTATGATTTCCTTTAGAAAGTGTAAAGTTATCTTTAACTTCATAGCGTTTTTCTACGCGATCTACAGGTGAAAAAGGTTCACGACCAAAAAAACCTGCTCCAACAATATTTATTGCTACATCTGAACCAGAAGTAAAGAAAGTTCCACGACGAGCAAAATTAAAGAGTATTTCATTAACTTTTGTACCACCAAAGGTTTGCAGGTCTTGTACTACAAAAGCACTATCTCTAAAAGATGCAATACCAGTACGAGATACATCATTAAGACCAAAAGGTTGATTTTGTCCTGAAGACTGAATACCAGTAGTAGTAATTGGGGTGAAATTATAACGTAGTGATAAGCGATTGTCGTTAGTAATTTGACGGTCTATCTTTGCAGAGTAAAAAGTGAATTTTTCACTAATAGGATAAACATTTTGTATGTTTGAAAGTAGTTTAAAACTAGCAGGAATTGCTCCTAGTTGACCACCAGAAAGTAGTCCAGTAATAAAAAACTGTCTCATTCCATTTAATGGATTAACCCCTGTTCTTGCTATTCCAGCACCAGCAGTTGTAATTTGTTGATAAAGCCCACCAGCAGTAGTACCAGCATTAGCAGCAATAAAAGCTTTTTGTTCTGCGGTTGTGTCAAAAACAGAAGGGTCTAGACCAATTTGAGAAAAACCTGATTCTTGTCTACGGGTTTGATCCACAGCAATAAAAAAGAAGGTTTTATTTTTCTGAATTGGGCCACCTAAACTAAACCCATATTGACCACGAGTAAAAGCAGGCTTTGGATCTGCTCCAGCAGGTTGAAAAGCCAGCGCATTACGGCCTTGAATGGCACGTTGGCGAATAAAGCCAAATGCATTACCATGAAACTCGTTTGTACCAGATTTAGTAATAATATTAACTACTCCACCAGCAGTACGACCAAATTCAGCAGCAAAACTATTTATCACTACTTGGAATTCTTGAACTGCTTCTTGTGAAACAGTAGAGCGAGCAGCATTAACAGAATTATCAATATTATCTGCACCATCAACTTGAACTAGGTTAGAACGTGCACGTTGACCAGCAAAGTTTAATCCTGTAGTAGGAGCAGGCCCAACTGGAGGCGAATTATCTCGCCCAATTTGTGC
>CAZHXL010000478.1:0-2356 GCA_964536575.1 uncultured Clostridia bacterium | reverse complement strand
TTGCTATATCTGCTTCAGAGCGGCTAATAAAACCTTCTTCAGCCATATTATCAAGTACAAGATTGCGTCGTGTTTGGGCACGCTTAATATCGCGAGTAGGAGAATAAGCACTAGGAGCTTTTGGCAGTCCTGCAAGTAAAGCCGTTTCTTCTAGCTCTAAATCTTTTACTGATTTACCAAAATAATATTGAGCACCTGCTTCTATGCCATAAGAACCACCACCTAAAAAAATTTGATTACAATAAAACTCCATAATTTGTTGTTTAGTAAATTGTCTTTCAATCTGTAGTGCCAGTAGTGCTTCTTTCATTTTACGGGTAAGAGATTTTTCTGGTGAAAGGAAAAGCATTTTTGCTAGTTGTTGAGTTAGGGTTGAACCACCTTCTACAGTTGCACCTGCTTGAAAGTTTCGCCAACCAGCACGAGCAATTCCAATAGGATCAATCCCCCAATGGCTTTTAAATCTAGCATCTTCTATTGCCATAACAGCTTGACGCATTTTTACTGGAATTTCGTCATAACTAATCGGCATACGGCGTTCTAAAGAAAATTCTCCAATTATTGTTTTGCCATCATCAGCAAATACTTGAGTTACCAAACTAGGTTTATAATCTGCTAACTGTTTTACTGCCTGAGCATCATAGGTAAGACCATACTGGTAGGAAAGTTCTAATCCTGTTACTAAGCCTAAAATAGCAGCTAATAAAAATAAGGCTAAAAAAGTTTTTTTAGAAAAAAACCTTTGAAGCCTTGTTGGTTTACTAGCAATTCTTTCTGTTGGTACTGAACTAGTATTTCTTATAGGAGTTCTCAATCCTTCTGTATTGAAAGTATTAGAATTCTTTGCATTAGGATCAGGGTTTATTCCTTTATTTGGAGTCTCATTATTTTGCATATCGTTTTCCACAAACCAGAAATTTCACTTGTTATCAAATATAAAAAATAATTTAACAAGTAATTATGTTTTTGAAGATTAACTAAGAATCAAAGTTGTTTGGTAACAATTCAATAAACTTGCTAATTATAGTTCTGGTACATGGATTGGTAAAGCAACAATCCTGTTAAAGACAATTTCTCTGGCTATTCTACTCATAGCGTAAACACTCAATAGGGTCTAAGCGAGAGGCTTTAGTGGCTGGCCAAACGCCAAAAACTAACCCAATAGCAACAGACACAACTAAACCTAAAGTAACAGCCCAAAGAGGAATAACTCCAGGCAAACTAGGTTCTAAAAAGCTAATGAGCTTGGCGGCTGCTACTGCAAGTATCACTCCTAGAAGACCACCTAGAAAAGTTAATGTCATAGCCTCAAAAAGAAATTGGATAACAATATCTTTACGTTGTGCCCCAAGAGCTTTTCTTACTCCAATTTCTTTTGTACGTTCTGTTACACTTACTAACATAATATTCATAACTCCAATACCACCAACAAGCAACCCTATACTAGAAAGCAAAATTGCAATTATTCCTATTCCACCCATAATTGAATCAAATTGTTCTACAAAGCGATCGGCAGTTCCTAAATCAAAATTATCTGGTTCGTTAAATTTAACACTACGTTCACGACGTAAAATTTCTTGTACCTGCCCTAATGCTTGTTGGAGTTTACCTGTGTGAGATTGGACTATTAGCATTAAAGTCTCACTACGAGGAGAAACTTTTCTTGCTGTTCGGTAAGGAACTAAGACATCATTGTCTTCGTCATTTTCCCCTAAAAAGCTACTTTTTCTTTTTTCTAGTACCCCAATAACTTCAAACTCTTTTCCTACAAAAGTCACTTTTGATCCAACAACTTGACTAGTATTAGGAAAGAGCGCATTTGCTACACTAACCCCTAAAACTATTACATTTCTTCTATGTTGTTCATCAATATCAGTAAAAAAACGTCCTTGCCCTACAGATAAATTTACAATTTGAGCATAATTAGGCGAAACCCCTGTTACATTTCCTCGACGATACTTTTTATCTTTGTATTGAACAGTGCTATCTGACCAATTAACAAACAAAGAATTAGCTACATCATTAACAGTACTAGCTTGTGCACGAATTACTTCTCCATCTTCTTCAGTAAGTGGTTTTCTTAGGCGTTCTGCTCTATCACGATTTCCTACACGAGGCCCAGTAGAAAGATGAAATGCATAAATATTATTGGTGCCATACTCTTCAATCACAGTAATTAAATTTTTTCGCAGCCCTGTAAGTAAAGAAGCTATTGCAATAACTGTCATTACCCCAATAACAATCCCTAACACAGTAAGAAAGCTACGAAACTTATTGGCTTTAAGGTTATCTATAGCCATTACAACAATTTCTTTAAAAATAAATCTTGGCTTTTTCATAACATTGAACCTCACTA
>CAZHXL010000477.1:0-2369 GCA_964536575.1 uncultured Clostridia bacterium | reverse complement strand
CAAAATATTGTGGTCTAGTTTTCACGCGAAATCCGTAGCTAATGCACACGATGTTGGTACCCAGTGCACTCACGTACCGACCTACAAGATCTAATCTTGAATAAATTAAGAGTGAAAGCTAATGAGTAACTAGTGTTAGTTATTTACTCGTTAAGTATTGGAGAAGTTTATGTTTAAAGCAAAGAGAGTTAGTAAAGTTAATAAATTTGGTAAAGCTAGTAAATTTAATAAAAAAGGCTTCTCACTAATTGAAGTGATAATAGCCGTAGTACTGCTAATAGGTGTTCTCTCTGTAGTCCTTACAATGACGATGGGTGGAATAAAAGCTAGTAGAACAAGTCAAAATATAGCTGATTTGCGGATACTATCATTACAAAAAGTTAGTGAACTTAGTAACAACCTAGATAACGAGTTGAAACAAATAGCTTTAGGACAGACTAGGATTGGCTCAATTAACCCTAGTACTAGTGTTAATGGCTACTTTGACATACTTAACGAAAATGGCTGTATAGTACAAAAGAGTAGGTTTGTAGCACCCCCTGTAGAAATAGAACCTCCAATCAAGGGTGCTAAAGCCCCTGTTGGTGGGATTGGTGGTGATAGTGGCAGTGGCGGCACTAGTAAGGGCGGCGGTGTAGGTGGTGGCGGGATTGGTGGTAGTGGAGGTGGAGGCATTGGTGGCGGTGGACTTGGCGATATTGGAGATGATATTCCTGCAAACACTGTTGATTGCTCTAAATCCACATTTGGCACCCCTAGTAATTCAACTAACCCCCGCTATCGTCGGCAATGGGTAGTCACTACAAACAAACTAGGTGGTACAGATACAACAATCACTGTAATTGTTGTTGATTTAGTAACTAATCAAATAGTTAGACATGAGACGCTTGTCAAAATTGATGGTGATGGTAACTAATTAACCTTGTAACCGATTAATAATATTATAGTTATAGAAGTAAAAGGATTAATAATGCCAGCAAAGAATGCAAAAAATATTAGTAAGAATAGTAGCAGTAACGACTTGTGCTAGTTAATCCAAAGCTAATTAACAATAGAAGAAACTTGTAAAACAGGTTGAGCTAAAAGCATATTAAGGTAATTAGCAAGATTAAAAGCAGTAAATTTAGAAACCAAGTTAGTCAAAAAGCCGCTAATAGAACGAGCATGAGTAGAAGCGGCATTGAGAGAACCAGTAAAAACACTGATAGAAGTTTCAATAATTTTTCTAGCACTACCAACCAATTCATTATAAGCAGAGGTAGGTAAAGCTAAATCTTTTTCATAATCTCTAGAAATAGGCAATATTTCAACACCAAAATAATGTTTAATGTTATGAGCAAAATCTGCTCCAACATAACCTTTGTCACCAAAAATAGAAATAAGATGAGGTAAAAACTGATCTAAAACATTCATATCTTGGAGTAAAAAAGCCAAACCTTTAGTATCGTGAACATGACCAGGACTAATCACATAAGCTATGGGTATCCCAAAAGTATCTGTTACCATATGGACTTTGAACCCATAAAAATGTTCGCGCTTTGAAGCACAATAGCCAAAACTAGCATAATATTCAAATGGTTGAGAGCTTGAACTTACCCTTCTCATATGGCAAATTGTTACTGGAAAACTATCTACTACTCTTACTCTACTTAAATCTACATTCATTAAAAATAGCAAATGTTGACGTATCTGTTCCATTGCTCTGCTAAGTTTACTTAATCTTCTCACAAACCTTGTCCTATCACATAAATCTGGAAATAATTTCCTATAGTTTTTCTTTACTTGATTGTGCCAAGCATGTCTAGATTTATACCCTGCTAACTCTGCCACTAGTGCCAATGTTATTACTTCGCTATCTGTAAACTTTGGCTCATCATTTGGGCTTGTCCTGAAATATCTTTGACTTCCAAATAATTTTTTGTATGCATCATCTACTACTATATACACTATTGTTAATACTTCTTCCATGCTCCAGGTTTCCTTTAACTCCACTGGTTTGACTGGTATACCTATTCCTATTGGCTTTCCTAATCCATTATAAAAATTTTCTCTTTCTTCTTTTCCTTCTTCTTCTATTTTTGCTGGTATATACTTTTCAAAGCACATGGTTTTCTCCTGTTATTTTTGATTGGCTTTCATCCATCTTTTATAACAGGTGGAACTTGCTTTTTCTATTTTTCTTATTTGTGCTTTTTTCAACTAGCACAAGTCGTAGCAGTATTAATAAACAAAATAAGCAAAAAGGGTTTACCTTAATGGAATTATCTGTAGCATTAAGCTTATGTATAATAATAGCTTATGTAACAGGTAGTATCTATACTGTGAAAGGGTGTAAAAAGTGATTTAGATTTAAAGTAAAAAAGGCTATG
>CAZHXL010000476.1:0-2381 GCA_964536575.1 uncultured Clostridia bacterium | reverse complement strand
CCCAATAACGTAGTTCTCTAAGAACTTAATCATGGTCACGCGTGCCTGTCGGTTCTCACCAACAGGCCCACGGCTTGAGCCGTGGGTAAGTGACATAACTTCTCCTAAATGTTAATTGAGGCTAAAAGGCTGAACCCACTTGGCTAAAGTCTGTAATAATAGTGTTATTGCCTAATATAGAGCCACTGGAAATAATAGCAGAGTTTTTAATCAAGCAACTCTCACCAATAATTGCTTTTTCAATAACTACACTAGATTCTATAGTTGAATTAGAAAGTATTACAGAGTCTTTTATTTTAACTCCTGCGCCAATGGTGCAGTTTGGCCCAATCACAGAATTATTAATAACTACATTTTGGGCTAGACTAACAGTTTCTTCTACTAAAGATAACTCATCAATTTGTGCTGATTGCCAGTCTGCTAGGTGAGTACGCTTTGGATGATAAGCAAGCTTATTAGCTAGGACATCTAAATTAGCTTGTAGGTAACGTGCATTAGTACCAATATCTAGCCAGTACTCTTTACTAATAACAGAATAAAAAGGTTCTTTTTCTGCAAGCAGATTAGGAAATAATTGGTACTCAAAAGAATAATCTTCATTATAAGGAATATATTGTAAGGCTTTAGGCTCAAGCACATACATTCCAGCGTTAATAGTATTACAAGTAATCTCATTAGCTTTAGGTTTTTCTAAAAATCTTATTACTTGTCCATCGCTAGCTGTTTCTACAAGGCCATAAACAGATGGGTTTTCTACTGGCACTAAAATAATGGTTGCTGTTGCTTTACGTTCATGATGTAGAGTTACAGCCGCAGTCATATCTATATTGGTAAGAATATCTCCATTGAAAACTATAGTAGTAGCGCGAATTAACGGCTCTGCGTATTTATAGGCACCAGCTGTTCCTAGTGGTTGTGATTCAACCAAGTAACGTATTTTTATTCCTAACTTTTCACCATTGCCAAAAACTTCCATGATTTTTTCTGGTTGATAAGAAAGCCCTAAAATTACTTCTTCCACACCAGCTTTTTTTAACATTTCTAGTTGATAATAAAGAAAAGGACGATTAGCAATAGTTGTAATAGGTTTAGGAGTAGAAAGAGTTAATGGACGCAGACGTGTGCCTTTACCACCAGCTAAAATGACAGCTTGCATTGATAAAACCTCTAAATAAAAAATAAAACCCAAATTCTAACATATAATTTTAGTAGTGAGGGTAGCACAAGATAATAGTGTTTTTTTCTGCTAATAGTTGTAACATCTACATTTGTTTTTCTCATTTTAGTTACAGGGAAGAAAGATCAATGTCAGAAAACTTGCAAGAGCATAATATTAATGTTACTAAAACTGCCAGATATTACACGTTGGGGGATATTAGCAATACAGAAGAAGTTTGGGTTGTCTGTCATGGACAAGGGCAATTAGCTTCTTATTTTATTAAATCTTTTCAAAATATTGTTAAAGAAAAACGTCTGATTGTTGCTCCAGAAGGACTTTCACGCTTTTACCTAGATAATATGGGTGGGCGAGTTGGAGCTTGTTGGATGACTAGAGAAGATAGGTTGAATGAAATTGACAATTATGTAAATTACTTAGACCTAATATACGAACAAATTATAGCTTCAGTTAACAATCCTAATATAAAGCTACAGGTGCTAGGGTTTTCTCAAGGAGTAGCAACTGTTTGTCGGTGGGTAGGACTAGGTAAGCCAAAACCAATTGATAAATTAATACTTTGGGGTGGAATAACACCTCCTGACTTAGATTTGGTGGCAGCTAATTCAATATTTTCTCACCTAAAGCTGTTTTTAGTAGTAGGAAATCAAGATCAGTTTGCTGATGCTAGTGTAGTTGCTCATGAAGAAGAACGGTTAAAAAATGATAACCTATCCTATAAATTAATTACCTACGAAGGCGGGCATCAACTTAATATAGAAGTAATTAAAGATTTAGCAGAGTGTTAGGGTCAAAGTATTTTTAACTAATAGATATTATAGGAAATAGCTAAAACTGTAATGTATCGCAAGTATAGTCCCGTTAGGGGCTTTTGATAACAGCCCAGTCCTTTAGTTCTTTAGGGCTGGGTTTGGGTTTAAGGATAGTCAATTATGAGATCAGGGCCAATAGCTATTGAAATTGCTGCTTGTACAGACATAGGGTTAATACGTAAGAACAATGAAGATTATTTTTTAGTCGTAGATTTGGCTACAGGAAAATCTTTGGGGGATATTTACAAAGGTGAAAAGACTCCTAGCACATTATCAATATTACTAGCAGTTTCTGATGGTATGGGAGGCCAATTAGCAGGAGAAGTAGCTAGTCAACTGGCGGTTAATACTTTATGGGAAGAGCGGGCGTTTATCAAAGAAATGAAGGAAAA
>CAZHXL010000475.1:0-2386 GCA_964536575.1 uncultured Clostridia bacterium | reverse complement strand
ACAAGCTCAACAAACTTAAACCTATCTCAATTTGATATAGAGGCTTTATCAGCAGCGCAACAAAGCTTACAAATAAGCTCTGCTACCATAGTTCAACCAGGAGATAATCCTTTACTTGAAATCAATGGAAGTGGCTTTAGCAAAGGGGCTAAGGTAATAGTTAACGACAATGGTGTTTTACTAGAACCTGAAAAGGTAAAGAAGAAAAAAATAACTGTTCAACTTCCTAATGCTAGTCTTTGTAGTGGTAATGTAATGGTTAGAGTAATAGTAGGTACAACTAATTCTAATTCTGCTACTTTCCTCTACCAGAAATCAGCACCTATCATCTATACCCTTAACCCAGAACATGTACAACCAGGTAGTAGCGTAGAGATAAAAGCAGACAATTTGGCTTGCGATTCTGCTAATAACTTAGTAACTGTAAATGATAGTCCAGTATCAGTATTAGCAGTAAATATGGATAAATTAACTATTCGTATTCCTGAAAGCTTCTCATCAGGAAAAGTAAAAGTTAGGCTTACTGTTGGCTCTCAAGCAAGCTTACCAAAAGACTTTACCCTTGATCCAAAGCCTAATAGCGACAATATACCAACTACTGGATCAGATAATATTTTACGTTATTTAAGTACATCACCAGCCGGAACTAGCTTTGCTCCAATGTTTTCTATTAGAGACAAAGTAAAGAACTTAAATAGTCCTAGCGGTGAAAGCTCTTTGTGGGAAATGAACTTCTATGGTTCTCACCTGGCAGTTATTGATATGCCGTGGAAAGTGGAAGGGGTAAATCAAAAGGCTTTACTACTTATTAACATAAGAGAGGCAAGCAATGTATATGGTGACTTTTCAGGAGAAAAGCAAAGATTTGTTTATGCTTTGATACGCTTTCCTAGGTTTCCAGAGAAACCTTATCATCCAGACACAAATCCCTTTCATTGGGGAGCTTGCTCTATAGCAACAGAAGCTTTACCAAGTGGAGGGGTAATATTTAATAGTGTGGGTCGTGCCAGTGCTGGAATAGATAGCTTTGAGATTAATAAAACTGCTACTACTAGCAGCAAAACCACTATGACATTTCGTGTTATTGCACCAGATTTAGGCTACTATGAGGACTATGGAATTAACTACTCTAAAGCGGGCAATGGACAAGTCAGGCTACCTAAAACTGCTACTATCACAGTAGAAATGAAGCAAGTAGATCCTAGTATTCCTGTTGCTCAATTTAGATTAGGCCATGTCACATTTAGCGATGGAATAAATGGCTCTATGGCTACAGATACCACATTCTCTAACCTATTTAGTATTACCGATGTTCCAGACATCCCAGAGTTTGGGCTAAGCAGCTTTAGATAGCTAAGTAATTTTAGATAATTTGCTTAAAATTATTCTAATCTAGGAACAAATAAGGTAAGCCTTTTATTACTTCATCATAAAAGGCTTACCTACTAAAAATCAGCTAAGTTTATCAAAAATATCTCTATATTATCTCTATATAATACTTGCTAAGTTTTAATAATTATATTATACTAACTGATTATTCATTAATTTAGTTTATTAATAATAATTTAATTAGTTTAGGCTAAGGGTTAATCATGCAAAATACTATTAATTCAATCAATTCAACTGATTCAACTAATGCAACCAATTCAACTCAAAGCACTTACCTTTCACCAGAATATCTTAGAAATGTAGCTTGGCAGTTTAGACAAGCTCTACACTTGAGTGATCAGGAAACTATCGACAACCTACTTAACAGTGCTACTTTAACCTTGACAAAGAAAAATCTACTTAAAGCTATGTTATTAGGATGGCAAAATAGCAAAAAAGCTAAAACCTCTCTAGAAGATTTACTAAAAGGTACTGACTTGGTAGATAAGTTATGGGTTTGTTTTGCTTTGTCAGAATTTTATTTAACTCAAGGAAATACTGAAGATAGCGAGCATTATTGTGATTTTGCTGTTAAGCAAATTATCAACAAACAATCTATTCTCCCTTCCTATTTATGTTGTTTGCTAGCAATTTGGAATATAAACGTCAAACTCGCTGCTGATAAGTCTAGTGAACTTAATTACCAACAACTTTTCATCGAGCTTAATCAGATTATTACCTCTTCAGATATAAAACTTATTAAAGGTTACTCTTATTTTATTTTGGGTAAATTAGAAAAACTAAACCCTACTAGTAATAGTAATAGTAATAATACCAGTAATTCTCTAGCTTATTTTCACCAGGCCATCAAAGAGCTTAAAGACATAGATTATTACTATTTATCTCTAGCTCAAATAGAAATAGCTACAATCGGAAAACTAGAACTTTCTGAACGTAGAAAATTTATTTTGTCTGCCCAGTCTAATTTCAAACAGCTAAAGAAACTATCTGAACTAGA
>CAZHXL010000474.1:1427-2391 GCA_964536575.1 uncultured Clostridia bacterium | reverse complement strand
TGCCTCGTATCTGGTCCGAATCATCGGGAGCAGCGCTCGGGCAGAAGAGTTGGCGCAAGAGGTCTTCCTCCGTGTGTTCCGCCATCGCTTCGATTACACCCGACAGGCGGCCTTCACGACCTGGTGTTATACCATCGCGACCAATCTCGCAAGGGACGAAATCCGCTCCCTGCGCCGGAGACCCGTCCGCACCGGGCTGGAGGGCCTCCAGGAGATCCCTTCGGTGGGGGAAGAGCCCGGAGATGCCCTCGGACGCCGGGAGGTGCAGGCTCTTGTCCACAAGGCCCTCGGAAGCCTCGTGCCGGCCTTTCGGGAGATCCTTGTTCTCCGGGATCTGCAGGAACTGAGCTATGAGGATATCGCGAGGATCCTGGGCCTGGAGCTTGGTACAGTAAAATCACGGATTTTTCGTGGTAAAGCGGAGCTTAAGCGGTTATTAGAACCAATGCTTACCACCACTTCAGATCAAGTGTGTAAACCTCCAAATGTTGCTTCACCGCCTGGGATTTCAGGCAATGTGCATACTTAGGATTTTGACTTGATTTGAAAATTTTACGATGCGGGGATTTGGTTATGAACTGTGACGCAATTATAGAAGACCTTCAAGCGTTTCTAGACAATGAATTACACTCTACACGTTGTAGTGAGGTAGAGCTACACTTAAAAGATTGTAAAGAATGTAGCCAAATGGTTAATGATCTAGGAAACCTGTCCAACTTATTACGTAGTTGTGATGTGCCAGTACCTAATCTACCAACAGGACAACAGATTTTAGTCAAAACAGGGCTTAAGCCTGTTACAGCTAATGTTTTTTCACAATTTTTCCATTCAGTTTATAGTTTTTTGTTTAAGTATAAATCTCCAGTTTTAGTTACAATAAGTGCTATTGCAGTAGTAGCAGTAGTTATTAATATTAATGGGGTTAAGAACGGTAACCTCTCAATTTATTCTGAAAGTCCTACAG
>CAZHXL010000474.1:0-1417 GCA_964536575.1 uncultured Clostridia bacterium | reverse complement strand
AGCAGAAAAAAACTTAAGCGATGATCTAAAAAATGCTTCGACTATTCGTCAATCTACTCCACAAGAACAAGAGCTAGCTAAAACCAATAGTATAATTAGTGAAAAAGTCGCTTCTATCGCACCTAACCAAGCTCAACCAAAGACTTTGGCTGCTCCTGAACCAAGTAGTCTTGAGGCAAAAGCAGAAAGTACTGTGGAAGGTAACGTAGATGGAGGTATAACTAGTGGTGTGGCTGGAGGTTTGGGTGTTAGTAGATCAGAGTTTACTACATCTGAATCTGTTTCGTTGCCGCAACCTCCATCCGCTATTGTTCCTGAAGCAAAACCTACTAAGATTGACATTTATAATAATACGCAATCCAAAGATGAGTTAGGAAAATCAGACAGCATTGGGCGAGCTATTATATTAAATAAGGCTCCTATAGCAAAAAAAGAAGCTACAAAGCCAGTAGATACACCTGTAGAGACTAGCACTATTCCTTTGTCTGAAGAGCCACTAGTTGATAAGGTTAGAGATAATAAGATACAGAATCTTCCTAGTAATGAAGTAGCTAAGGCCAAACCAGCAGAAGCTAATGGTGAGAAAAAAGAAAAGGTCGCTGATAAAAATTTAGGGTTTGGTAAAGAAATAGCTACAAAATCTCCAAAAGGTAGCGCGAAAATTTCTAGATCTGGCCCTAGCCAAGATAATTCTAACCTAGGGCTTTCTGGTCAATTAGGAACATCAATGTCTAACTCAACCGCTGTTGGGGCAATGGCAGCAAAGCCTGTAATTAGCAGCCCTGCTCGTGAAGAAGCTAGAAAATTAGTGGTTAAATCAACTCAAATGGCAATTGAAACTACAGATCTTAACCCAACTAAAGAACGGTTAAACCAACTTGTTAAAGAACAACAAGGAACTATTGTTACTTCACAAACTGAACAAATCGTTAAAGTCACTATTAGAATACCAGTAGCAAAATTTGAATCTACTTTAGCTCAGTTACGTAAGTTAGGTAAAGTAACTCAAGAAAAGACTAATGAAAAAGATGTTTCTTTAGGTGATTTAGAAAAACAAACAGAGGATAGCAAAAGAGTAGATTCAAAAGGTGAAAAAAATAAAAAATCTGACGAACAAGACCAAGTAGAAATAAGACGTCGACAAAAGCAAAGTGAA
This sequence comes from uncultured Clostridia bacterium, assembly GCA_964536575.1. Classification (GTDB taxonomy): domain Bacteria; phylum Acidobacteriota; class Blastocatellia; order Chloracidobacteriales; family JADJPF01; genus JADJPF01. The sequence goes on along the minus strand of CAZHXL010000474.1, from coordinate 261 downwards.
GCAAGTATGGCAATAATCAATCTAATTTTACAGGTAAAAGAGCCTAAATAAAGACAAGTTCAATTAGGTTATGTCCACGACGCAACGACTTCCGAAATCAATTACACCAATTTGTTAAGATCATCAAGTAACTAGACAAAAGCCTCTGGTTTTACCCAAAGAAGCCACCGTGCAGGGAGCAGGTGTGGAGTGTCAGGCTTTGGAATTTTGATACTAACTAAAGCTCAGCCTGTTGCATTTTACGGCTATTTCTACGGCAAT
>CAZHXL010000473.1:0-2406 GCA_964536575.1 uncultured Clostridia bacterium | reverse complement strand
TTCGGCTGTTAACCGAAGGGTTGTAAGTTCGAGTCTTACCTGAGGAGTCAATCAAATCAACTATTTACAGCCACTTTTTAAGTGGCTGTTTTAGTTTATACCCACATTGATAACAAAATTTAAAATGTTTTTTAGTGCAAGTTTTGATAAAACACATTTTTCTAAAATGCTACTCTTCCAAACCTGGATAGCAAAAAATTAAAAAAATGATAAATAGGTAAAATTTTTATCTTTTTTGCCATAAAGGATAATCAGTAGCAACAAGACGATTAATAACAAAGGCTTGAAGTGCTAATAAAATTACAGCAAACTCAAGAATAAATAGCCTAAAAGGTGATACTACAAGGCCAAGGGAAATTATTAGACAAGTTGCAGCAGCAGGAGGGTGAGGAGTTTTCAAAAGGATCATAAATAAGCCTGTTAAGGCTAGTGATATTGCTGCTGCAATTACATATTGAAAATCGGCTGTTGGTACAGTTGAGTTTACATTTGTTAAACCACAAATAGTAAGAGCGAAATAAGCAGAAAGAATGGCTATGGCAGTACCACAAATAGCATTTCTTGGGCTTGCACTTGGTAGATTAGGGCTAAAGAAAAAAAGGAATGCAGTTGCTCCAAGTGAAGGAAATATAAATGGGATTTTTAAAAACATTGAAATAGTTGTAAGTATTCCTATTGTTATAAACCCGTTTACAAAAAAGAAAATTGCCCAAGTTATTGCTGCTGAAGGGCTTGTTCCCGCAGCTTTTTCCGGTGTCCAAGCAATGAATACACCTTCTTTAGGTTTTCTTTTCCATATTGGATAGTCTATAGATGCTAGCCGGTTTATACCAATAGCTAATAAAGCCAGTATAACTACTGCACTTTCAAGTACAATAAGGGAAAATGGAGTTGATATTATACCAAGGGAAACAATTAATGCAGTTGCTCCACCAGGAGGATGTCCACATTTAAATATAATCATTAATGCCCCTGTCAAACCAAGAGAAAACCCTACAGCCAAAATACGTGAAGTCTCTATGCTTGCTGTAGAAGCAGGGGGCGCAGAAGCAAGACCAAATAATAATAATGAAATATACCCACAGATAATTCCTATAGCATGTCCACAAATAGCATTTCTTGGGCTTGCACTTGGCAAAGATGGTGTAAAAAAGAAAAGGAACGCAGTTGCTCCAAGTGAAGGAAATATAAATGGTACTTTTAAGGATTTAGATAGAGCCGCTAATAACCCAATGGTAATAAAACCACTTATAAACATAAAAGCTGCAAGTATATAATGTTCAGGTAATCGACTAATTAACTGTGTTATTTGCAATGATGGTGGCGATTGGGGGGATTGTGTTATTTGTGGTGATTGTGATATCTCTGATAATTTTGGAAGTAGTTTTGTTGCTACTTTCTCTATTTGTGGTTGTTGGAGGAATTTTGTACCAAACTGGTTAAGTAATGCCGTTCCAACATTTTTTTTAAGATCTATTTCTTCTTCAGTAAGTAAATCTATAGGTTGCAAATCATTTGGTTTTGACATTGAGTCTCCAAGCTATTAAAAAATTTAAGTTAAGTAAGCTAAAACATTTGCTGATAAACAACCTACATAAATAACCAATAGGCTATAAGCAATAATTATAGTATCTCAGAAAATTAGTATTTAGTCTGTCAGGGAAATATCAGTAATATTTTGTAAAGGAGGGTAAAACCCTAGCATTTACCTGTTTATGTTTCGCTTTATTTGTCGAAGATCTACTTAACAATGTCTATTAGTACTAGATTATTTTTCTAAGTCTTTCTGCCAATCAAAATAACCTTTCTTAATAGTCTTTAGATTGTTAAATTATGGCTAAATAGCTAATTAGGCTATTTAGTTTTTAGCTTTCTTCTGTCAGGTAATATGCTATTAATGCTTACAAAATCTATCAATTTCCCCTCTAGTTATTTAATAAAACATTTGTTTGTTTTGTCTTAGTATTATTTCTAGTAACCCATTAAATCTGAGTACTTAACAATTAATAAATGCCAGGGAAATTACTAATCTTAGGAAAAATGATAGTAATAATTGTGCATATGAGAGGAGGCAGACTAGTTTTTGTAATGATATGTCTTACGAATAAAAACTAGGTGAGATTATTTAAATTAAGTATCTGCATTTGAAAGGCATAAAGGGTAAAATCAGAGAGGGTTGGTAATCTTTTGCTTTTGTAATAGCGATATAGGGTTGATCCCATATCGCTATTACTATCAAAAACTAAGCTGCTGCTGCTGCTGCGGGTCCCTCCATTGCTCGTTCATACATCCAATCCCAAAATGATGCACGTAGTGCCAACGCCTTACGCATTCCCTTTGCTAGCTCGCGGCGCGACTGAGGGGTCTGCGCATAATGACGAGCAATATCAAGCAATGTTGCTTGAT
>CAZHXL010000472.1:0-2431 GCA_964536575.1 uncultured Clostridia bacterium | reverse complement strand
TAATACCGTGTTGTTATTAACAGAATAATCAAACCCAAAATTAGCTTGGTGTGCATAAGCGTTCTTATAGTTAGGATCTGGTAAAAAAGTCCTTACTGGAAAATTGGTATTACCAAGTTCTGATGGAAATTGTCCATTTTCAGGAAAGCGATGTCCTGGTTGTGCAAAAGCTTTAATTAGTGCTTGATTGATGGTACCTTGTCCTGGCCTACTAGGAGAACCTAGTATAAGTAGAGCTGTTTTTGTTCGTACTCCATCAACAATTTTAGCCGCAAGGATTACGCCTCTTTGTGTAACTCCATAAAATAAACCATAAGCACCATGTACTGATAATTTGTTGTTTTTCAGTGGTGACCAAGTAAAAGCAATTCGTGGGCTAAAGTGATTACCACTAGTATTAGGGAAAGGTTCATCCAAACCTTCTCTGTCATAACGTCCCCCTAATTTCAAAGTAAGGTTTTGTTTTACCTTAATATCATCTTGAGCAAAAACAGAAAGATAGTTTGAGCTAACACGACCAAAAGGATTGCCAAAACCTTGTATAAACGCTGCTGGAAGAGGCAAATTGCCTACAGCACCAAATCCAGGAATTGTTCCAAAGGCTGTTGTTAAAAAAGCTTTTTGTATTGGAGTACGCAGGCTAGGATCAAAATTCTGAAGCGCGCTAATAAAAGGGAGTCCAGGTATACCTGTTGCGGCAGAAAAGTCTATTGCTTGAAAAATCGCTAACCCCCCATAAACTAAAGGTAAAGCTGTTCTATCTACTGGTGCAACATTAAAATTAAAATCAAATCCAAATTTAATATTTTGTCGATTAGTAGAAACTGACAAACTATTAAAAATTTCATAGATATTTTGTAGCCTAGGTTGTGGTAGTAATGTATTACGCCCAGCAAATATCAGCCCTTCATCAGAAAAAATATTAATCAGTGGCCCAAGGTTAGGATCAAGACTGTCTATTATTTGAGCGCGACGAGCATACAAAAACCTAGTCTCCATTACTATTTTAGGAGAAAGCACTGCTGTGTTAGAAACTGCAATAGCATCATCGCGTAAAAGCCCTATCCCGCCAGTACTACGAGCAACCAGCCCTCCAAAAGGCTGTAGGTTTTCATCCTTACCACGAGAAAAATTGTAACGTAGTGAAAGAGTGTTTTTACTATTTAGCTGGCTACGAGTAGAAAGTAAAAAACTATTGTTAACTTGTTCAAAAGGCACATCACCATTTTCAGTAGGAAACCCTAAGCGTTTAAGAGAGCCTATAGCTAGATCGCTAATAGTAACAAAATTAGTTGCAGTAACATCAAGCCGTTCATAGGAAGCAAAAAAGAAATGTTTATTTTTTACTATTGGCCCACCTAAGGTAAATCCATATTGGTATTGGGAAAACGGGGGATTTGTACGAGCAAAAGCATTACGAGCATTTAAGTCTTGATTACGATTAAATACGAAGACTGAACCATGAAAGTCATTTGTTCCAGAACGAGTAACAATATTAACAATTCCACCTACTGCACGGCCAAATTCAGCAGAAAAACTATTTGAAACTACTTGAAATTCCTGAACTGCATCCTGGCTAAATGTAGAACGAACAGAAGAAGACCCTAAGTCATTATTATCTAGGCCATCTATTGTAATGTTATTTTGGCGTGGAGTTTGTCCATTAAAAGAAAGTCCACTAGCGGCAGCAGGGCCTTGTATTGGCAGCCGGTCAATATTTACTCCTGGAGTAGTAAGAGAAAAGTCTAGAAAATTACGTCGATTAATTGGTAAGTTCTCTATTTTTTGTCTATCAATAATAGTACTAACCTCTGTTTTATTGAGGTCTAAAATAGGAGCAACCCCACTAACTTCAATAACTTCTTGGCTACCACCTGCAATAAGCTCTATTTCCATATTAACTGTCTGCCCTAGAGCTAATTGCAAACGTCTCAATTGTGGAGTAAATCCTTCTATTTCCACTTTAAGTTCATATTCTCCTGGAGGCAGTAAATTAATAAAAACTGTTCCTGATTCATCAGAAAAGTTTTCTCTTTCTAACCCTGTTTCTGTGCTTTTTACTTGAATCCTTGCACCAGCAATCACAGCCCCAGAAGTATCCTTTACCACTCCAGATAAAGCCGCAGAAGTGGCACCTTGTCCCATTACGTTAATTGCTAAGATACAACAACAAAACAGCCAAACCCCTAGTTGGTAAAGAAATTTCCACCCCATGACAATACTCCTAAGTAGTTTTTAATAATTTAACAATGAGTAATTAGAAATTCTGCGGATAGGTTAACTATACCTTTATGTTTTCTTTCGTCAATAGACAATAAGCCCAGAGCTAAAGCACTGGGCTATTATCAGATGTCACTACGCGACATTAAGACTTGTTGTGAACCTCTCGGCTCTAAAGAAGCCGAGCTTCTGGGTCGGAAAACGCTGTCTC
>CAZHXL010000471.1:0-2451 GCA_964536575.1 uncultured Clostridia bacterium | reverse complement strand
TTTGCCTAACAGTATATTGCACTTTTACGTTAATCAACATTTTTTCTCAAAAAAATAACTTTATTTTTAACTGGGTCACTTAAAGTTTGATTTTGATTTAACTTAAAGTTTTTTAAGTCGTTTTTTCTATAATCAAGTCTTGTGCCAAAGAATTTTATTTATCGTTTAATTTATCGTTTAATTTCCAACTAGCTTCAGGTTGTTCAACCTATTTTGAGACGCTTTTGATACAATCAAATTTTGTGCCACAAACCTATTTTCTCGATTTTTCCAACTCATATTCTAATCCACCTTCCAACTCCTTTAACGAATATTGGCTAACGCACTACTAATTGAGCCATAGAAACTAATTAGTAGTAACCCTACAAATATACCACCTATAACTATCATTGCAGGCTCAACTAGCTTAATAAATGTATCAATCTGCTCATCTAATTTTTCAAATAATTGTTGCGCATAATCAATCATTGCTTCTTCTATATGCCCAGTCGCCTCAGCCGTACCAACCCTATAAGCTATTTCACCTTCAAAGGCGAAATGAGATTTCTCTAACACTTTAGCTAATTCCAAGCCTTCTGTTCTAATAAAGTTTGTTGCCTGTTCAAAAGCCCCACCAAGCTCTTTATTAGGGCAGGTTTTAGCCATTAAACCTAAACAATCTACAACTGGCAATCCGGCTGAATAGAGTACGCCTAATAACATAAAACTTTCTGCTATATACATATTAATGAATAGTTTATCTATGAATCTAATTCTTATCTTATAGTGATCCCAGACCTTCTTAAGCTGAAAATCCCAAAGTATTTTAATTAAGACAATAAACCCTATTACAACAAAAGGGATTAAATAGTAATTAACCTGGAAATACTCTCCTACTTCAAAAAGACTGCGACTAAGAAAGTTCATAGAATTAAAGACTTGCAAAGCCACGAGTACGTCTTTAATCGCTGGTAAAACTGTAAAGCTAAAAATACTTATTGTAACTATTAGTGCTAATACAATTATTGCTGGGTATATCATCCCTGCAATGAATTTGCGTCTAGCCTTATCGGTACGCTTAAGTAGACTTATTAGTAGGTCAAGTAGTCCTGGTTCAATATCTCCCGCATCATTTTTCTTGCTAGTCCATTTCCCAGACCATTCACAACTGGCTATTAAGGCTGTAATATACTTAGGAAACGCTATAGGAAATTTACTCATAGACTCAGACAAAAGCTCACCGTTTGTGATCATTCTTGTATGTAGTAATTTAAACAAACTAGCAACTTGTTTATGATGAAACTTTTCTCCAACATTACGTAACATCGCTTCTATATCAATACCTGCTCGTTGTTTATCACGAAGATCCTCAATTAACGCAATCATATTGCTAGTTGATATGATCATGTCTCCACTGCTAGGATCTCCACCTGCTAATCTTGTTCGTATGCCATTAATCCAAGCCCCAATCCAAGCCCCAATATCCATAAATTTTTCCTTACTTCTTTCCTTTATTACCTTATTCTTTTAATGATTCTCTATGTAAGCCTTTTATTTTGACTAAATTAGCGATTTAACCAATCACTAGTTTAATTACTTACTAATTTAGCTCATTGTTAACGCTATCAGAGTCATACTCAAAACTAACCCCTTCTTTTTGTGCATTAGGATAACCAGTTTGTTTAATTAGCTCACCTAGCGTAACCTCACCCATTAGAACTCTGACCAAACCATTTAGAAAAAGACTTCTAAGCCCTTCTTTAATAGCTTGTTTACGTATTTGATATGCAGGAGAGTTCTTAAGAATTAGGTCTTTGGTTTTTTCTGAAAATGTTAGTATTTCAAATATACCAATGCGACCGTGAGCACCTGTACCACTACAGTATGGGCATTCTTTTCCGTTTGCTAGCTTTCCTGTAGCGCGGCTAAATTGAAATTCACCTTTCCAACCAGTTTTTGCTATATAACTATCTAAGTTAACTATGTTAGGGATTTTACTATCTATTTCACGTACACATTTAGTACAAATCTTTTTAACAAGCTTTTGAGAAATAACACACCTTAATGAATCAGAGAGCTTGCTGGTATCTTTTGTTAGGCTCACCATGCGCTCTATAGCTTTTGTAGAGTCAGTAGTGTGAAATGTAGTAAAAGTAATATGCCCTACTGACGCCGCTTCTAACACTAGGTTTGCGCTCTCAGCGTCGCGTGTTTCGCCAACTCCCAAAATATCATGGTTATGGCGAAGTGCTGCCCTAAGAAAATGGCTATAGCCTAACTCTTTATCACTGGTATCCACTTGAATCTGAAGCACATCAGGTAATACTTGCTCAATAGGATCTTCAAGTAGAATGATTTTTTTGTCAGGATGCAACAGTTTTAATTTATTTATAAGTGCTATTAAAGTAGTGTTTTTGGGCAAGTTTCATAAAAGGGAAAAAGTAGTTAACAGTTTAGAGGCAAAAAGGCAAA
>CAZHXL010000470.1:582-2462 GCA_964536575.1 uncultured Clostridia bacterium | reverse complement strand
CAGACTTTGCTACTGCTTCAATCGACTTAAATGATCTAAACTGGAGTGATAAGTACTTAGGACAGTTTGATAGTGTAATATTTTTGAATGTGTTAGAGCATATTGAGGATGATAGACAGGTTTTAAGGCAATTACGACAGGTTTTACGTCCAGAAGGAAAACTAATGCTAATGGTACCAGCTTTTCAAATCATCTATGGATCTATGGATGCTGCTGATAATCATTATCGCCGTTATTCAAAAAAAGAAGTAAAAGAAAAACTACAAACTGCCCAATTTAATATTAAATGGCTTCGTTATATGAATATACCAGGGTTTTTTGCTTGGTTTATCAATGGTAGGATACTAAAACGAAATTTGTTACCAGAAGGCCAACTTGGGCTTTATAATCAAATTATTCCTATTGTTGAACAGATTGAGATGTTCTTACCTCTTCCTTTTGGTCAATCAATAATTAGTCTAGCAGAAATTTAGAAGCTCAAAAAACATCCCTACGCTTAGGATAAAGCACTATGCAGGTATTGATAGCAGAAGAAATTTGTACCAATTTTACCATGTTGGCCCCAATTGCTTTAATGTTTATAGCTCTAGTCTTACCTATTACTAGACAACATTTACGAAAACTAGAAGGTTTATTTAATTACATTGCTAGAAGGAAAAGACTATCAATACTACTAGTAGGAGTTTCAACATTTATTGGTGCTGCGATAGTTTCTTATGTTTTTTATTGGCCAATTCCAAGCATTCATGATGAGTTTAGTTATTTATTAGCTGCTGATACTTTTGCTCAAGGTAGGTTGGCTAATCCTACACACCCAATGTGGATTCATTTTGAAACTTTTCATGTTTTACAACAGCCTACATATGTTTCTAAATATTTGCCTGGGCAAGGTTTAATGCTTGCTTTTGGTCAAATAATTACTGGTCAGCCAATAGTAGGAGTATGGTTAAGTATGGCTTTGGCTTGTGCTACCACTTGTTGGATGTTACAAGCCTGGCTACCGCCTCGATGGGCACTACTTGGTAGTTTGTTAATGCTATTAAAACTAGGTCTTTTGAGTTATTGGAGTCAAAGCTTTTGGGGTGGTGGGGTTGCTACTATTGGTGGGGCACTACTATTTGGGGCAATGCGACGAATTACAAAAAAACAGACAGTCGCTAATACTTGTTGGTTGGGTTTAGGATTAGTTATTTTAGCTAATAGTCGTCCTTTTGAAGGGTTAGTGGTCAGTTTTCTAGCCATAGGATATTTGCTTTTTTGGCTATCTAGTAAAAAAACTCTTCAATTCGCTGTAGTAATAAGACAAATAGTAGTTCCTCTAGCAGTAATTTTAACAGTTGCAGGTTTAGCAATGTTTTACTACAACTGGCGCACTACAGGTAATCCTTGGCAAATGGCATATCAAATCTATGAGAAAACTTACGGCAATTTACCAATTTTTATTTGGTCAAAACCAGGTAAACCTGTGAGTTATAACCATGCAGAAATGGCTTTACTTTACCAAAGCTGGTCATTAAATCAGTATAAAGCACATCTTTTTAGTTTGTTTAGCTTTTGGGATGTGACTAAGTTAAAAATAAGAGATTTTTGGGATTTCTTTTTTGGTTGGGGGTTTATCGTGCCACTAGTGGCACTGCCTTTTATCTTAAAAAATCGTTGGGTACGCTTAGCCCTATTAATTTGTTTGAGCCTTTCTATTGCACTACTGCTAGAAATATTTAATTATGCACATTATTTTGCTCCAGGGGTATGTTTACTATATTTTTTGGTATTACAATGTATGAGACGAATTTATTTTTGGCGTTGGCAAAATAAACCAACAGGAAGACTTATCGTTTGGTCAATTCCACTTTATTATATTTTGTTAATTGTACTAACAG
>CAZHXL010000470.1:0-572 GCA_964536575.1 uncultured Clostridia bacterium | reverse complement strand
TACTAACAGTTGTTTTAAGACTATCTCCTTTCTTTTATGTTACTCCTAACCCGTGGGAACCTACACGAACACTAGAATCACATTGGAGTTTTAAGCGAGCCGAGTTACTCTCAAAATTAACTTCTACTGAAGGACAACATTTAGTAATTGTTAATTATTTGCCAGGGCACAGTTTTCATGAAGGATGGGTATTTAATCGTGCAGATATTGATAATGCCAAAGTTGTTTGGGCGAGAAATATTAGTGTAGAAAGAAACTGTGAGTTAATAAACTATTTTCAAGGTCGTAAAGTGTGGTTTTTAGAGGTAGGAGATGATTTTAATATGTCACTTACTGCTTATCCAATAAATTTATGTAAATGACCCATTAAGGAGCTATTTCTTAATGATAATGATTGTAGATCCTTTAACAGCCGCAGATATTTGCGCTAATTTTAAGTTATTAGGGATATTTGCATTAGTTTTACTAGCACTAGTTTTACCTTTTAGCCAAAAACAATTGCAAAAACTGGAAACCCCTTTTACTAAACTGGCTAGAAGAAAAAGGTTAGCTGTATTTTTAGTAGGATTATT
>CAZHXL010000469.1:0-2469 GCA_964536575.1 uncultured Clostridia bacterium | reverse complement strand
TTAGAAAGAACCTCCCAAGCTAGTTTTCCTTGGATAACTTGTAGGTCACTAATTGAGCCATTAAAGGTATAATCATTGCCTATTGCTCTACCTTCACGTAGGTCAATCATACGAGCTGTGATAGTAATTATACGAAATTTACCTTCACCCAAAATGTTGTAGTTACCAATAAGTATAATATCTGCACCAGCTTTTTCTCCAATTTTAATTGCACTAGCTCTTGTTAGCACTACCGTAGGAGTTAAGCCTAATCTCTCATAAGCTAAGTTACGTTCTTCAATATCTAAAGGAATAAGAGCAGAATTGCTTAATAGATGTGACAGGGCGAGAGAAAACCCTTCTCCAATCCAGTTATATTCTGTTCTACCTGAAATATTCTCAAAAGGTAGAGCTAGTATTATTTCGCTAGCATAAGCAGGGCTAAAAATTGCTTGTGATAATAGGAGTAATAGGGTAAAAAAAATCAAATGTAAGAAAGAATAAAGTTTGGTTAACATTGCGGGTCTCTCTCCTTAAAAACATATGGTTTGAGAGTTTTTAGGCAAAACAAAAAAGCCGCCTAAAAAGCTTTTCCTCAAAATCATTTGCTTGTTTTTAAGGAGATGCATAATTATGGCAGCGCGTTTATCAAGCGAAAATAGATAAGCGAACAAGCAAGTTCTCCAAAGCTAGAGAAAGTGCAACGTCTCGGACGGGATTCGAACCCGTGTCGCCGCCGTGAAAGGGCGGTATCCTGAGCCGGACTAGATGACCGAGACAAATTATAAAATTATCAAAAATTAAAACTAAATTAAGACTTTAAGACAAAAACTAAGATTTTAAGAGATGAGCCGTGGTGGGCTCGAACCACCGACCCTTTGGTTAAAAGCCAAATGCTCTACCTGCTGAGCTAACGGCCCGCAAAAATTTTCAAAAATCCCTTAAATTGGAAAGTGCTATTATTAGGCTTGGTTTTTCTAAATGTCAAGGTTTTCTTAAAAAGGTTTTCCGGGTTATAAAAATTTACTTACCTAGATTGCAAGTAAAATAAGGGTTTTCCTCTTTGCCCAACAGAATTTGTTTATGCTAGTATTTTACAAAATTTACTCAAGTAATAGCTTTAAGTTTTACACATTGTAATGGCTCAATAATAAATTACTTATGAAAGAACATAACCATAAAAAAGACCAACAAGCCCGTGTTAGCCATAATATTTCTATAATAATTAAAGGTAAAAATGTTGAGGACAAAGCTTATTTAGAAAAAACTATTGCTCAAGATGTTACTCGTCGAGGTGTGTTTTTTTCTACTGATCAACATTTAATCCCAGGTTCTTGTGTTCGCCTTTATTCAATAAAGGATCCCGCTAAAACTATTGCTAAGGTTGAAGTAGTTTGGGTTCGTAGTACTCCTAGTTCAGGTGTTGGTACTAAGTTAATTGGTAATAATCGTAGTTGGATGAAGTTCTTGTTGGAAAACTCTATTTCTCTTGTTGAAGAAAATACAACACAGCCTTCTGCTAATAACCTAACAGATTAAAACAGGGTAATGATTAATCAACTTACATTGCACTCAAAAGCATCACTATAACTAAACCCACTATATTTTTATGAGGATTTCCACCATGTATAAATTATTAGTTTCTTTGGTCTTTATCCTCTCGTTATGTTTATCAAGTCTTGCTAGTCCCCAAATGGCAAAGCTAAAAGGTACAGTAAACCGTTTAGAACCAGACGGGACAAAAACCCCTTTTTCTGGAGCAACATTAAAAGTAACTGGCTCTCTAATTGCCGCCAATGCTCCACTAGAAGTGATCTCTGACGAAGAAGGCCGCTTTGCTATATTAGACCTTGCCCCTGGAGATTATACTGTTATTGTAGAAGTTTCTGGATTTGAACCCTTCTCAAAGGCTTATAAGCTATTGCCTGGCACAGTAGGAGAACTTGACATTTCACTTAAGGTTAGTGTCGTAGGGTCAGATACAGTAGAAATACTTGCCGATGATGACAACAAGATCAATGCTTCTGAAACCACCAATGTTGGCACAGTAAAACAAAAAGAATTAAAAAATGCTCCTTTGGTAAACGAACGTTTCCAAGACGCGCTACCTTTACTACCAGGCGTAGTTCGTGGCCCTGATGGACTGCTTAACATCAAAGGTGCTCGGTCTGGTCAAAGCGGATTACTAGTCAATAGCACTAATGTAACTGACCCTGTGACAGGAGACTTTGCTATCAGCTTACCTATTGAAGCAATTGAGTCTGTTTCGGTTCTTTCCAGCCCATATTCGGCTGAATATGGGAAATTTAGCGGTGCTGTTACTTCGATTGGTACTCGTTCTGGCGGAGATAGCTACAAATTCTTGTTTACTAATTTCTTTCCTCGTTTGCGTAAGCGTGAAGATCCTATTACAGGAAAAAGTAAAGTCGTTGGGCTAGAATCTTTTACCCCTCGTTTTATTATCACTGGCCCTATAATTAACAAGAAGCT
>CAZHXL010000468.1:0-2479 GCA_964536575.1 uncultured Clostridia bacterium | reverse complement strand
ATTACTGAAAGTCCGCAAGCAGATGTTTTATGGTTTGCTACTGCTAAAGGAATAGAAGTTTTTAAAGGCCAAAAAGTTGTTACTTCTGAACCTTTAGCAGGGTTAACAGAAGATTTTAGAGGGATCTTTAAGGATCGTGACCAAATGTTTTGGCTTGGTTCATCTGATGGTAAAGTGAAAAAATACTTTACTACAGCAATTACAGGTGTTCCTCCTTTAATTACTACTTATACACGTGAGCGGCATGGGTTAGTAGGAAATGAAATCCGGGCTATTACTCAAGATAGTACTGGAGCTATTTGGTTTGCTACAGAAGCTGGACTAACAAGACATTTACCTAGCATTGCTTTTCCTAGTGTTGAATGCCAGGTAGAAGTTGATGGTGCATCAGTTACAGTTAATGATATTGAATCAGGTAGACATAATATTAAATTTCGTTTTACTAGCACTAGCACTTTAGGAGAAGTGGCTTTTATTCATAGAGTTATCATTAATGGCGAAGAAAAAAATTACCATTTAGCTACCAAACAATCAGCTAATGAGGCTTTATTTACAGACTTGCCTGCTGGAGAACATATTTTTGAGGTATTTGCTATTAATAGGGATCTTTATGGGAGTACAGGAAAACCCTTACAAGTAGTAATTCGTATTGACCGCCCTTTTTGGAGGAAAAGTTGGTTTTACTTAGTAATTGGCTTAACAGTGTCTTTTGCTTCGGCTGGAATAATCTTAATTCGCCAACGTCAACGGCGTGAATATGTCCTTCCTGCTAGTTTGCGTAGTTTTGTTCCTATTGAGCCTAATCCTTATATTGTTGGTAACCCTATTCGCACACCTGCAATGTTTTTTGGTCGTGAAGATGACTTTAATTATCTAAAAACTAAACTAGAAGGTGCTGCTCAGGGAGGAATTGTTTTAGTTTTATGTGGTGAACGTAGGGCTGGAAAAAGTTCTATCCTATATCAAGTCCTAAATGGCCGTTTAGGGGAAAGCTTTATTCCTGTGTTTGTAGATTTACAAGAAATGGTCATAGCTAATGAGCATGAATTTTTTGGGCGTATTGCTCGCTTAATCGGGGAGTCAGTAAGTGAAGCTAGTGATACTAGCCTTTCTGAGCATAGTTTTAGTACTAGAGAACTAAAAAGTTTTCAATTTTCAGATACTAGTAAAAACGCTTATCATCTTTTTTTGGACTTTCTTAACGAGGTTTTATCAGGAATTGGTGAACGACGTTTAATTTTATTAGTAGATGAATATGAACTACTAGAAACAAAAGTAGAAGATAAAAAATTAAGTAAAGAGATTTTTACTTTTTTTGCTAGCTTAATTGATAACCAAGAAAGACTTTCTTTTGTTTTTACTGGCTCTCGTCGTTTAGAGGAAAGAGACCGTAAATATTGGAGGGAATTTTTACGGCGTTCACTTTTCCGTAAAGTTAGTTTTTTAAGTGAAAGAGATAGTAAACGACTTATTACTGAACCTGTTAAGGATAAACTAGTCTTTGGACGTGGGGTAGAAAATGCTATTTATAGGTTAACTTCAGGTCACCCTTTTTATACTCAGTATACTTGTCAAGCCATAGTTGATTACTTAAATGAATCAAAACGTAACTACTTGTTAAAATCAGACCTAAACCAAGTTGTTGAAGAAATTATTGATAACCCTTTACCACAAATGATTTATTTTTGGGATGGTTTTGGCGATGATGAAAAATTAGTCATGTCTTTAGTTGCAGAAGTGTTATTAAGTCCTAATGATGCTGTTAATGCTAGTCGTATTGCGCAAGCTATTCAAAAAGAACATTATCCAGTTAAATTATCAACTGACACCATTAGATTAACTTTAGAAGAATTAACAAGGGTTGATGTGTTGAAAAAGGTTGGTGATGAAACATTTTGTTTTCGTATAGATCTACTTAGACTATGGATTAAGAAAAGTCATAGTATTTGGCGAGTTGTTCGAGAGGTTAGAACCTTGTAACCTAGCTTTTTAAGTTAATAAATTAGTTTAACCATTTGCTTTTAATTTATAGATATATAGATATATAGATATATAAATATATAAGGATATATGAGAAACCCTTATCTTAATCGTGTAGCAATACGAGACACCAATCAATTTTATGGACGACGTAAAGAAATCGCAAGAATTTTTTCTCGTATAAGTGCTTCTAGGCCACAGTCAGTTTCTATTGTAGGAGAGAGGCGGATTGGTAAATCCTCTTTGCTTAACTATATTTATGCCCCTGAAATACGAGCACAGCAATTAGATGTTGGTACTAATTATATTTTTGTTTTTATGGATTTACAGCAGAAACGCTATAGTAGTATTGAAAGTTTTTTTGCTGACTTACTTTCTAAACTATCAGAAGCTACTAATGAACCTATTACTAGTACACAAACAGATTTTGATGCAGCCCGTCGGTTTTTTGCTGATTTACAACGTCGTCGCCAAAAATTGATTGTACTTTTTGATGAAT
>CAZHXL010000467.1:0-2489 GCA_964536575.1 uncultured Clostridia bacterium | reverse complement strand
GTGATTGTATCAGTGAGATTGTTAATAATACCCGTCAAACACATATTGTCAGCCCTGCTTCTGAGGCTTTTATCAAAATAGGTAACACACAATCTCAAGTTAAAAGCAATAAAAATGTTGTTAGCAATACAGAAACATTAATGCTTTCTCCTGTAGTAATTGCTATGTGGAAACCAATGGCTGAAGCTATTGGTTGGGGGAAAAAGCCTATAGGCTGGTCAGATATTCTAGACTTAGCTCGCAGTCCTCAAGGTTGGGCAGCTTATGGTCATCCTGAATGGGGACGATTTCAATTTGGCCACACTCACCCAGAATATAGCAATAGTGGGTTAATTTCTTTGTTTGCTACAATCTATGCAGCTACTGGTAAAACAACAGACTTAACCTTAGATGATGTAAATAACCCCAAAACCACTACTTATTTAGCTGGTATTGAACAAACAGTAGTTCACTATGGAACCTCTACAGGTTTTTTTAGCTCTAAAATGTTTGCTAATGGGCCAGAATATCTAAGCGCGGCAGTACTATATGAAAACAACGTAATAGACTCGTATGACCCTAAATATAAGCTATCTCTCCCAATAGTAGCAATTTATCCTAAGGAAGGAACCTTTTGGAGCGATCACCCTATTGGCATTGTTGAGCGAGAATGGGTTAGTGCAGAACATCAAGAGGCGGCTAAAGCCTATATCAAATTCCTACTTGCTCAACCTCAACAACAAAAAACCCTAAAATATGGTTTTCATCCTGGTGATCCTAATGTTGCAATCACTGCTCCATTAGATGAAGCACATGGAGTAGACCCTAAAGAGCCTAAAACTATCCTACAAGTTCCTTCTGTAGAAGTAATGGATAGTATTATCAATCTTTGGAAACAGCATAAAAAACATTCCAACATTATCTTAGTTTTTGACACTTCTGGCAGTATGAAAGAGCAAAACCGAATGCCTAGTGCCAAAGAAGGAGCAAAACAGCTTATTAACATATTAGGTGACAAAGATTATTTGTCTATTTTGCCTTTTAATACTAGTTATGGTTGGTCAGGAAAAGATTTATTGATGGAAAACAATCGCCAAATGGCACTTAGTACTATACAAGGATTCTTCCCTGCTGGAGGAACAGCACTTTATGATTCAATTAGTGCCGCATATCAACATATGTTAGAAAACCCTAAAGAAGGCAAAATATCTGCTATTGTGGTTTTAACTGATGGAGCAGACACAGATAGCCGTTATGTAACCCTACAAAACCTAGTAGACAATATTCGTTTTGATAATGAAAAGAAAACTATTAGAGTGTTTACTATTGCTTATGGTGCTGAGGCGAAAAGCGATATTCTAAAATCCATTGCTGATGCTACACAAGCAAAGTCTTATACAGGAACTCCAGAAAATATCCAAACTGTGTTTAAGGAAATTTCCACTTTCTTTTAATCGTGTATTTAAGCTTGGAGAACTTACTTATGGCAGAAGATAAAATGCCGTTTATTGGTAAATTAATTATTTTAATTGTAATAGTTGGTTGTCTTGCTGGTGGTTATTATTTTTTGGCAGGAAAATCATCTAACTCTTCTTCAACACCAAACGATACTCCAAACTCAACCTCCACTAGTTCTAATCAGTGGAAAGGTAATGCAGTAGAAATAGGAATCGCTTATGGAACAGAAAAAAAAACATGGCTAGAATGGGCAGTACAAGAATTTGCCAAAACCCCTGATGGGGAAAAAATTAAGATAAACCTTATCCCTAGCGGCTCTCAAGAAGGAGCACAAGCTTTAGTAGCAGGAGACAAAAAAATTCATGTTTGGGCACCAGCTAGCTCACTTTATAAAGACACTTTTGTATTAGATTGGCAAACCAAATATAATAATAACCCTATCTTAAAAGAGGATAGCCTAGCCCTTACTCCTATGGTATTTGTAATGTGGGATGAACGCTATCAAGCTTTTATAGCAAAAAAACAGGCTCTTAATTTTACTACTGTAGAGTCTGCTCTTAAAGAAAAAGGAGGATGGTTAGCTATTGCTAACAAGCCAGAATGGGGACTATTCAAAGTTGGTCATACACATCCAATTAAGTCTAATAGTGGACTTATGACTTTGGTGTTAATAGGATATGATTACACTAATAAAACCAAAGATTTAAGCCTAAAAGATATTCTTGACCCTA
Organism: uncultured Clostridia bacterium; assembly: GCA_964536575.1. Classification (GTDB taxonomy): domain Bacteria; phylum Acidobacteriota; class Blastocatellia; order Chloracidobacteriales; family JADJPF01; genus JADJPF01. Next base: position 321 of record CAZHXL010000467.1, on the reverse strand, counting down.
AATTTCAAGACTGGATGCTTGGTTTAGAAAAAGGAGTTAATGGTTTAGCTGATAGTACTGGAACTATGATGAAAGAAATGGTATTAAAAGGCCCGTCTTCTTTTGATGCGGTTTTTGTTTATGAAAATGTGGCCATTGACCAGCTAAAAAATGCTCAAGGCCGTTGGGGGGAATTAAAGATTGTATACCCTAGGCAAAATATGTGGAGCGACAACCCTTACTATATTATTGATTCTAGCTGGAGTACTAAAGATCATAAGGCTGCGGCAGAAGTATTTCTAAAGTTTCTTCTAACTGACCCAATCCAAAAGCAATCTTTAG
>CAZHXL010000466.1:1882-2494 GCA_964536575.1 uncultured Clostridia bacterium | reverse complement strand
CTCAAAAGGCCAAGAGTGGCAAAATTCAGTTACTGATATCCTTACTCATCTAAACGTTCATTCTGCATATCATCGAGGTCAAATTGGGCAAGTTTCATAGAGAGCAAAAAGTAGTTAACAGTTTGAGGTAAGCCAAAAAACTTACTTGTGGTCTAAAGCCTGCTGTTTAGACGCTTAATTGGCAACTGAAAATTTTTATATTCTTAAACACTGTTAACTGGCAAATGAAATTGCGACAAGAAGCTATCTTAAGGAGTTGTTTTCATTAACAATAATAGAAAACCATCTGTTTCACCAGATGAACCTAGGGATATGAATAAAGAGCTATCCCGACAATGTAACGAAGCACGAAAGTGCGGGGAAAGAATCGCAAGAGGAAATCCCTTCTGGAAACCATATCTGGATAAGTGCTAGGTAGTCGTTATGACAAACATATGTGAACCTGTGATAAAGATCGTTAGCCAGAACAAGCCAAAATGGTTGATAGGCTTGGGCCAAAAGGCAAAGAAGTGGGAGAGCCGTCTTTTCATTACGGTCTCGTGAACCAAAAACTTCTCGGTCAAGAGCAGGTGTCTAAGACAATACACTCAATAAGATGGAACTTGGTAAACC
>CAZHXL010000466.1:0-1872 GCA_964536575.1 uncultured Clostridia bacterium | reverse complement strand
ATTGTCCCGAAAGGGAAAGCAAACCGCAAGGCGAGCCTATGGGGTTGCGGGTAGAGGAATAGGGAAAAAGCAAAAGCTACTTTGTAATGAAGTAGATACAGATTTTTCAAAAAAAATCTGGCGCGAAAGCGAGCAGACTTCCCTAAAGGCTTTAATCACAAGAGAACTTGGTAAACCGACAAAGGAGACAAAGCAGATGACGGCTGAAATCCAGGCTGGTGCAGTCACCAACAATCCTACCCAATGGCACGCCATAAACTGGCAAAAAGTTGGGAAAAATGTTCGTCGGCTTCAAGGGCGTATTGTGAAGGCAAGACAGGAAAACAGAAGGGGCAAAGTGAAAGCTTTGCAACGACTATTAACCCACTCATTTAGTGCCAAAGCTTTGGCAGTAAGAAGAGTGGTAGAAAAACTCCAGGAGTAGATAAAGAAGTATGGGATAGCCCAGACATCAAAGCCAAAGCTATAGACAGACTTCGGCAGAGAAACTATAAAACACAACCACTTAGGAGAATATACATACCAAAAACAAATAATCAAAAGCGACCGCTATCAATTCCAACTATGATAGATCGAGGGCAACAAGCTCTACATCTATTAGCACTAGACCCAATAGCAGAAACACAGGCAGATCCAAATTCATATGGATTTAGAGTAGAAAGAACAACAGCAGACGCAATTGACCAATGTTTTAGGGTATTAAGCAAAAAAGTATCCCCACAATGGGTAATTGAAGGGGATATACGAAGTTGTTTTGACAAAATATCGCACCAATGGATGTTGGCTAATATACCAATGGATAAAGTAATTCTAAAAAAGTGGTTAAAAGCTGGATACATAGAAAAGAAAGTCTTTCACCAAACCCAAGAAGGAACACCGCAAGGAGGCATTGCATCTCCAGTGTTAGCTCGACTGGTGCTTAATGGCTTAGAAAAGATGTTGAAAGAGAAGTACCCAACAAATTCTTCTAAAGGCAAGAAAGCAAAAGTCAATGTGGTGATTTATGCAGACGATTTCATAGTAACTGGCGATTCAAAAGAATTACTAGAAGCTGAAATCAAGCCAATGATAGAAAACTTCTTGAAACAACGTGGTTTAGAGTTATCTAAAGAGAAAACAAAGATCACTAATGTTAAAGAAGGATTTGATTTTCTAGGGCAGAATATCCGTAAGTACAAAGCAAAACTGCTAATTAAACCATCTAAAAAGAATATTAAAAACTTTTTGGATAAAATCCGGTTAGTCATAAAAGCAAATAAGCAAGCCAAAACACAGAATTTGATAGGATCACTAAACCCAATGATAAGGGGATGGGCAAACTATCATAAAGCTGTGGCAAGCAAAAATAGCTTTGCAATAGTTGATTATGCTATCTACAAAACCCTATGGAAATGGGCAAAACGTAGGCATCCAAAAAAATCTAAAAATTGGATTATGGAAAAATACTTTAAGTCTATCACCAGGCAACATTGGATATTTGGTGTTAAATTCAAAGACAAAGATGGAAAACAGAAACAACTTGTTTTGTATAAGGCAGCAAGTACACCAATAAAAAGGCATACTAAAATCAAGAGTGATGCCAACCCTTATGATCCACTTTGGGAATCTTACTTTGAACAAAGAGTAGGGCTACAAATGATGGGTAACTTAAGGCAAAGGCTAAAATTACTTAGGCTTTGGTTTGCCCAGAATGGAAAGTGTACTCTCTGCTTTGAGCTTATTACCAAAACTTCTGGCTGGAATATTCATCATATTCAGCACAAAGTAATTGGTGGTAGCAATAAGATGAGTAATCTTCTCTTACTTCATCCCAATTGTCATAGACAACTTCATAGACAAGATTTATCTGTTGTCAAAACCGCGTCCTCTAAT
>CAZHXL010000465.1:0-2526 GCA_964536575.1 uncultured Clostridia bacterium | reverse complement strand
ATGGTTCTTTTACCTTTTCACAACTTCCTCCTGGTAACTATACAATTGTTATTTCTGCTACAGGCTTTAGGACTCAAATCATTCAAGCTAATCTAGCCTTAGGTATCACCACTAGACTAGATCTTATATTAAGCGTTGGTGGTCAACAAGAAATTATTGAGGTTATAGCCAATAATCTTTTAGAGGAAGGAAGAACAGAAAGTAGTACTAATATTGATCAAAAAATAATTAATTCTCTTCCACTTAACCGACGTAACTTTTTAGATCTTTCCTTGACTACTGCTAGAGTCACTGCTGATAGGCTACCTGCTCAAGGTGTTACTACTACATCAGGATTATCAATTAATGGACAACCTGCTCGTCTTAATAATATTACAATAGATGGACTAGATAATAATGATGGCTTAACTGGCTCTGTACGTTCCACTTTCAGCCAAGATGCAATACAAGAGTTTCAAGTAGTTTCAGATAGTTACTCAGCAGAGTTTGGTAGAGCAATAGGAGGAGTAATCAACATTGTTACCAAAAGTGGTACTAATGATTTGCATGCTTCTTTATTCGGTTTTATTCGTAATGATGAAACCAGTGCCAAAGATACTTTCTCCTCTATTGAACCAAATTATAATCAATATCAGTTTGGTTCAACTCTATCAGGCCCTATTAAAAAGGATAAAGCCCTTTATTTTACTTCTTTTGAGAGATTATCTATTGCTCAGAATTTTATTGTCACTATTAGTGATAGTACTGTAAAATCAGCTAGAAACCAAGGGTTTATCTTAAATAATGGCCCAAGACCTAGTTCATTAGCAAATACTTCCTTTTTAGCAAGAACAGACTTTCGTATTAATCCTAGTAATATACTTTACATACGTTACAGTTTTGGAGGAATATATAATGGAGCACTAGAGCCATTTGGTGGATCAATAGGAGAAACTAGTGCAGGAGTTCAGCGTTCAACAGATAGTTCTATTGCTATTTCTAACACTTATGTTAACTCTAATGCTAGTTTCATAAATGAGATTCGTTTTCTTTTTAATCACCGTAAACAAAAAATTGATCCATCAGAACCAGGTCCACTTGTACGTTTATTTGTACCAGAAGGAAGAATTACTTTTGGTCGTAGTACTTTTCTACCACAAAAGAGACTCCTTAAGAGTTACCAAATTGTCGATAATGTTACACTTACACGTGGAAAAAATACTATTAAATTTGGTGTTGATTTTGAATATGTCCAAGTTCCCAAAAATGAGAACACAATACCGGCTCTTCCAGGAGGATTTGCTTTCTTTTCAAATCTAGATTTCCGAGCAGCAACAGGAAATCCAGAATTATTTTTTTCAGCCATACAAGCATTTGATCCATCTCAAAGAACAGTTGCTCAACGTGCTTTCTTAACTGCGTTTTCTGCTATTGCTCCAACACGTTTCCCTAGTTTTCCTTCAGGTGTGCAGTTTGCTGATATTGGCTTACCAACAAATTATACTCAGGGGTTTGGGGATGTTAGAATATCTTTCAATAACAATTTACTTAGTCTATTTGTCCAGGATGACATTAAATTAAAGCCAAACCTGTTAGTTAAACTTGGCTTACGCTATGACAGGGTAAGGGTTGATACTGCTCCAAAAAATAATGGTAATTTTAGTCCTAGGGTAGCATTTTCTTATCAACCTAACGCCTTAGGTGGTATTTTAGGTGGTATTAGATTACATGGCTCTTATGGCTTATTTTTTGGCACTTTTTTTACTGCTGTTAATAGTGCAGTAAAACTTAGTAATACAGGGCAGCTTAAATCATTAGCACTACCATTTCCCTTCTCTGTCTTAGCATATCAACAACCAGGACATAGATTTCCTGAAACAGTTAATTTACCCACAGGCGTTCCTTTTATCCCACAACTAAGCCGTACTTTTACCTCTCCTGATAACTTGCGTAATAGCTATTCCCAGCAGATCAGTTTTGGATTAGATAGGAATATAGGGAGTAATACAATAGTTGGGGTTACATATGATTTTGTTCGTGGTGTTAAGTTATTCGCTCAAAGAAATATTAACCCTGTTGTTCATCCTATTATTGGTGATCCTTCAAGTAGTTCTCTAAGAGGAAGGGTAGATCCTACTAAAGGAGAAGTCCTACAGTTTGAGAGTAGTTTTGATAGCTCATATCATGCAGTTACTTTTTCCATTACACAACGCTTCTCTAAAAAACTTACCTTACTAGCACATTATACTTTTTCTAAAACCATTGATAATTTCTCTGATTTTCGTGTTGAGTTTCAGGAAACAGTTAACTCTTTAAAAATAGGAGATGAGCGAGGATTATCTATACAGGATACAAAAAACAGGTTAGTAACATCAGCAATCTATGACACAGGTAATAAGACTAATGTATTACTAAGAGATTTACAATTATCAACAATAGTTAATCTAAATAGTGGACGTCCCTATAATTTACTAGCAGGAGTAGACTTAAATCGCAATGCTGATAATCCTCCAGGAGATAGACCATTAATAGGAGGCACAAGTATTG
>CAZHXL010000464.1:0-2551 GCA_964536575.1 uncultured Clostridia bacterium | reverse complement strand
AGCCATCTGTTTCCTGATTTTGATACTGTTACCGCTTAAACTGAGCGACACTACCGATACTTGCAGTACTTGATGAATTTATCAGAAGAACAAGCTCATATTGCTAGTTTTACTATTGAGCAATGCAAAGACCTTATTGATTTACTTGATTTTGCTAGCTAGCAATTGGTAGTTAGTAGTTATTAATTACTGATTACCAATTAATATTTACTGATTAAATCTCATCCTGTTACTTAATCAACCCTAGTTTCTTATCCTATTACCCTACCACCCTACCAAATTGTCTTTCACTGAGTTTGATAATAATAAGTTTGGCCGCCCTTAACAGACGGCCAAAACCAGTATTTTTACATGTTGGTGAATACAAAATTCTTAGAATGAAAACTAAGGAATTTGCTCTTTCTTAAAAGCCTTAGTTGGTAAGCATGCCGCTTGCCAGCTATTTTTTTTATTAGACCTTATTTTCCTAGGATTTCTTGGCATCGGATCTAGAAATAATTGCTGTTGTTAGGACTGTTAAGCTTTAGGATCTAGAAAAGGTTTTATTCTTGGTTGATAGAAAATTGTCAATTTATATTTTAATTTTGAAGTAATATTGGCTTACAGTTACATCGATAATCATTAAAATCTGTAATTATCTAGATTTAACTAAATAATTGCAGAGTAATAGTGTATTTTTCTGGAAATTGCTAATAATAGTGCTAAAATTCTGCAATTATTTATTACTCAGGGGGCCTATGTTAGAAAATAGCTTCAAATTAGTCTCTGATCCCAGAACACTTTACTTAACTAATACATTAAAAGACACTACAGACAAAGTACATTTCACTATACAAAAACGGCTTGGTTTAACTTGTATCTTAGGTGATATAGGCTTAGGTAAAACATCTGTGTTGAGATTGTTACATTGGCAATATGAGGACGATAAAGAAAACTACATTACAACCATCATTCCTACACCTAAGTTTTCTTCTGATTTCGCAATGCTTAAGCAAATATGTGCTGATTTTGATGTACCAGCTAAACGCTCATTCTATGAACAGCAGAAAGCTTTTGAAATCTGGCTGGCTAAAAAGTATCAGGAAAACAAAAATGTGGTAGTCTTTATTGATGAAGCCCAAAAGCTAAAAAATCAAGAGCTTGAATTAATAAGAATAATGCTTAATCTTGAAACTTACGATCATAAGCTTATCCAAATCATTTTAGCTGGGCAATTAGAATTAAGAGAAAAACTTCTTGATCCTAAAAATAAAGCTCTCTATTCCAGAGTTTTTACGCCATCAGTTTTGTCTCCTCTTACTCTTGATGAAGCTAAAAGGATGATTGCTTTCCGATGTCACATTTTTGAAATGGAAAATCCTTTTAACGATGAATCTATAGAGCTGCTCTACCAGCAAACCAAAGGAATTCCTAGAGAAATTGTTAAGTTAGTACTTGAGTCTTATCGGCTAAGTATTAAAGATAGTATCCCTATTACCCCACAACTGATACAAACTGCTAGTAAACAGTTAATGGAGACTCACAATGAAGAAACAGGAAACGGAACATATAAAGTTCGCCGATATACTCAAACTCAAACCAAATCAAAAACTAAAAAGTCCAAATCTTCAAAGTGATTTACCTCATCCTAACTACAACAAAGTTGTTGAACCAAACGTATTGGAGCCAACTGCAAACGTTGATCATCTAATACAACTTCGATCTCAGGTTGATCTAAATGAAAATGATCAGCGTTCAGATCAGGCTGATCATCTAAAAGATCAGCCCTTAAGCCTACCCAAATCTGGTAGTCTACCAAACTCAGAGCCTTTAGCCTACCAAAACAATAGTCTACCCAAATCTGATAGTCTACCAGTAGATAGTAGCCTATTGGTATCAGGTAGCCTATTATCTATGAGTAGTCTATTAAAAGACAGTAGGCTACCACCTAATAGTAGCCAACCTGAAATTACATTGTGGGATGGCTTAGAACAAGTTAAAGGCTATATTAAAATCCCAAATCTTTACTTAGATAAGTTAACAAGGCTATTAGATCCCACAGAACAAGCTGTTTATTTACAATTATTTAGACTTTCTTGGGGTTATGGTAAAGACGTTTGTAACATAGGACTACCAAAATTAGCAGAACGGTCTAATGTAGGTAAAAGTACTGCTCAAGCAGTAATTAAACGTTTAATTGATAAAAAACTAGTAGAAAAAATCGATTGGAATATTGGCAAAGGTAAAGACCAAGGAACTATTTATAGGTTACCATTACCAGTAAGCCTATCAGAAATCGGTAGTCTACCAGTAAATAGTAGCCTAGTAAAAAATGGTAGCCTACCAGATTCTAATACCATAAAAGATCATGATGATGACTATATAAAAAAAGATCATCATCAAAATAATCAAACGGAACATGAAAAAGCAGTGATGATGATTTATCAGAAAATTACAGGAAATTCTTGGACAAAAGCAGATAGCGATAACTACACAAAAATCAAAGGTATTCCCATAGATAAAATAGAAGTAGCAATTAGATTAGCAAGCCAAAGAGCAATTAACCGTCCTA
>CAZHXL010000463.1:0-2565 GCA_964536575.1 uncultured Clostridia bacterium | reverse complement strand
CATCCGATTATCTTTCAAGGAAAGCTGGGATTTTTTCAACTCTTAATTCGCATTGTTAGTTTTACTTCTGTGTTACCAACTAGAATTTTTTTGTTACTAAAATCAATACTAATCTCTCCAACACTTAAAATACCTTTTTCTATTTCAACATTATTAATTCTTCTTAGTGCTATTCTCATTCGTACCAACAAGTCATTTAGACTAAAAGGTTTAGTAATATAATCGTTTGCACCTAGCTCTAAAGCACAAGCTTTATCAAAATCTACCCCTCTAGCTGATAAAATAATTATTGGTACTTTAGAAGTTTGACGTATTACTTTGCATACATCAAAACCTGACAAACCTGGCATAATTAAATCTAAAATAATTAAATCTGGTTCATTTTTTTCAATGAGTTCTAATGCATCTGAACCATTAGCAGCAACTATTACCTCACAACCATGAGAAGGCAAGCTAGTTTTCATCACACGTAAGATTTGTGGTTCATCATCCACTACTAAAACCCTAGGTATATAAGCAGCCATAATTGTCCTTTTATTAAATACTCAATAGGAAAAATGGATAAGAAAGTCTAATATTTTTTATAAACATTATAGCCAGATTATTATTTAGAATCTTATTAATTGTTTACTTGTGCAAGTTATTAAGTAAAAAGTTGTTAAAATTTAATTAATTTTTGTTCTATTCCTATCTGTTGTGCTCTGATGACGCCCAACGATATAACTAAGTCTCTATTACTCTAAAACTTTCCCCAGTACAACGCATCTATCACTAAAAACCTTCATTCTGTAAGAAATTCGCTAAAACCTGTTTGGCAAAAAGATTGAACTTGAATCATCTTTGTTTGCACTGTTTGTCTTGTTTGTCTGTTTGCCATTATTTGACAAGCTTATTAACTGTTTTTAGGCAGTACTTGAGTGCTTTATTAGGTGTAAATATGCTGGTTAATATTTACTATTGCTATTATGTATAATATAATAGTTAGAGCTATATTATTAGTATATTTTATATCTAGGAGCTTAATTAATGGTAAGAATTAACAAAGAAATCAAATTGACAGACCGTGAAAAACAAGTCCTTTCTTTACTTATAGATGGCTATTCAAATGAAGAGGCTGCTGATTTACTTACGTTATCTCGCAGGACAATCGAGGCCCATAGAAGCCGTATAATGCTCAAAACAGACATGCATGACTTACCTTCGCTTGTTAAGTATGGAATAAAAACGGGTCTTACTAGCGTAGATTCACACCGCACACATGACCAAGATGACCAAGTTTCAGCCTAATGCAGTCTAATTAAGTTACAAGCTATGTGATTGTTACTTTTCCTGATTTATTGCAGTTAGATACATCAACATTATCTAACTGCAATTGTCTTTTTGGTAGTTATATTTCTAGCAAAGTCTTTTTCTAAAAAAGCTATTAGGTTAACTTCTTCTGCTATGGTTGGAACACATATAAGTTTGTCAGCAATAGTTTTTAATTTGGTTAGTTGCTCCTGATTATTTTGGCTATTTGATTATACTCATCAATGGTAGCGGAGTTTGACTCTTTTAATTGTATAAGTTTTTGGGATTTATAAGCGAAACATTATTGATATTTTGCACACATTTTACTTATATTATAAATACATTTTTACAAATTTACAAATAAATGTAAAACGCCAAAAAGATACATTCCAAAATAAAATGATATTTTCAAGTATATATAAAATAATCACTATTTAACTACTGACAAATATTGAGATACATACACAAAACATATTTGTGGTAAAAATTTACATTCATAGAAGGATTAAAACTTATGCAAAAAATCACTCCGTTCTTATGGTTCGATGGCAAAGCTGAAGAGGCAATGAATTTTTATACTGCTATTTTTAAGAATTCAAAAATTTTAAGCGTTACTCGCTATGGAGAAGGTGCTCCAATGCCTTCTGGTACAATTGTAATGGGAATTTTTCAGATTGAAGGGCAAGAGTTCATGGCACTTAATGGTGGCCCCTTATTTACATTCTCCCCAGCTATATCATTTTTTGTAGACTGTCAAACCCAAGAAGAAGTTGATGAATTATGGGAGAAACTTTCCGAAAGTGGTCAACAACAGCAATGTGGTTGGGTTAAAGATAAATTCGGTGTGTCATGGCAAATAATTCCTTCTATCTTAGGTAAGTTGATGCAAGATAAAGATCCTATTAAATCACAAAGGGTTATGCAAGCAATGCTCAAGATGCACAAAATTGATATTAAAGCTTTACAGCAGGCTTATGAGCAGTAGTAGGGTTAGACTCAATACCAACAATTCCCAGTTTGGAATCTGTAAAGTTAGAATCTGTGGCTTAAGGCTATAAAAAGTTTGCCCAAAAGTTTCAAAAGCCGCATTATTTTTCATAAAGCTTACGATCAAATACTTGTTTGTACTTAATCAATACTCTTTGAATTTCTAAACCGGGAATTGCTGTTTTTCTGCTAAATACTTTTTGACCTATTTATCCAAACTTAGAGTAACAATCGATAGTGCTAAAAATGTAATGCTGCAAAACAAATGAAAACTGACGTAACTTATTG
>CAZHXL010000462.1:1959-2601 GCA_964536575.1 uncultured Clostridia bacterium | reverse complement strand
ACCTAATTCTCAGCTAACTAGTTGTTACTCTTATACTTCTCTGTCTTTAATCTAAACTCGTTGCGTATCTCGTGGGTTTTTAGCTATTAAACGTTATTTTTGGAGAAAATATTGATATTTTGGGGAACCAAAGTAGGGGTAAAGCGTGTCTAATAAACGAAAAGCAACAAAAATTTTAGTTCTTGATATTTTAGAAAAGTGAAAGCTTCTCCTTATTAATATTAGTGAAATTTTACCTGTGTCAAAGCTAACATTTTTCTGTCTGCCATTTTTGACACATACGCCATTTTTGACACACCCAAAAGCAAATTTTTAGGGTTATATCAATGAACCATAAGAGTAAATTTTTGGTTTATCTTGTTGATAAGACAAAGGATTTAGATTTTACCAAGGACTATTTAGGTTAAAAAAATTAATAAAAAAGGTTTGGCACCAATATTGCTGTAGGAAAAAACATACAAACCAAAAATAATAATAGGAGATTACCTATGAAAGAACAGTTGCTAAAAGTTTTAGTACTTGAAGATGAGGCTTACCGCCGAGAGTTAATTGAACCATTGTTAGAAGGCCATAAAATTTATTGGGCTAAAGATGCAATGGAAGCATTAGAACTAGTAAACAAACCTACTGAACATGGTGAAC
>CAZHXL010000462.1:341-1949 GCA_964536575.1 uncultured Clostridia bacterium | reverse complement strand
AGTTGATTTAATTAGGTTTAACTTAATTTTATTAGACTATGATTTGGCTAATCGCACTAATGGCTCTACTGTAGCTAGTCGTTTAGCTAATCAAGATTGTTTAAACCACAACACTAAAATGGTTATTCACTCAATTAACCCTAGTGGGATTGAAAAAATGATGAGACTACTGAAAAATATCCCTATCCGTATACCTGTCTTTAGTTTACCAGAAGCATTACCAAGTGTTTTATCAACACTAATAATGCCAATGCCTATTACGGCTTAAGTTAGTATCAAAGATTAAACAAATTTTAGTGACTGTTAAAAATTTGGGGCAAATTTTCCTAGTTTTAAGAAACTTAGAAAATCTACCCCAATTTTATTTTTAGCACTTATAGCAACAAGTTTTTTAGTCCAAATAATGGGGAGCACTATAGTTAGATAAACAGAGGCTGAGAGATTGGCAAAAATCAATTTCTACCTTCTACCTGAGCAACCAACAAAATCTCCTAAAACTTTACCGATCTCCTAACCCCTTATCAAATCTTCTAACCCTAATTATTCATTCCCGGTAAAACTTCTGACAATTTCCAACAAACTTCCGGGTTTTTGCATGTTTTTACCACCTAATTTACGACTTAGTTATATGGGATTTTTGTGTCTACTTAAAACTTGTCATATCCCAGAAAAGTTTTTAATCTCCTTTCTAGAAATCATACTACGTAGACGCACTAGAATATAAGTTGGCCTAGGTACAATTAAGTACAAAAGATTTAGGCCACTATCCCTCAATCACTATAAGGATAAGGATACTAAGCAAAAATAAAACTATGCCCGAAACTAAAAACCTTTTCTTGGTTACCTACGACCTCAATACTTCAAACCAACGTTGGAACAACGTACTAGCCTTTATTAGTCAATATGAGCACCTAAGACTCTCTGAATCAACCTATCTAGTTGAGGCCGAATCAAACACGATGCTAATGTTTCAAGCTATTAAAGTCTTGGTAGATGAGGCTGACATTTTCTTTCTTGTCCAAATCACTCAACCTGTTGTTGGCCAAGGTCATAAAGCAACCTCTGATTGGATACGTTCTAAAACGAATAAACACTAATAACTATACTATATAGCTTAATAATTTTAATACATTTAATAAACTTAGGAGAACAAAAAAGTGCCTTCTTGCAAACTAATAACCTACGACCTCAACAACGCCACATCTGAACGCTCCCAACAAATAACAGATTTTATCAAAAACAACTTCGATTGCCTTAAACCCCTTAACACCAGTGGCGTTAGTTCTACTTGGATTGTCTCTACTTTAGCTAGCCGAGAACAAATAAAAACTATTCTTAAGTCCACCTTTGAGAAAGGCGACAAGTTTGTAGTAGTAGAGCTTGCTGCCAAATCAGATGATTTACTTAAAGGAAAACCAATTAAAATTGGTTTATAAAAATTAGCTAAACTGACTAGACAAAACAGCTTATATAGTAACTTTTATATAATTCTAAAAAGGGTTAATAGCTTTAGCCTTAGAAAAAGCTCAACTTGATTGAGTAGCAGTCATAAGAAACTTTAGAAACTTTGTCTGTGTAATTCCCCATAGATTTCCTTCAGCAACTGTG
>CAZHXL010000462.1:0-331 GCA_964536575.1 uncultured Clostridia bacterium | reverse complement strand
TAGTTTTGTTTTAATACAGTTTAGCTACTTTATTTGGATAAGGTAAAAAGCTAGGTAGAGTCTTTTAGAGAAAAGAAACATCTACCTAGCTTTTTAAGTTTAAGCCTTACTGTTTAATTAATAAATGGCAAAGTAGGCTTTGCAAGAACAACCCTAGAAATAATGGTAATGGACTAGTAGCGACCACCGCCACCACCTCGACCACCACCATAACCGCCGCCACGATTGCCACCACCGCCACCATAACCACCTCGACTGCCACCACCACCGCTACCGCGACGATCTTCTTGAGGTTTAGCTTCGTTGACTTTGATGTCTCGACCATTAAGCA
>CAZHXL010000461.1:0-2606 GCA_964536575.1 uncultured Clostridia bacterium | reverse complement strand
AATACATTTACCATAATCAATGTTATAAACCTTAGCAAATCGCTCTTCTCTAGTTGAACGCTCTTCATAAGGGCGAAGGTCTTCGTCAGCCTCTATATAAATAGCATTGGCTGGACAAGCGGCAGAACAAAGAAAACAAGCCACACAACGTTCTTTGCCATTTTCGTCTATGTTTAAGTAATGTTCCCCGCGATAGGCAGAAAAAATTTGTATTGGCTCATCTGGATATTGATTAGTCAGCTTTTCTTTTGGAATATAACTTAATGTAACTTTAAGACCTTTTACGATTGCTTTCACGTTTTCAACAACTTCACCTAGTAATGACATAGTTTTTCTCTCTCAAGATTTTTATTCGGCTAAAGTTAATAGTATTATTAGGATTACTACTAATCAATTAGCTATTATTTACCATAACGAACTATCTCGCGTCCTTTTTCTAGTAACTCACGATCCCAAACTAGACCTGCGCGTGAATAGGTTGCTAATTCAAACTCTTGGGTTAATTCTAAACAATCTGTTGGACAAACCTCTACGCAAAGATCACAAAACATACAACGCGAAGTATCATAGACAAAAGTAGTTAAGACCTTTTTTTTCTTTTGTTTACCATCTTCAGTATAAAGACGGCTGGTTGCTCCAACATAAATACAATTTTCTGGGCAGACAATCGCGCACAAATTACAGGCTATACATAAGGTTTCACCTGTTTCTGGATGTAGGTTGAGACGTGGCGCGCCGCGAAAACGCTCTGCTACTTTAGGGCGTTCCTCTGGGTAACATTCAGTATAAATTGGACTATTGGGATTGCCTCCCTGACGTGCTTGAGTTAATGCCTTAAAGTTATACTTAAAAGTAAGTGCCAGCCCTTTGAGCAAATCAAGCATCAAGAGGCGAGAAAGCTTCTTTTTTAGACTAAATTTTTCTGGCATTTAGTACCCTACTAAACTATTAAGAAACTTTAGGGAGTTAGATAAGTTTTATCGTGATTAAAAGCGATTTTAAGGCTTTTCAGAAAATAACGCTAGTCTGCCTGGAAAAGACTTGTTATAAAATAGCTATATTTTATTGATCCTTTCTCTAGTAACACTTTATTTACCTAGGAAAATAAGCGTTTATGAACAAAATGATTCGCACTTTTATTTGTATTGAGCTACCTGCTAGCTTAAAAACTCGTTTAGAAACTCTAGAAATAGAGTTACAAAAACAAACCAGCACAAGAGTTTCTTGGGTAAAGCCTACTAACATACATCTTACATTAAGATTTTTAGGTGATATTGCCGAGGATCAAGTGCCAAAGATAAAATCTTGTGTTGAGAGGGCTTGTTTAGAGGTAAAAAGCTTTACCCTAACAGCTAGCCAACTAGGAGCGTTTCCAAGCCTACAAAGGCCAAGAGTTTTTTGGGTAGGGATAAAAGATCCAACAAATACACTACTAATTATGCAAAAGAAAATTGAGCAGGAACTAATTGCATCAGGCTTTGGTAAAGCGGATCACCCATTTTCCCCACATTTAACTATTGGTCGTGTCAAAGAAGGTAATGGACAGGACATTACTGCTAAGCTTAACCAAATAGAATTTGTGCCAGAAACCCTTTCAGTTAAAGAAGCTATTGTTATGCGTAGTGACTTAAAACCTACTGGAGCGGTTTACTCTAAAATTGCCCTAATAAACTTAGTTGAGTAGGTGAGTGAAAATTTCCTGTTTTTTTATAATATTTTCCTATGTTAAACTTAAATGGCAAATTGATCAAAAATCATTTGTAGGTATCCTCACTATTATCAATAAATTAAGGAGTCTCGAATGCCAAAAATTGTTACTAGCATATTGTTGATTTTAGCCTTTTCTGTTTGTGCCCTAGCAGATTCTTTGTATGGAACGGTTAAATATAAAGAGAAAGAAAAAAATAACGCTACAGAAAAGAAAAAAGTAGTGATTAATACTAGCTGGGATTATGCCAAGACTGCTGAGCTTGATGAAAAAGGGAACTATAAAATAGAATTTGGTGAAAAAGTAGGGCAAAAAATTTCTGTATATATTAATGGCAATAAATACACAGAAATAGAAATTAAAGGTGATACAAAACTAGATATTGTTGTGCCATAAATATAAATATTTATTTTACTTTTGAGTGACTTTTATTTTCAATGAGTTACAACGTAGGCTAAAGAGCCTTATGAAGTTAACTGACACTCCAGCTATATGGATTTACCTAATTATCCTTATCTGTTTGATAGCAATTCTTGCTCACTTACTCTTTCGTTTATTACGTTTACTTCGTCTATATTGTATAATACAATTTGTAAGAACCTATCCATTAGGTTATTACAAGAAAGAATGAGGAGAACGGCTATGTTAAGACCAGCTTTAGCATATGAGCCAATTCAACCTAGTGAAAGTGATTCTAAACTTGCTGAACAAAGTAGCCGTGTTTTATCGAAGTATATTAAGTCTGAGGAAACACAGCTAAGTATCTCATCAAAAGATAATCCTAGTGAAACTATCACTATACCTAATTCTGCTTTTAGATTGTTGATAGACATCTTAACCCACATGAGTAGAGGGAATGCTATTACCTTAATACCTATTCATGCAGAATTGACGAGTC
>CAZHXL010000460.1:0-2639 GCA_964536575.1 uncultured Clostridia bacterium | reverse complement strand
TTTGCCTGAGTCTGAGCAAGCAAAATTACTTGGGTTGGCTGCGCCCAAGCTCCAAGAGGAAAAGGCTAAAGAGGCATTTAGCATGGTGCTATCGCTAGAAGATAGCTTATCAAAAGGGTTAGCAATAATAGAGTTTTTACCATATCTAACTACACAATATATCAAGATGGGTCGGATAGCAGTACTAAAATGTGTTAAAGCTTTAATAGGAAGAGAAGATAAAACCTCTTTAATGCAAGCGTTCATTAAGCAACTTCAACAGCAAGAAGGAAGGCCATGTTGCTTTGAGCATCTGATGGAAGTTTCTGGAGACTTAGCCTTAATAATTAAAGAAGATTTTGAGGTTGGTGGCCAGATATTGCTACAGGGGGAATGTATTAAGCTTTTATATTATTATGTATTGAATCCAGAAGAAAAAAAGCGTTTATTAGAAAAGGTAAAAAGCATCAATGTCCCAACAGAGAAATATTTACTGCTACTGAGTCTGTTAGAAGAATTCCCATTAGAGCAAGAAGAAATTAGCGAACTAGCTTGTTTAGCTCTCTCTACTTTATCTACTTTAGATGATAATGTTAAAAAGAGTAACTCTACAGAAAAAAATACTCTGGCTACTGTGACGCTCAAAGTCAAACTCAAAGACAAGATAAGGTTATTATCTTTCTTGGATGTAGCAGAAAATAAAAAATTTGGTAAGCAAGTATACGAGGAAATTTCCCAGACGTACCAGAGTCTAGCTAATAGGTTAGAAACCTTAAATACTTTTGCTAGTTATTATAGTTGTAAAGAGTTTCAAGCAGTAGATAGAGCAGATGAGCTTAATCTTTCTGCGATGAAGGATATAGTATCGATAGTAAGTTTCCTGTGTGAAAATACTGAGAGACAAGATGAAGAATATTATGAAGTGGTGGAGTTTTTAGCAGCACGAGTGTTTTTTAAGAGTTTTTGGGCAGATGAAGCGATACAAATAATGCAGAATATTAAATCTCCGATAATTAAGGTAGATGCTGGCCTTTTGCTACTCTCTAAACTAGATAGAGTAGATAGCCTACACAAAAAGCTAATAGAACAAGTCTTAAATACCATTGATTTAATAGCAAATGAGCAAGAGCGAATAATCCTTACTATTAGGCTACTTGAGCACGTAAGCAAGAAAAAGCAGCAATTGATTGCTGCTAGTTTAATAGAGCAAATTGGTTTGCTCTTAGATGAGGTCAGTAAAGCAGAATTACTAGTTGGAGTGCTACCATATTTGACTCCTAGGCTACGCAAGGAAGCTTTTGAAATAGTAGAAAGTATCAGGAGTGAGTTTGATAGAACTTGGGTTTGCATTGCTTTTGCTCCATATCTGACCCAGGGGACGAAGCAACAAGTTATCCAAGATGGCCTTGACTTGATAGACAAGCTTGCTAGCCCTAATAAAAAGAGCTTAATTATCAAACAGTTAATCAAGTTTGGATTGATTTGATATTTTGAAGCTTCGCTAGCTGGATACTAATCAAAATAAGTCTAACTTTAGCCAGAAACAGATAGGAGCAGTAGATGAGTGTTAATAGAGAACAAAGAGCTTATTTAGAAGTAAGGGATTGGGGGAAGCTACTTTATTATGCTTCTCATTACAACGGAAAAATATTATTTCAGGGCAAACAAATCGAAGTTGAATACAGCCTAACCCAAACAGATGCAAATGAGTTTAATAAGCAAGAAAAGAAAAAAGCAATGGAAGAAGGGTTTGGGAGAGGAGGAACTTATTGCTGGTCTGCTGGTATAGTATCACATAGGTTTTTAACTATTGATAGGCTATATCAAAGAGCAAAAGAAGTTTTTATTAATGAGTTAGCCCTAAGAGATGCGGCTATTCTATTGGAAGGACACGCTTACAGTACAATACCTATGAGAGTAATTGCAATTGTCTCTGAACTTGAGCCATTAGAAAAAGAACTGAATAGCCTTTACGAAAAATACGAAAAGGCAAATGATGAAGAAAGAACACTAATTAGCAAGCGATATTTTTCTTTACTTGGGGGCTTTCCTTTGACAAAGAAAGCTGTGAAGGGTTTGGAAGAAGTGTGTAATGAGAACACAGCATTGTAAATGGCGAGGTGAGTTTGTTAAGAGATTAAAAAAACAAATAATGAGCGATACATTATGTTTATACTAGAAAGTCTTATTGAAATAGTCTTTTTAAGCTTTGGTAGTTGGATACTCTACAAAACAACCAAAGCTTTTATAGGTAATAAGCTGGCAGAACGCTCAAAAAAGAAATCACTAAAATAGCTATTGGCATTGAATTTAGTGTTGAATTTGGTTTTAGTAATACGAAATACTTGTTTTATTTATTAGGTAAAATAATAAAATACCTAACTTTTTATTGAAGTTTTTAATGAAATGATTTAATAGTAATTTGATTAAATTATGAGTGTAAATAATTAACTTAATGAATTTTAACTTTTAATTTTGGAAAAGGAGAGAAAATATATGTCATTTTCTGAACTCACAGCAATGGGAAACATAGGGAAACCACCGGAAGTAACCTATAACACAGAGGGTAGAGAATTTTGCCATTTTAGTATAGCGGTTAATGAGGGAACTGGGAAAAAAGATAAAGAAGGTAAGACCATCAAGGACACTACATGGTACAA
>CAZHXL010000459.1:797-2646 GCA_964536575.1 uncultured Clostridia bacterium | reverse complement strand
ATACTTAGCAGGAGAATTTATTAAAAAGGAGAAATAACATGGCACGCGTTTATAATTGGCAAATAGCTAGAGAAATGTCTTATTGGTATCCAGAAAGCCGACCAGAAAAACAATTTGCAGCAGTTTTTGATATCAATAAATGTATTGCTTGTCAAACCTGCACACTAGCTTGTAAAACCACTTGGACATCTGGACGTGGCCAAGAATACATGCTTTGGAATAATGTAGAAACTAAACCCTATGGTTCTTACCCTTTAGCCTGGGATCTTAACCTATTAGATTCTTTACAGGGTCAAGAGTGGCAAGGCAATGTTTATCAAGGGCAAACTGTTTTTGAAGCTGCTCCAGAAGGCGAAAGAGTTTTAGGTTGGCGACCTGATGAGCATGACTATTCTTATCCAAATGTTGGTGAAGATGATTGTGCTGGACAAATTGAAAAAGGAGCAAGCCTAGACCTTCCTCATATGATGTGGTTTTATTACCTAGCACGTATTTGTAATCACTGTACTTACCCAGCTTGTTTAGCGGCATGTCCTAGAGGGTCAATTTATAAACGTCCTGAAGATGGTATTGTGTTAGTAGACCAAGATCGTTGTCGTGGCTATCAAGAATGTGTTAGGGGTTGTCCATATAAAAAAGTGTTTTTTAACCCAATGACAGGGACATCAGAAAAATGTATTGCTTGTTTTCCTAAGATTGAACAAGGGATTCAACCACAATGCTTTGTTAATTGCATTGGTAAAATTCGCTTAGCTGGATGGTTGTCTAAACCAGAGGATGCAAAGCCAGAAAATCCACTAGATTATTTAGTACATATTAGGAAAATAGCTCTACCGCTTTTCCCACAATTTGGTTTAGAGCCTAATATTTATTATATTCCTCCTGTCCATGTGCCAACACATTTCTTAAGGCAAATGTTTGGCCCAGGAGTAGATGAAGCTGTTAAACAATATCGTAATATAGCTCAAGACCCAGACTTAGCAGGGCTTCTAGCCTTGTTTGGTTCAACAGAATTTATGGTTCCAAGATGGAAACGCCAAGGTGATTTGGTTATAGGGATGAGCGAAAAAGGTAGCGAGCTTATCAAAGTTCCAATGCGTGAGCCTATTCATATTCGTGCTGCTTATGATCCTAAATATAATATTGCTCGTGTTAACTGCCCATAGTGCCCATAAAATCAATAAAGAGGAGTTGACGATTATGTTAAGGGCAAAGAGTTTATTAATTTTAATGTTGACGTTGATGTTAAGTAGTGGGGTGTTAATTTTGAGTTGTCGTAGTGGGGAAGGCCCAATTACGGCAGAGGTAGTAATTATCCACTCTGCTAATTTGCCGTTAGACCCTAATGATCCGCTCTGGAAAGCTGCTCCAAAGCATTTAGCTAAATTAATACCACAGGATTTAGTAGAACCTAGGTTAATAAAGGCTTCTACTAGTGAAGTACAAGTAAAAGCTGTATCGAATGGGGCAAACGTAGCATTTCGTTTAGAGTGGTTAGATGATGTGAAAAATGATTTGCCCGGCCCAGCCAAGTTTATTGATGGTTGTGCTGTTCAAGTTCCTAGCAAAATAGCTGCTAATGTGCCTGATCCACAAATGGGACAAACAGGACAATCAGTAGAAATTACTTTTTGGCGGGCTGATTGGCAAGCAATTATGAATGGTCGCAAAGATTCTATTAAAGAACTCTACCCTAATGCGGCGATTGATCATTATCCATTTGAGGCTAAGCCTTTAGAAAAAGACTCAGTAGCACAAAGTGAAATGCAGAAGCGTTACGCTCCTGCACGCACTTTAGGCAACAATAGAGAAGGGCCGCGTGACTCAGCCGTAGAAGAACTAATAGCTG
>CAZHXL010000459.1:232-787 GCA_964536575.1 uncultured Clostridia bacterium | reverse complement strand
TAATAGCTGAAGGGCCAGGGTCTTTATCTCCAGCACCTAACCCTACAGGGGCAAAGGGAAAAGGATTATACAATGGTAAAGTCTGGTCAGTTGTAATCTTACGTAGCCTACCAAAAGATTTAAGCCCTAACACTCGTTCCCAAATTGCTTTTGCTATTTGGGAAGGTGGCCACAAAGAAGTAGGAGCAAGAAAAATGCGTAGCGGTTGGGTGCCTCTATTAATGAAGGCAGAAGGGGAGTTAAGTAAAAATGCACACTGAAATTGACAATAGAGAAAAAAAGCTATTACAACAAGCTACAGAATGGCGGCTAATTAGCTTACTTTTTGAATGCCCAAAAGATGATTGGAAACAAAAAGTAAAAGAACTAGCCAAAGAGGTTAATGATCTAGACTTAAAAATTGCTGCTGAGATGGCTCAAAAGGAAGCTACTGAAGGGCTTTATCATTCTATTTTAGGCCCAGGAGGCCCAGCACCTGCTCGTGAAATAAGCTATAGCGGTGGTTGGACACAGGCTGGATATTTAATGTCAGAACTAGGAAGTTATTACCAAGCT
>CAZHXL010000459.1:0-222 GCA_964536575.1 uncultured Clostridia bacterium | reverse complement strand
ACCCGATACTAAAGAAACAGTTGACCATATTTCAGTAGAAACAGGGTTTATTAGCTATTTATCTTTGAAAGAAGCTTACGCCCTAGCTTGTGAAGCAGAAGAAGAAACGCAAATTACATCACAGGCAGCCAAGCAATTTATTGATCAGCATTTAAGTCTTATAGCTGAACCTTTAGCAGGAATAATATCAAATATAGGGGTTGATTATTTAAACCATGCAGC
>CAZHXL010000458.1:257-2653 GCA_964536575.1 uncultured Clostridia bacterium | reverse complement strand
TTCCTCCTTAACCCCTTTGTTTCTCTTACTTCTAAACTGACCGGGAATTGCTGTTACACATAACTCCAACAAAATAATTTACTTTTGTTATTCTAGTTTTAGGTAGTTATGAGCTAAAGAGAAATCTTCTGGTGAATTAATATTTTCAAAAAAATGCTTTGCCCCGCTTAAATGAGCAAAGCATTCAAAAGAAACGATCTGTGTTTTTACTAGCGAAAACAATCCTCTAGGAGCATATTTAGCCTGATTAATTAAGGTTAAAATATTTGGTTGACAAGATTTATGATAAAGCGCGCAAAGAGGTTGTATTTGTCCTTGAAAATCTAGCGGTACACATACTTGATGATTTTCCCCATATTTAACCAATAGCTTAAGTAAATCTGAAGGAATAAAAGGCATGTCACAAGCTAAACTTAATACATAATCATTTTCTGAATACTCAAGCGCAGCATAAATTCCAGCTAATGGGCCTAATCCTGGCCAAATATCAGGATAACTTGCTATGTTTAAATCAGAATAAACCTCTGGGGTACTAGTGATAATGCCTAGTTGAGAAACTATAGGGGTAAGGCTTTTAATTGAATATTCAATTAATTTATAACCAGCTAGTTTGAGCAAGGCTTTGTTTTGCCCCATACGCTGGCTTTTGCCTCCTGCTTGTATAAAACCAGAAATAGATTGAATAGATTGCTTGACTGTCATTAAAAAAAACGCTATTGATTTGATTTTTCTTTTGCAACTAAATTCTACCATTTTTTTTAAGGAGTAGATTTTTATAATGAACGAAAAAGCAGTTTTAGAAATGTTTACTGAGCGAGAAGCACTACTAACAGGACATTTTCTGCTTAGCTCTGGCCTTCATAGCAGTAAATATTTGCAATGTGCTTTGGTTTTGCAATTTCCTGCTGATGCAGAAATTTTAGGCGATGCATTAGCAAAGTGTTTTCAAAATCAACAGATTGATCTGGTTGTAGCACCTGCTCTTGGTGGGGTTATTGTTGCTTATGTTGTAGCACGCGCTTTATCAGTAAGAGCTTTGTTTACCGAACGTGAGCAAGGTCAAATGCAGCTTAGACGCGGGTTTCAAATTAAACCAGGAGAAAAAGTTTTGGTAGTAGAAGATGTTATTACTACTGGAAAATCAACTAAAGAAGTTATCCAGACAGTAGAAAGCTTAGGCGGACAAGTTATTGGTAATGCTTCAATTATTGATCGTTCTGGTGGAACAACCAATTTACCTTACCCTCCTGTCTCATTAGCAAAATTATCCGTTCCAACTTACCAAGCAGATAACTGTCCACTTTGTCAGCAAGGTTTACCTTTAGTTAAACCAGGAAGCCGACTATCTTCATCAATCTCCATCAGTTAAATAAAGGTTTATCCTAGTGCGTAATATTAAGCTTTCTCTTGAATATGATGGGACAAATTATTGTGGCTGGCAAATACAACCCAATGGAGTAACGATTCAGGGGGTATTGACAGAGTTTCTTAATCGCTTAGAAGGAAAACCAGTAACTTTACATGGCGCAGGGAGAACAGACGCAGGAGTACATGCCTTAAATCAAATTGCTAGTTTTTTTACTGAAAAAACGCTTCCTTGTCATAAATTAAGGCGTGCAATAAACGGTAATCTCCCGCTAGATATTAGAGTTACAGAAGTAGAAGAAATGCCACTAGACTTTCATGCTAGGTTTTCAGCTAAAGGAAAAAGCTACTCCTATCAATTAGCTGTAGGGGAAATTGTTAGTCCATTTGAGTATCGTTATTTTTACCATTATCCTTGTAATCTGGATTTAGAAAAAATGCAGTTGGGAGCCAATTTATTGTTAGGCACACATGATTTTTCTGCTTTTGCTACTCAACCAGAGACAAATTCTTGTGTTCGTACAGTTACTAGCATTAGCCTTACTCAAAAACAAGACAAAATAGTTTTTCAAGTTGAGGGAAACGGGTTTTTACGTTATATGGTACGAACTATTGTTGGAACGCTATTAGAAGTAGGTAGGGGCAAAATAGTACCAGAAAACATATCAAATATTTTAGCAAGTGGTGAAAGGTCTAAGGCAGGAGCAACAGCCCCTGCTTGTGGGCTAACGCTTTTGAAAGTAAACTACTAGCTCTTTAGGAACTTAACATCGCACTTTCGCTTTAGGCTTTGCTATAATCTACCGGCCAATCTTAAGAGGGAAAAATAGGTAAATGTTCGATTTTGAAGGCGTTCTTGAGCGCGGCTCGCGAGACGAATTCTTATTACATCAAATAAATCCAGAAAAAATGCCCCAGCATATTGCTATTATTATGGATGGTAATGGCCGTTGGGCTGCCCGCCGTGGTCGCCCTCGTGTTGTAGGCCATCGTGCAGGCGTTCAAGCTGTACGCCAGAGCGTGGAAACTGC
>CAZHXL010000458.1:0-247 GCA_964536575.1 uncultured Clostridia bacterium | reverse complement strand
GCTACACGACTAAGACTTAAAGCACTTACTCTTTATGCCTTCTCAGTAGAAAATTGGAAACGTCCTCATTTAGAAGTTGTTACCCTGATGAGCTTACTTAAAGAATTTCTTCGCTCAGAACTGGCAGAAATTAAACGTAATAATATCCGTTTTACCACTTCTGGCCGTATTGAAGAACTTGACCGCTCAATCCAAAAAGAAATAGCTTTTGCTAAACAGCAGACAGCTGCTAACGATGGGATGGTGT
>CAZHXL010000457.1:2188-2670 GCA_964536575.1 uncultured Clostridia bacterium | reverse complement strand
GACTGCAATTCCTCCCACGCCTAAAGTCGTGGGTTTCCTTGCAGGAGATTTATGATAGTTTGGTGCAAGAGGGAATTAAAATTTCACCAGAGTTACTAAGGTCTTTTCATTTTGACTTACCTACAGGCAAGTTAACTGAAGAGTATTACCAAATGCTACTGAAAAAAGAGCAAGAACAGCAGAAAAAAGAACGAGAAAAACAAAAGCAACAAGACCAAAAACAAAATGAAAATGAAAATGAGCAGTCTGGGTCTAACCAATCTGATGAAGAAATATCTGATAATAGCCAATTAGAAGATAATGCTGATGATTTAGTTAATAATGAGCAAAATCAAGAAGATGGTTCGGATAATAATTCATCAAATGGTCAAGGCAAAAGTTCAGGTTCAAGTTCAAGCTCAAGTAGTTTTGAGTCTCAAGCAAATCAACAAACTAACTCATCTGAAAATACTAATGAAAGTGATGAATGTGGTACTAATGGT
>CAZHXL010000457.1:802-2178 GCA_964536575.1 uncultured Clostridia bacterium | reverse complement strand
GATGTATCAGTAGATAATACTGATGAAGAGTTATCTGACGAAGAAACACTATTACAGCCTGGATGTGGTAATTGTGGTTCTTGTGCTGATGGAGTAGCTAAAGACTATGAAGAAAAGGCAGAAGGATCTGGTCTAAGTAAAAGTAAGATTGAGGAAGCAAAACAAAAAACTGCCGAGCGAATATTACAAATGGCTCCAGGAAAAGTACCTGGTGGATGGAAGCGTTGGGCAGAAGATATTAGTAAACCAAAAGTAAATTGGCGTAAAGAACTCTCTACACTGGTTAGAAATGCAATGACTTATACAGTGGGAGCAGTAGATTATAGCTACCAGCGTCCATCACGTAGACAGTCAGCTTTTTCTAATATAGTAATGCCAGGAATGAGAAAGCCAAAGCTTGCTATTGCAGTAGTAATAGATACTTCAGGAAGTATGAATGAGAAAGCAATTTCTCAAGTACTAAGTGAAGTAGATAGCATACTTAAAAGTAGTGGGCAAACTGAAAGTATTACAGTTATTGCTTGTGATGCAGAAGTTCATTTCCAAAAGAAGGTATTTAAGAAAAGCCAAGTACAAGCTTTAGGTGGTGGTGGTACTAATATGTGTGTAGGAATAGAAACAGCACTAAAAGCTAAACCACGCCCTCAAGTTGTTGTAGTAATAACAGACGGGGATAGTCCTTGGCCTTCTAAACCAATCAAAAATGCTCGTTTAGTTATTGCTCTTACTGAAAATACTTATAGTGGATACTTACCTAAATGGGCAAAAGTTGTTTTGGTTAATGAGTTTTAGTTTATCACCTTGTCTCAATTACACGATTACACCAATTTAACAATAATCAACAATTCAGACTACTAGTAAATTTAGCCCAATTGTAATGAGTAAAGATTATTTGTCTTTAGTAAATATTACTTTGGCTAGATTTGCTTTGTAGTGGGTTTCTACAAAATACAAAGGAATTTTATGAAAATACAACAAGTAAAATCTTTATCTACTTCTGATTCTTTTGACAAAGATTTTCTTTTTTCCTTAAAGAATGAAGATGCCTATGTTGAAGAAGAAGAGCAGATAAAAGAATTGCAAAAGCAAGTAGAGTATCTATTAGCAATATACTCTACTCTAAATATCAATAATATCAGGGTAAAAGATGGGCTAATCAACCCTACTGAGTACCTAAAAACCTTAACAAGAATCATAGTAAATAAAGCATCTGATACTAAATTTGGCAAATTATTAGAGAGTTTTGCTAGTGATGTAGAAGAGTTAGAAAAGTATTTGCTCATAGAGGGAAAACTATTCCGCTATGGGTTAAAACGTTACTCTTTAATGGTAGATGGTGTGCCGTTAGGCTTTATTGCTGATTCAGTTAAGGCTCA
>CAZHXL010000457.1:0-792 GCA_964536575.1 uncultured Clostridia bacterium | reverse complement strand
TCAACATGACCAACAAATACAAGATTATGAGCTTACTCCATTGTTTTTGGATAAAGCTACTATCAAGTGGTGTGTTCCAGAACAAAAGAAAGCTTTGGAAATAGGTATTGAACTACCTACATCACAAATAACTTATCAACAAGCAATCACTTTAGTTCACCAAATGAAAGCGGCAACTAGTAAGCTTCCTAGTGCTTTGCAAAAACACTGGCAAACAATGATTAATCGGGTTGTTAGTGCTTTTGGAACAGGCTTTGAGCGGCTTATTTAAAAGGCTTATTTTCTAGTATCTTGTAACCACTTTTCTAACCAACAAATAATCAACCAATAAAATTAAGGAGAAAACCATGTCAGAACATGAAAATAACCAACACACAGAACTACCAATAATACATCTTTACACGCGTGGGCAAGCAATTACTGATGGTGTGCTAATAGATGTAGAAAGAGAGTTTCCAGGATTTAGTAGCCAAGCAGGGTTTAAGTTTCCAGTAGCACTGACAGCAAGAGCTTTTAACCGCTATGTAGAGCTTAATCCTTTTGCAAAAGGTGAGGATAAAAAAGGTAGAATGTGGGATATTCTTTGGATGTTGATGTTAAAAATTAAACTCACAAAAAAACAGGGTTTAGATACTATAAAGTTTTCTTTCCTTTCTACAGTGCCCAAAAAATCTGAACCATTTGCTATTGAGTCTTATCCACCAATAGAAGATGACGATGAGGAGCAAGATCACGAGCTGGTTAGGACGTTTGGATAGGATACCATTGGGCGTTTGGAAATGACCCCACTTT
>CAZHXL010000456.1:0-2680 GCA_964536575.1 uncultured Clostridia bacterium | reverse complement strand
CTTCTGCATAAGGTTTAGCTTCTGAATAGGTCATTAATGAAAAAGGTGCAATATAACCAGGGTGATGACAGGTTTGACAATTTTGCTGGAAAATTCTAACAACTTCTTTATTAAAAGTTGGGCCACTAGTAGAAGAAGACCCTTTTGTAGATTTTGTTAAACTCGGGCCTAGGGTAAGTATCCCACAAGCAAATAAAAACGCTATTAATAAAAGTTTTTTCATGCCTCTTCTCCAAAGTTGGGAATGCATAAGTAGCATTAATTGTTATGGTTAAAAGTGAGTGATTTACTCTGTTAAAGGTCTATCCATTATATAGAAAAATACTATTAAGCTGCAATCAGATTGTTTTAAGCTCTGCATATTTAACCTTAAAGCGCGAAAATATAGCCTTAAAATAATAATAGCTACCAAGTTAAAATTTGGTAGCTATTAGTTGATTTGGGCTTAGCCAAGCTTAAAGGCTAGTACTCAATTAAGCTTTTTAGGCATCAGCAGTACGTTTTAGCGGAATTGCTTGGCGCACTATCCCTAAGAGTTTTTCTAGCCCTGCTTGACGATCTTTACCTAGGTGTACACGAATAGCGCGACGATTACGTGAAGCTAAAGATTGGAAATCACCTAGTGCTTGAGCGGCTTTAAGTACAGCAAAAGTATAGCTTTCACCTGGTACTGCCATGTCTTCTTGGTCATCAGCAGTGATTTGGATAAACATACCAGCCTCACTACCACCTTTGTGAAGTTGTCCAGTGGAATGTAGGAAGCGTGGGCCATAACCTACTGTAGTTGCTACTTTTAGGCCATCACGGACGTGAGTGCGTAGGTCTTGGAGTAAAGTATCATGGGCTGGAGTTTCATTAATATAGGCTAGTAATGCACAATAGTCACCAGCCTTAGCTTGGTTTAAATGTGCGGCAACTAAATCAGCAACTGAACCAGAGTTATTAGCAGAAAGGCGCGCTTTAGTAGCATCATCACAGTAAACTGTTAATCCATCACCACTAGCGGCAACAGATTGTTCTGGTAATTTACCTTTTTCTCCGTATTCAGCCAGTAGAGATTTGGTGTTGTCTTTACTTTCTTGAACATTTGGTTGATCAAAAGAATTAATACTTAAGACGGCACCAGCAAAAGCTGTGGCAAATTCCCAGAGGAAGAATTGTTCTCCTAGGTCTAGCCTGTCATTCAAAATATGGCGAACAACAGGATGTCCGTGGGCTTCTAGGGCTTTTACTTTAGCATCAATGTCAGCACTAATAGAACCACCTAAGCTCATTACTACAAAAAGACGATCATCCCCATAGGAAGATGGGTTTCCAACCACTTCACCTGTTACAGGTAAAATTCCACGACCATCTTTACCAGTGCTTTCTGCAATTAATTGCTCAATCCATAGACCTAAAGAAGCTAACTCAGGAGAAGTTATTATGGTAAGTTTATCTTTACCAGCTTTGGCCATTTCGCCCATTATCGCGCCTAAGTGAGCACCAGGATTTTCTGCTCCAGGTACACAACTATCACAAGCATGTGCAATACGATCAGCACGATCTAGTAGAGTTTTGAAATCAAAACCTTGGACAGCCGCAGGCACCATACCAAAATAAGAAAGGGCAGAATAACGACCACCAATATCAGCAGGGTTTAAGAAGATACGACGGAAGTCATGATCTTTAGCACGCTGTTCCATACTAGTTCCAGGATCTGTAACAGCAACAAAATTTTCTCCAGAACGAGTGCCTTTAACAGCTTTTACTTTATCGTAGAAGTATTGGAAAAATGCATTAGGCTCAGTAGTGCTACCAGATTTGCTAGAAACTACAAACAAAGTTTCAGCGACATTGATTTGAGATTCAAGGGCTTTAATTGCTAGAGGATCAGTGCTGTCAAGTACTAGGAGGGTTGGTGAGCCTTCTTGTTTGCCAAAAATTTGTCTAAACACTTCTACACAAAGACTAGAGCCACCCATACCAAGTAGCATCAAATGCTTAAAGCCAGCACGACGAATGTTAGCAGCAAAGCTTGCTAATTCATCGCTATGTTCATAGACTTGATGTGCGACCGTTAACCAGCCCAAAGCATTTTTAATGATTGCTTGGTGTTCAGGTTCAGATTTCCAGAGGCTAGCATCTTTTTTCCAAATTCGCTCAACCCATTTTTCTTTTTCACCAATCTTAAATCTTTCTCTAACATGATCGGCATTTGAGCCTAATGAGGAAGTAAAGCGATCAAAAATACCTGATAATGTCGCAGCGCGTTTGGCTTCTATTGAAGCAAACAAAGTATCAAAGGAAGTCATAAATGATTTTACACCCTCAACTTGTAGTTGGTGGGTAACTTCAGCCAGGTTGATACCAAAGCTTTCTAACTTTTCAAATATTTTTCTGGCTCCTTCGTGGTCTTCTTCTAGAGTTGCTCCTCGGACTTTACCGTGATCACGAAAAGCACTATAAGTTGCTGGAGGGACAGTATTTACTGTATCAGCACCAATAAGTTCTTCTAGATAGTAAACATCTGAATAGGCAGGATCTTTTGTACCAGTTGATGCCCAAAGCTGTCTTTGAACTTTGGCACCTTTTTCTTTTAATGCTGCAAATCGTTCACCATAATAGATTTCCTTAAATTTTGCATAAGCAATTTTTGCATTAGCAATAGCAGCTTTACCTTGTAGGGCGTTTAGTTCTT
>CAZHXL010000455.1:0-2697 GCA_964536575.1 uncultured Clostridia bacterium | reverse complement strand
AATGGTTAGCTGGTACGGGGCCTTGTCCTGGAGGAGTATCTGAGGGTCCTTGCAGAGTAAGTGATAGATGTACAGATCTTGGAGTTGCTATTGTTTGTCCACTAGCGGGTGGAGGACAAATTACTACAGTAAAAGCTCGATCTACGAGGCCACAGGTAGGTTGTGCGTCACTAAATTCGGGTAGATCTGGAAAAATCATTGATAAAGGCGGGTATAATTTTATACTTACTGTTAGGATTGTGAGCCTTGGGAATACTTATAATTAAAATCTTAAGCACAAATTGCTTCAGGCTCTTTATCTTTCACTATATTAGGAGATCTATCGTTTAACATAGAGTCTAATAATAGTTTAATTTCTGTTGCTTTAGGGGTCTGGTTTCTAATATACAAACACTGAAGATACATAATACATAAGTTAGCGGCGGCTTTTGAGCTAGGTTCTCGTTTTCCGTATTCCCAATATTGATAACCAGAAAGGCTAGTATTAAGCCTTCTTGCCATAGCAGATTGGCTAACACCGAAGGTTTCCCTAATAAATTGACATATCATAGGGAAACTTAATTGGTCTGAACCTTTATTTGGATCAAACAAAAGATTTATTAAATAGAGTTGTTCTTCAGCTTTATTTTTACTCATAAATGTATGATATTTTTTTCTTGCTTTTTTTGCAACAAAAACTCTTGACAAGAAAAAAAAATAATTATACCTTCACAACCAACAATTGCTGTTAATTTTAACAATAAATGTTGTTAAAAACTAATAATGGAAAGTTATTTAACAATGCTAAAATTTATGAAAAACAAACACAATTACATTATATTATCTAGTGTACTGCTGCTTTTGCTAACAATTATAAAAGCTAAAGCCCAAGAACCTAATAGCCCTTTAGTATATAGGATTATAAACTCCAATCCAACTGGGGGTAGCGGCAGCCTATCTTTGATAAATGCCCTAACTTTGAAGGAATTAGACAGAATTTCTTTTGGTGATGGAGGCGATAGTGCCGAGGTTTCCTTGAATAAAAAATGGGCTTTTATTACTCGTGGCTCAAGTATTTTTTCATCCAAAGGTTTAGCTGTTGTAGATTTAGCAGGAGGTATTTTCAAACAAGAATTATTTCCTGAAAAAAATATTACTAATATCAGATTAGCACCGAACGGACGACTATGTGTTCTATTTAGAGATGACAAAAAATTATCTTTTCTTAATACAGAAACTTTTCAAGAAGAAAAAAGTTTTTCTATTGGATCGGACGCTGAAGATATCGTATTTAGCCCTGATGGTAGCCGCTTTTATATTTCTCTAGATACTAAAATAATGGTGTTTGATATAAACAAAACAAGTCCTATAAGCACTATCAATAACCTACCAGGATTCATTTCGACATTCCCAAAAATAGGAGAGTTAGCTATTTCCCCTGATGGGAGTCTTTTATGTCTTGCAAGAAAAAACTCTATTTTAGTAATTGATACTCAATCCTTGCATGTCATCAATACTTTTAACATAGATAACAAATCTTCATCTGGTCGTCTACAAGTTTTATTTACTGCTCCCAAATTCATTTATATTAGTGAAATAAATGGACGTAATATATATGTTTTAGATTTATCTTCTGAATCAAATAAACCCACCAAAATATTAGATACAAAAATTGGAAACATACAAAGCATAAAAGCTTCTATAGATCGACGTTTAATTTACGTAAGCGATTTCTTAGGTAGATCTGTTATTGATGTAGAAACACAATCTTTCTTGTTGTCTGGACAAGACCTTATTAAGGTCACAGATGGTTACTCCCTAGGAATAGCCTTAGCTGGGGATTTCTCAATAGGCCAAGCCCCCGCACTCACAAGCCTATCACCATCAGCTAATCAGCAGGTGATGCCAAATCAGCCACTCACAATCAGATGGAATACCGTAGTAGCACCACAATCTTACTCTATAGCGAGCTACAAGGTAGAGCTTTCCACAGACGCTGGAGCTACCTTCAATGTAATCCCTAAAGCCGAAATGCTACCAGCAGAAGCACAAGAATTCATTTGGCAAGTGCCAGACATAGAAGTACTTAATAAAGTACAAATTCGGGTTAGCACAGTAGACCTAGGGGCGAGACGAGCTAATTCTACTACTGGTAACTTCTCTATTACAAAAGGTGGAGGTGGTCAGACTGGAGACACACAAGCACCTACAGTCACATTTCTTTTACCAAAGGGTGCTGAGCGGTTTACCTCAGGTGACAACTTACAAATATCATGGATGTCTAGTGATAATGTAGCAGTAACTTCTCAGGATTTAAGCCTATCTACCGATAGTGGGACTACTTTCCCTATAACAATAGCTAGCGGATTAGCAGGAACAACTCAAAGTTTCTCGTTTCCAATTCCAATAACTTTGCAATCAGACCAAGCGCGACTTAGATTAATCGTAAGGGACGGCACCGGAAATTCATCTCAAACAGTAACTCCATCAACCTTTCGTATAGAACAAGCAGTAGACATACTAGCTCCTGTAGTCACAATCTCACAACCTAGTAGTAACCAAAGCCTAATAGCAGGACAACCTATACAAGTAAATTGGCAAAGTGTGGACAATCGCGCTGTAGTAAGCCAAGCGTTGTTGCTCTCACTTGATGGAGGCAAAACATTTGCAACAGTTGCAAGCTTTGGAGCAAGTGACAATTCATTTGTAATTAAAAAC
>CAZHXL010000454.1:486-2700 GCA_964536575.1 uncultured Clostridia bacterium | reverse complement strand
AACTACTTTTTGCCTTTTATGAAACTTGCCGAAAAATAAAATAAAAGAAATATATAGCCTGCTCAACTAATTTTATAAATAATGTTGAGACTATAAAAGAGGCTTTCACTAACTTATTATTTTCCTTATTTATTAAATAAAGTTTAGCCATTAAGCCAACAACACTTACTATAAACAAAATAAGAGATATTACTCTTACCAAAGTACCTATTCCAAAAAGAGCCAAACCAAGCCACCTAGACCAATTCAGAACTGCTACAACCAAAATTACACCTATTCCGTAAAATATAGGTGTTACTACAGCAAATCCTAAAGTCTCCATAAATATAACCATTGGTTCATCTATAGAACCCGCTATAGTGTGTGGAATAAGTGATTTATATTCATCTTCATCTATTTTTTTTAGCAAATAATTAGCATCATTTTCTAATAAAGCAGCCAATAAACTTTCTCTTTCTAACGCAACTTTTCTATCGCCAGCTAGAAAAGTGAACACTAAGCCCATTAAATAAACTAACTTATAGTTTGGAAAATAAAGCAGTGTGATGGTTGTACTAACAGACAAAATAAAGAGAAATACTATTAAACTAAGTAAATATAGAGCTATAGGTTTATAACTATTTATAAACCCTAAAACTATGAGTCTAGAAACCATAGGTAATCCAAAACGAAATATAACTACAGACTGATAAATTGTAGTAGCCCCCACAACAAGCCCTACCATTAAAGCGAGAAGAAAAAAGAGAAAGTCCAACATTATTTTACTTCTTTCATAACTTTACTGTTTTTTGCTTAGCCTACTTACTGGCTGTAAATGGTATGTATATCCCGTGGACTTAAAATAGTCAAGAGTTAAGCTAAGTAACTGTGAAAAGTTGGCTTAACTGTCAGTTAAAATTTGGTAAAAATCTTCGCCAATTGCGAAAAGGAAAAGGTTTGTCTCAAGAAGCTTTGGCTCATGAGGCTGATCTTGACCGTAGTTACGTAGGACAAGTAGAAAGAGGTGAATGCAACATTTCGTTAATTAATATTTGCAAACTTGCCGATGCCCTTGGGTTGCCGCCAAATAAGTTATTAGATTTTTCATAACCTCATAACTCTATCAGTTTTCAATAATTTCCACATTTTTATACAGATAAATTAAAAGCAGTATAAGTATATTTGTCGATATACATTTGACGTATATAAGTAAATTATGCTATATACGTTCTATGATCAAAATACAGTTAAATGAGCTTTTAGAGAAACAAGGCAGAACAATGTATTGGTTAGCAAAACAATCAGGTGTTCGTTATGCCACTATCTTTAACTTATGCAAGCAAGATGCTTCTAAATTGCGGCTATCCACTATAGACCAAATTTGTAAAGCTCTTGGTTGTCAACCTGGGGATTTGCTGATCTACTTGCCAGATGATAAGCAAATCGCTAAACCTAAATCCAAAATTAAATCAGAAAAGGAGTAAATTTTTATGGCAGATAAGAACCGAAAAAATACAGGCCAAGTCATCCGAAAAGGTGAACGTACTTGGCTTATAAGGATGTTTGTTGGTAGAGATCCATCTACAGGCAAACGAAAATATTTTAATCATACTATTAGAGGTACTAACAAAGACGCTCAAAGGTATCTTAATGGTATTTTACGAGAAAAGGATCTTGGTACTTTTATAGAACCTTCTGCAATGACTTTGGGTGAATATTTTGATAAATGGTTAGCAGTAGCTGCAAAACCAAGATTGAAAGAAAGAAGTTATACAGACTATGAAGATTTATTGCGTAGATATGTAAGAGAGCCACTTGGAAGTAAAAAGCTAAGTGATATAAGACCGCTTGATATTCAAAAGCTTTACACTTCTTTGCAAGAAAAGGGATTATCAGCAAGAACGGTTAAATACACTCATGCGGTTTTATCTTCTGCCCTTAAGCAAGCTGTTAGATGGCAAATGTTATCACAAAATCCAGCCTCTCTAGCAGAGTTACCACGTCAAGAACGCAAGGAGATGAAAACACTTTCACCAGAAGACGCTACAAAGTTTCTACAAGCTGCTAAGAATGATAAATGGGGAGTATTATTTTCTTTAGCCTTAGTAACAGGTATGCGACCAGAAGAATACTTAGGGTTGCAATGGAAAGATGTTGATTGGCAAAAAGGTGTAGTTACTGTTCAAAGAGCATTAATTTGGCGAAGAAAAGGTGGTGGTTGGTATTTTGGTGAAA
>CAZHXL010000454.1:0-476 GCA_964536575.1 uncultured Clostridia bacterium | reverse complement strand
AGTAGGCGCAATATTCCTTTGCCTAAATCGACTATAAAAGACTTAATGCACCATAAAAGTAAACAAGCAGAAGAAAGACTAAAAGCAGGAAGTAAATATCAAAATCTTGACTTGATTTTTGCTACTGCTGAAGGTACTCCACTAATGCGGGAAAATATCTTTAGACGACATTTTAAGCCAATACTAAAAGCTGCTGAGTTACCTATGTCTATTAGACTTTACGATCTTAGGCACTCTTGCGCTACTTTGTTACTATCTGCGAATGAAAACCCAAAGGTTGTTAGTGAAAGGTTAGGACATTCTACAATTGTTCTTACCTTAGATGTTTATTCCCACGTCTTACCATCAATGCAACAAGCCGCATCAGAAAAGTTAGAGCAAATCCTGTTTTCTAAGGTTGGCACACCATAGGCACACCAAACGAAAAAAGGCAATCCGAAGATTGCCTGTAACTTGTTGATTTAATTGATGGCCAG
>CAZHXL010000453.1:0-2718 GCA_964536575.1 uncultured Clostridia bacterium | reverse complement strand
AGTAACCCTAAGGTCAAAACCAGGATCACTATCGTAATCATTGTGTTCTTTGTGTTCTTTAAAATATTGTATTAGTTTTTCTGCGTTATTTTGCGCACCTTCAGAAACAACGACAATTGCATGTTGTTTACCTCGGTTGTAGCTATTACGCATTTGCATTGCAATTTGCTCTGGGGTAGATTCTGCTTCTGGAATAACTATAGCTTCAGCACCACCAGCAATTCCTGCCATTAGTGCTAAGTATCCACAATTACGCCCCATTACTTCTATTAGAAAAGCTCTATGAAGAGAAGATGCAGTACTTTTTAGTCTGTCAATAGATTCTAGAGCGATGTTAAGCGCAGTGTCTACACCAATAGTAATATCTGAGCCGTAAAGATCATTATCAATAGTAGATGCCACTCCAACAACAGGTATCCCTAGTTGGGACAAAGCATAAGCACCAGTCTGTGAGCCATTACCTCCAATAACTACTAAAGCATCTATATTGTGTTGTTTTAAGGCTTGGAGAGCTTTTTTAGGGCCTTCTTCGGTTCGCATTTCAGGACAACGAGCACTACCTAACATTGTGCCGCCTAGGTGCATAATTCCGCCAACATCCCGCGCACCTAGAGGAAAGATGTTATGAGAAAGTAAGCCTGAATACCCATAGTTAATTCCAAATGTTATCCAGCCTTTATCTAAACCTGTCCGAATTACAGCACGAATAGCAGCATTCATACCTGGAGCGTCTCCGCCACTGGTTAAAACAGCAATTCTTTTAATTTGCATATTATGCCTTTCTAAACCTCGTTTTATGATAAAGAGTTATTTTAATATTTTGATAGCAATAAATATGCCAGTCTAGCATACTTACCAATAATACTTAGCAAAGAGGAGTTTAAGATACGTAAGGAATTTTTACCAAATTAATTCCTTACACTGTCATTACTTTGACAGAGAACAAGGAGACTTCAAAACATGCAATCTATTTCCAATTATATTTTATTTCGTGGTGAAAAGATTTGGTATTGGATTTATGGTGAAACACAGCCTAATGTTAGTCCATTATTAGTTGTACACGGCGGCCCAGGCTCTCCTCATAACTATTTGCTACCGTTAGCTGAGCTAGCTAAAGAACGCCCAATAATTTTTTATGATCAATTTGGTTGTGGTAAATCATTTTATTTGGGTAAAAATAAGTCTCGTTGGTGCCTAGAATATTTTCTTAAGGAATTAATTGAGCTAGTAAGACAACTTAATCTAAAAAATTTTCACTTGTTTGGACATTCCTGGGGGAGCATTTTAGCTACAGAATATGCTCTGTTATTTCAAACCAATCTAAAAAGCTTGATTCTCGCAAGTCCTTGCTTAAGTATTCCTATGTGGGTAGCTGATACTCAAAAACTGCTAAATACTTTACCAAAAGAAATTGTAGAAACTTTGGAAATGTATCAAACACAAAGTAAAACTGATACTGATGAATTTCAGATTCTTGCTATGGAATATTATGAACGTTATGTTTGTCGACTTCGTGAATGGCCTAAAGCAATGATGGATTCGATTGATGGGGCAAATGATGTTGTCTACAAAACTATTTGGGGGGAGTCAGAGTTTTTATTAACAGGCAACATTAGTGACTATGACATTACTAGCCAATTAAGTGAAATAACTGTTTCTACACTACTTACTTGTGGTTATTATGATGAGGCTACGCTAGAGACAACAATGTTTTATAAAAGCTTATTACCTAAGTCAGAGATCAAGGTTTTTGAAAATAGTTCACATTTGCCACATTTTGAAGAAACAGGAAAATATTTGCAGGTTTTATCTGATTTTATGCGTCTAAACTCCAAGCAAAGAAATGACTTGAGGCAATAGGTAAAAAGCTGCAAAAACTTCAGGAAATTTTTTAGGTGTAAGCAACTTTTTGATGTTGACACCGATAAGTTGAGTGAATAGTATTCGAGTAATATGTAATTTGTAATATAAATCAAACATAATTATTAAATTATTAAATTAAATTAAAAGTTTCAGGAGGATTTCATCATGGCATTCATAGGTGGAGTATTCAAAAGTATAGGTAATGCAATATCAAGTTTTGCTAAAAGCGGTATTGGACAGATGTTAATCAAGACTGGTATTGGAGCAGTTGCTGGCCCGTTTGCTCCTCTAATTACAGGTGTAGCCACTAAGTTACTTAGTGGTCAAAAATTAACTTTAGGTGGATTACTAAAAGATGGCTTAAATGCTTTTGCTCCTGTAGCTGGGAAATTAGCTGGTAGTCTTATTAGTAAACTTCCAACTGCTCTCCAAGCCCCATTAGGCAATATTGCCAGTAGTCTTCTTAAGGGTGAAAAACCCAGTCTAAGTAGTATTGTAAGTAGTTTAAAGAACACTAAACTTGGTGGCACAATTTCTAAGGTGCTTTCTACAGCTAAAAATATACTTGGTACGGGAACAAAGGTTGCTGGTTCTGCTCAAGGTGTTTTGAAATCAATCTCTGACCTTCTTGGTAAATTTGGTGTTAACACTTCTGGTTTAGGTAATGTTAGTAACACTATATCTAAAGTTTTAGGTGCTTTTGATGGCATTAACGGCTTTATCAACAAAGCTAGCAACATTTTCAATCCACAAACAAATGGTATGCCACTTATGCGCGCATAACCTTTAGCGCAAGGTTGTAGCAAACGACTTTTGATCTTGACAAGGCAACTGTTATTAGATACGGTTGCCTTG
>CAZHXL010000452.1:0-2752 GCA_964536575.1 uncultured Clostridia bacterium | reverse complement strand
ATGTATAAGAAAAATTTGTTAATACATCTTCTAAAAGGGCTAATTTTAGTAAACCTAGTCCTATCAACAAACTATATCAATGCTACAAGTTTTCAAGTCTTTGCCCAATCAGCAGGTTCAACAACTGCTAGTCTTACAGGATTATTGACAGATCCTGATACTGCTGCAATAGGCAAAGCTACCATTACTGCAAAAAATATAGAAACCAATTTTTCTAGAGAAATAATATCTGATGAAAATGGTTCTTTTACCTTTTCACAACTTCCTCCTGGTAACTATGAAATTACTATTTCTGCCACTGGCTTTAGAACTCAAGCTATTCAAGCTAATCTAGCACTAGGTATTACCACTAGATTAGGTCTTATATTAAGCATTGGCGGCCAACAAGAAATTATTGAGGTTATAGCCAATAATCTTTTAGAGGAAGGAAAAACTGAAGGTAGTACTAATATTAATCAAGAAAGAATTAGTTCCCTACCACTTAACCGACGTAATTTTTTAGATCTTTCTTTAACTACTGCTAGAGTTACTGCTGATAGGCTACCTGCTCAAGGAGCTAGTGCTACATCAGGGCTATCAATTAATGGACAACCTGCTCGCTTTAATAACATTACTATTGATGGCTTAGATAATAATGATGGCTTTACTGGTTCTGTACGCTCTACTTTTAGCCAAGATGCAATACAAGAATTTCAAGTAGTTTCTGATGGCTATTCAGCAGAGTTTGGTAGGGCAATAGGAGGAGTAATCAATATTGTCACTAAAGGAGGAACTAACGAGCTACATAGTAGTTTATTTGGTTTTATTCGTAATGATAAAACCAGTGCTAAAGATACTTTCTCGCCTATTGAACCAGATTACAAGCAATATCAGTTTGGAGCAAGTCTAGCAGGGCCTATTAGAAAGGATAAAGCCCTTTATTTTACATCTTTTGAGAGATTATCTGTTGCTCAAAACTTTATTGTTTCTATTAGTGATAATACTGTTAAATCTGCCAAGAGCCAAGGGTTTATTCTAGATAATGGCCCAATACCTAGTTCACTAGGGAGTACTTCTTTTTTAGCAAGAACAGACTTTCGTTTTAATTCTAGGAATACTCTAAATGTACGCTACAATTTTGGAGGAGTATATAATGGAGCACTAGAACTATTTGGTGGGTTAACAGGCGAGACTAATGCTGGATCTCAACGTTTAGCAGACAATTCTATTGCTATTTCTAACACTTATGTTAATTCTAATGCTAATTTTATAAATGAAACCCGTTTTCTTTTTAATCACCGTAAGCAAACTGTTGATCCACTAGAATCTGGGCCACTAGTACGCTTAATCGCGCCAGAAGGTAGAGTTACCTTTGGGCGTAATACTTTTCTACCACAACAACGACTTCTAAAAACTTACCAACTTGTTGATAATATAACACTTACACGTGGAAAAAATACTATTAAATTTGGTGTTGATTTTGAATATGTCCAAGTTCCCAAAAATGAGAACACAATACCGGCTCTTCCAGGAGGATTTGCTTTCTTTTCAAATCTAGATTTCCGAGCAGCAACAGGAAATCCAGAATTATTTTTTTCAGCCATACAAGCATTTGATCCATCTCAAAGAACAGTTGCTCAACGTGCTTTCTTAACTGCGTTTTCTGCTATTGCTCCAACACGTTTTCCTGGTTTTCCTTCAGGAGTACAACTAGCTGATATTGGTTTACCAGTAAATTTCATTCAAGGGTTTGGAGATGTTAGAGTATCTTTCAATAACACTTTACTTAGTTTATTTGTCCAGGATGATGTTAAACTAAAGCCAAACCTATTAGTTAAACTTGGGTTACGTTATGACAGAGTAAGAGTTGATACTGCACCAAAAAACAATGGTAATTTTAGCCCTAGAATAGCATTTTCTTATCAACCAAAAGCTTTAGGTGGTATCAGATTACATGGTTCTTATGGCTTATTTTATGGTACTTTCCTTACTGCTGTTGCTGGTGGTATAAAACTTAATAGCACAGGAAAGCTTAAGTCTCTTGTACTGCCATTTCCCTTTTCTGTTTTGGCATATCAACTTCCAGGGCATAAATTCCCTGAAACAGTGAACTTACCTGAAGGTGTTCCATTTATTCCACAACTAAGCCGTACTATTATCTATCCTAAAGATTTGCGTAATAGCTACTCCCAGCAAATCAGTTTTGGGCTAGATAGACAAATAAGTAATAACACAATAGTTGCAGCTACATATGATTTTGTTAGAGGTGTTAAGCTTTTTGCTCAAAGAAGTATTAATCCAGTTGTTCACCCTATTATTGGCGATCCTTTAGGCAGTTCTCTAAGAGGAAGGCTTGATCCTAGTAAAGGAGAGATTTTACAGTTTGAGAGTGCTTTTGATAGCTCATATCATGCAGTTACCTTTTCCATCACACAATGTTTCTCCAAAAAACTTACCTTACTAGCACATTATACTTTTTCTAAAACGATTGATAATTTCACTGATTTTCGTGCTGAGCTTCAAGAAACAGTTGACCCATTGAAAATAAGAGATGAACGTGGTTTATCTATACAGGATGTAAGAAGTCGATTAGTAGCCTCAGCCATCTATGATACAGGTAAAACAGCTAATATAGTTCTAAGAAACACCCAACTATCAACAATAGTTAACCTAAACAGTGGTCGCCCTTATAACCTATTAGCAGGAGTAGACTTAAACCGCAATGCTGATAATCCTCCAGGAGATAGACCATTAATAGGAGGCACAAGTATTG
>CAZHXL010000451.1:0-2770 GCA_964536575.1 uncultured Clostridia bacterium | reverse complement strand
TGGGCCAAACATAAATAAGCCCAACATATTAAACAATAAATGAAAAAAATCACCATGTAGAAACATAGAGGTGAAGAATTGCCATAAGAAAAACTTAGAGGTAATAAGTTCTGGAGTAGCACCAAAATATTTAATGAAATCTTCATCATGACCGCTAAGCTTTAGAGCTATTTGTAAAATAAAGACAACTACATTAGCAATTATGAGACCCTTAACTACTTTACTTCTAAGGAAACTAGATAGTGGGTCAAATTGGTATTGATAAGGATCAAAACGATTACTCATAATTGC
Source organism: uncultured Clostridia bacterium (assembly GCA_964536575.1). Lineage (GTDB taxonomy): Bacteria > Acidobacteriota > Blastocatellia > Chloracidobacteriales > JADJPF01 > JADJPF01. The sequence continues at coordinate 2,479 of CAZHXL010000451.1, read as the reverse complement.
CTCCAAAAATACAGATTCTGTTCCTGATACCTTAACTGATTATGTTATAGCGTCTGCGCTTTTGCAATGCAAGGTCAACACAAACTCAGTACACTATATCAAAATATTTATTCTATTTAAGCCCATAATTTGTTTATTAGTAAAGCTATTTTTAGGAGATAAAAATGAGATTTGCTTGGTTGTTAATAATAATTACTTGTTTTTCATTAGTAGCAACAGTAACAGGACAAGATAAATTTGATACAAGTGTATTTTTCCCTCAAAGTGTTGGAGATGAACGGTTTTATCGTAAGGTAGGAAAACTAGCCAAACCTAATGAGGGTTGGACAGATAAGATAGAAGGAAACAAAGGACGCTTCTTTTCTCATTCTAATTTTTGGGGTGATGGTGTTAGCCGAGAGCTAAAAATAAATAATAAACATCAAATAGTTGAACGTGCTAAAGATAAAAAATTTATTTGGTATAAGCTAGATGAAACTAATGAATGGGTAATGAACCTTAGCCAAGAAGGAATTCCTTGTACAGAAGGAGCAAAGGTTAGAATTGTCAGCCATATAGAAACTGTCCAGGTTCCAGCAGGTACTTTTAATAATTGCTTAAAACTAGAATTTACTACTAGCTGTAATGATGCTGGGGTAGAAGCACAATGGTTCGCTCCTGGAGTTGGACTAGTAAAACAAACAGAATCAACCTTTGGCGGCTTACTTACCACTGAATTAGTAAAAGCTACTGTAGCAGGAAAACCTTATCCAACAAATTAACATATGATAGTTATCGCTTAAGCAAATTACGATCAATTTCAAACCTATGCCGAGCAAGGGAGTCTTGGCCTACTCATTAATCCACCACCGCTAACTCCTGCTAAGCGGCGAAGTTGAACACCTGACTCTAAACAATACTTAATAGCTGGTAATGAAGAAGCTTTCCACATCCCGCCACCGCTTTCCACTAAATCTAGGTAACAAGTATTGCTTTCTTTGGTTTTACGTTTAGTATTTTTTTGATTTTGTTTTAAATAAATTTCTTGATTATCCATAAAAATTAATATGCCACGTTTTTTGTTTTAATGTTAGTTAGGGAATAACTGATTTTAATTACTTTAGAGAATTATGCTAAAAGGTTTTGGGTTAGTGTTTAATTGGGTAACTTCTTGATAAATAGGGGCTAAGCAAGAATCTAATTGGTTAAAATTGGCTTGGCTAAAAATTTTAGCCAAGATAATTAACTCGTCTTTATCAAATAAAATAGTAAGTTGAAAAGGATCTTTTTTTTCTACTCGTTCTATAAGCCAAGATAATCTTTCTGCAAAAGCTTTTTGTTTACTTCTTGGTAAGCTAGTTATTATCCTTAGCGAGCACTCAGGTAATATATCAGCTAGGCCAAATAAATTTTTGTAAACAAACAGGTTTCTTTTTTGCCTACTAAAAACTAGCGTAATAATGCTACCACTTATCGTAAAGTTAATAATAGAAATTAAATCTGCTAGTTGATTAGTAAAATAAGGCGAATTTGAATAATTAGGGATTGCCAATCTGCTAGACCAATTAGCTACCCAAGCAGAAAAGTAGATTAAGCCACACAAAATTAAAGATATTGTTAAATAAAAAAAGACACGTGAGCTATTATTTTGTGCCTGCTTACGTGATAATCCTACAGGGTATTTATTTGTTAACTGTTGATTTAATATGGTTATTAACACCATCCAAATCACTATCAATATTTCTATTAACCAATATAACATCATTGAGTGCTCCCAAATTAAATAATAAGGGTTTTAACTGTAGACAAAGATTGTTTGCTGTTAGTTTTAAAACTATAATTTAAAAGGCTCGGTGATTCCAAACAAAACAAGGAAAATAATTTATGACAACAGAAAAAGAAATTTTCCATGAACACTTAAAACACACTAGACTAAAGCGCACTGACCAAAGAGACCTAATTTTGGACGTTTTTATTAGTACAGAAGGACATATTTCTGTAGAGGAACTCTATGATTTAGTAAAAAAGAAAGATTCTTCGGTTGGGTTTACCACTGTTTATCGTACTATGAAGTTAATGACTGAAGCTGGACTTGCTCATGAAGTTCGTTTTACTGATGGTCGCGCTCGTTATGAGCATGAGTATAATCACGATCACCATGATCATTTTATTTGTAGTAATTGTGATTCTGTGTTTGAATTTTATAGTGCTGAGATTGAGAAATTACAGGAAGAAATTGCCCGCCAATACAGTTTTAAGATCCAAGATCATAGCCATCGGATTTTTGGTATTTGTAGTAATTGTCAAGAAAAAAATACAAGTGTTGGAGTTGCAGCAGTAAGAAGTTATAGTTAATAACTCCAAATAGTACAGATTTTAGTACGTACTTTGATTGTATTTTCAATAAAGTTAACACTAGCAATGGGTATATAAAGACTTAGCATCACCTTAACTTTTGTTAAAGTTGATGCTAAAAAGTATAAAAAATGTTTTTTCTAGA
>CAZHXL010000450.1:0-2771 GCA_964536575.1 uncultured Clostridia bacterium | reverse complement strand
AAGTCTATCTACTTGGTTAGATGAGTAGCTTAATTGAGTATAGGCTGCTTCTAAATCTTGTTCTAAGGTTTTGATATGATTTGCTTCTAGTTCTTGGATTTTATCTATTTTACTAATATTAGTAGTAGGTTTTTTTATATCAGAAGCCAATATTTCTCCACCAGGAACAGATCCAATAGGAGGTATAGTATGATTTTTAGAAGAAGAAAAAGTTTGACTATCAGATAAACGAAGTTTAAACAAACTATAAGCATCATTAGTAAAGGGGTGAGGAATAGAAGCGATAGGCAACCAAGAAGCCCAAACCTCACTTGGTTGAAGAGTTTTAGGTAATGGACGAGATTGAGGGTTTACAGGTATGTGACTATTTGTATCTTGATACCATAAATGAGTTATTGTGATAGGAAGGTTAGATAAATTAGTAATGGAAAGGAAATAGTATAAAACTGGACTAGAACGGAAATGGGCTTGGTGAGCTTCAAAGCTTACTAAGGATACTTTAGAAATATTTTGGCATTTAGCATAAAGGTTAATACTTTTAGTACTAAAAACCAAATCAGGTAATTGTTGAAAGTGTTGATTAAAGTAATTATTATCGCCACCACTGACAGTAGACTTAAACTCTTGAGTAAAGATAAAATTACCTTTTGTTGTAATCTCTTTATCTGCCATTAAATCATCAGCAATAAAAATATCATCACCTGTAGGACGTAGGTTTTCTTCAGCATTGTAATAGAGCAAGATAGTACCATAATGTAAGCCAATTCTACACTCAACTGAAATTAGCGAATTTTTGTTTTGTGACTCAATAGTTAATTTTTCTGCAAAGTTTTTAGCCAAATCATAAACAGGCTTCTTTTCTAAATCAGTAAGCACTATTACTCCACCATCGCCACCAGGAGAAAAGTAAAAGTATTCTAGTGGTAATTTTGTTTGTGCCACCAAAGCTAAGAAGACATCAGTAATAGCTCTAAACCTTTGGCTTAGTTGGTTCAAATCACCATCAGAGAAATTAGGTAAATCATAAGCAATAATTGCTGCATTCTTACTTTCAGGCTCAAAGTTGTTATCGTATTTGTATGTTATTTGGGAATTAGTTGGCCAAATAGATTCTGGTGGGTAATAGCAAAGGAACTTTTCATCTCTTTTTCCTGCAACCTCAATAAATAACCTATTACTATTTTTGGCAGACAACCAATGACTAGCTCTTAACTTAGACTGAAGATGATTGGCTAAAACATCATGAATGAGTAGTCCAAGGTTTTTATCAGAAGTAGCTAAACGAGCAGAATGATTAATAGCAACACCAATAAAATTAGCTTTTCCATCAATATCAACAAGTTCTTGAACATCACCATGTGATATCCCAATCCTAATTGGAATACCAGTAAAGTTCATTTCACTGTTAATACTACTGATTAATTTTATAGGGTCAAGTTGAAGAGAATCAGGAAAAAGGATAATCGCTCCTAATAAACTACTTAGTACTTGTATGCCTTGGTAGCTTTGATTATTAATGGGAGTCTTAATCAGAGATTTTATTGAAGAATGAAGTTTAGCTAATAGTTCTACAGAGTCTAACCCACCAACCTCTTTTAACCCATTGATTGAAATAAAAGCAACTGTGGCTGTAGTAATAGCACCTTGTCTAAAACTAATAAATTGTCCTTTTTGGTTAGGAGTGTGGTTAGAATTAGAAGTGTTGGGATTGGAATTATTGGGTGAATTTTGAATCTCTTTGAATGGGTCATTCATACTATTTTTATGGTAATAATAAGTAGAAAAAAGATAGTTAGCTTACAATGGGATTTTACCATAAACTACTACTAGCAAATAACCTTGTATGTTTGTTTAAAATATTTGCGTTGAATAACTATTTATTATAGTTGAAAGGAATACTAAGAAACTTTCAAGGGTAGGTATTTGTAAAAACTATAATAAATAGAAATAGTTACAGAAAAGAAAACACCTTATCTCAAAGCTTTATGTAGTGTAAAAGAATTAGCTTCAGTCTTGTGCCTAGGAATTCTGAGGCTTAGGTAAAAATTGCTGTAATCTGTATGAAAAGCCTCTGAAAACAGTCTATACCCTTTTACAATCTCTTTTATTGTTTTCAAGTATTTAGTTATAGAATCAAGTGTTTAGCTATAGAATTACATTTATATTTGTATTATAATATACCTAAATTATGTTATAGAAAATCCAAGCTTAAACCCATTTTTAAGGATAAAGTAATGAAGCGTACTGATCATGACAAGTTATTCAAGCAATTATTACAGGTATTCTTTCTAGAGTTTTTAGAATTATTTTTCCCTGAAGTCTTAAACTATTTAGACAAAGATTCAATTGTCTTTTTGGATAAAGAAATATTTAGTGATATAACTTCAGGAGAGCGTAGAGAATTAGACTTAGTAGCTAAAGCTAAGTTTTTGGAAAAAGAAGCATTTTTTCTCATTCATTTAGAAAATCAATCAGAGGCAAGAGGAACATTTAATCGTCGAATGTTTCGTTATTTCTCTATGCTACTAGACTTACATGAACTACCAATCTATCCAATAGCAATATTTTCTTATGATGAGCCAAAAAGACCAGAAAGTAATTCCTATCAAGTAGCATTTCCAGACTTTACAGTACTATCGTTTAACTATCGTGTAATACAATTAAATCAATTAAATTGGCGAGATTTTGTAAACAAACCCAATCCGGTAGCCAGCGCATTAATGGCAAAAATGGAGATAAAATCAACAGAACGAGCCAAAGTTAAGTTGGAA
>CAZHXL010000449.1:0-2778 GCA_964536575.1 uncultured Clostridia bacterium | reverse complement strand
AGGTTTAATGAAGGATCTACACACTGATTTAGATCCTAATTCTAGACGAGCAAATTTAATGGTAAGGGGAATAAGTCTAGTAAAAACTAGTAATCAAGTCTTGACAATTGGAAACTGCCGACTACGTATTTTAGGAGAAACAAAACCTTGTGAGAGAATGGATGAGGCTTTTTCTGGTTTGCGAGAAGCAATGAAGGCAAATTGGGGTGGAGGAGCTTTTGCAGAGGTATTAGATGATGGAGAAATTTCTGTTGGTGATTTGGTAAGCTGGGAAGAGGTTTAGTAGGGGCGAACAGTTCGCTCCTACATTAATTTAATTTTTATTCAGTTTCTTCTGAGTCTGTAAAATATCTTCTTCTTTCTAGTAACATTGCTGAATGTAGGTTGATATTTGTGTGATAAGTTGCTGGGAAAGAATAGTTAAAGTTACAGAAAGCAACGTGTTTATTAACAGATTTATTATTACTAGCTGTTGCTGTTGGTGGAGCTATTACACGTACAATACGAAAGCCCACTTGGGCGGTACGCATTGATTGTGGAGCAGATTGACGAGACGTAACTTTACAACTTTCTAGATCCTCTAACCAACTACCACCACGAATAACGCGCTCAGTACCTTTTTCTGGCCCATAGGCTTTTTGAGGGGGTTCTGGACTATATTCATAAAAACTTGGGTCATACCAGTCATAGCACCATTGGGCTACATTACCTACTAAATCTTGGACACCAAAGTTGTTAGGGGGTTGATAGCCCACAGCTTTAATAAACTGTTTAGCATCTTGAATAGTACTTTCACGCTTATTTGAATTGTAATTTATTTTATTCTTATCAACCATTTCCCAAGGGAAAGACTGATCTTTTAGACCACCACGAGCCGCATATTCCCATTCTGCTTCTGTTGGTAGGCGATAAGGATGAATTTTTTCTACTACTATTGTTTGTTCATCATCGCCTTCTTGCTCCATTTCTAAATTTTCTTTTATAGGAGCATTTTTAATTACAGAAGAAAGCCAAATACAATAAGCTTGAGCATCTTCATAGCTTATCCAAACTACAGGATGGTTTTCTCGATCCTTTGCAGCAAAAGTCTTCCAAGATATTTTATTTTTACGTTCAAACTCGCTTGAGTCCTTTTCAGCTAAAGTTATGTATTTAGTCTCACCAACAAATTGAGCAAATTGTTTATTAGTAATAGGATATTTACTAACTTCAAAGCTAGCAACTAATGTTAAATGTTCTGGCCCATCATCGCTCTTGCTAGCTTTTACCCCCATTTGAAAAGCACCTCCAGCAAGCTGTACCATTTCAGGCATTTCTACTTTCAAAGGAGGTTTTTCTTTAACAAGAGGAGCCACAATAGAAAATGTGGCTCCTCTTGCCACAGTAGGCTTTTTAGTAAGATCTACTTTTGGTCTAATATAAATTTCAGTAGCAGAGGAAGATTTAGAAGCAGAAATACGTGGAGCTACTTGAGCAGGTGTAATTAGGCTGTAAGCTAAAATTATACTTATACTAAGTAGTAGCAACCTAATTGATAGCTTATGAGTGTTTTTAGGGGCATTAGTTATCACAAATCCTCCAAAAATCCGTATTAAACCAGAGTTTTTTAGTTAATTTTTGTCAAAAAACTTTTTAACCAGAAAAATTATTATTTATCGTTAAATAGTGAACACTAAAGAGGTTTGATGGGTCTACCCAGACTTTAGTTGGTGTAAAACCTGCTATTTGGGCTAAATCCTGAAACTCTTTGATTTCGTACTTGTAAGAGTTTTCTGTGTGAATAGCCTCATTTTCTTTTATGTTAATTTCTATATTATCAATATTTACTGTTTGGTTTTTAAGGCTTATAAGATGCATTTCTATACGACCTTTTGAGTCATTATAAAATGCTTTATGAGCAAAATTAGCTAAGTCAAAATTAGCCTTTAAATCATAGTTTATTCTTACTAAAAGATTAAGATTAAAAGCTGCAGTAATTGCTTTTTCATCATTATAAGCTGCCGTTAAAATTTTCGGATCTTTTTTTAAGTCCACTCCTATTAGTAGCCCATCTCCTGGTTTTAAGATGTGAGCAGTATTAATAAGTAGCTTTTTTGCATCTTCCTGATCTAGATTCCCAATAGTTGATCCTGGAAAAAAAACAACCTTTTTAGCAAACTTAACCATTACTTCTGGTAGGGTTAAAGCTTTGGTATAATCTGCGCATACAGCAATAATTTCTAGTTGTGGATAATCTTTTGCTAGCTTGTTAGTATCAGCAAAAAGATACTCTTTAGAAATATCTATTGGCATATAGGCTAAAGGGTTATCAAGCATATTTAAGAGGAGACGAATTTTTTGACTCCCTCCACTACCATACTCAATAACCAAAGCATTTTTACCAACTAATTCGCGGATTTCTTGTTTATATTTTTGAAATATAGATAGTTCTGTGCGTGTTGGATAATATTCCTCTAGCTCGCAAATTTGACTAAACAGCACTGAGCCTTGTGGATCATAAAAAAATTTAGAAGGAATTTGTTTCGGTATTTTACTTAAACCCGAAATTACCTCATCACGAAAACTTTCTAATTTAGGGTGAAAATCATGCAAAACTAACAAAATACTTTCCTTTCTTAAGTATTATCTTGTACCTTGAGAGCGTTGCCAAAGCGCGAGTAAATTATTTATAACTTCAGCTTTTGGAGGCTCACAAGTCGAACCTGGTTCAATTCTTAACCCATATTTTTCATAAAGAGTAAATGGGCTTTCTGGAAACTTAATAGGAACATTAGGGTT
>CAZHXL010000448.1:0-2788 GCA_964536575.1 uncultured Clostridia bacterium | reverse complement strand
CGGCAGTAGCAGTCAATATTCCTAGCAGCAAGGCAATGCTTGAACCAGAGGCGGTTATGGCTCAAACGGCTAGTGTAGTTCTTGAAGCAAAAGGCCAAAGTTTACTAGGAAGTAGCGAGGTCAAGAGAACATTTAATTTAAATGATGCTCTTAATCTCCACCACGCTGGAGTAGACATAACTGTTACGCCAGCGAGCTATGGACAAGCTAATTGCAATACCAGTCTTATCAGTCTTTCTAGTTTTTTGCCTATACCTAATAAGCCTAGTCAACAAGTACAGCAAGCTATCTGCGTTTCAGGTCAACCAATATATTTTAATCCTACTAGTACTTTTACGTTTGAAAGGTTCTCAGGAAAGTTAGCCGAGTCTCATGTAATATTTATTACTAATAGTAGACGCAAACTAGCATTAATCATTAGCAGTACTGGAGATACATCAATAGCAGAACTCATAAATGATGTTTGGTACTCACGTACCTGCACTGGGTACTAACATCGTGTGCATTAGCTACGGATTTCGCGTGAAAACTAGACCACAATATTTTGTGTTTGGAAAAACTAAAAGAGATGAAGGATCTGGCTAAATAACCTACATTAGTTTGTTGCTTTTTGAGTTCAGTTTTGATATTGTTTTTAAGACAAGCCACATTAGTTTGTTTTACAAAACAGCAAAAAAAAGGTAAGGATGTGGGCAAAACTAAACTAAAGCCAGTAACAATTTATCTCACAAAAGAAGAGCATGAGTTCATTTCAAAAGAGGCTTTTGAGCATGGAACAAGCTTAAACTACTTTCTTAGAGCTTTGATTGACCAGTATAGTCCTATCAAACTCCCACCATTGCCAAAGCAAGGAGCACCAAAAAATAACCATAACGCAAAAGGCCAAAATAAATAAGATAATAAAAAACACTGAAATATTGAAAAGGTAAGGCAAATAACTATAGTTTAGGCGACTTCAAAAGAAGTAAAAGAATAAAGGAGGTTGCCATATGGCAGAACAGTTAAAATTGCCATTTGAAGAAGTGCCAATAACTTGTTCAATACAAGAACGTTATCATGCAATAGCTCCAGTATTAGCAGAAAAAATCACTCCAGAAAATCAAGCTAAAATATTAAGTCTCTCCTATTCAACAATAATGCGTTGGTTAAGAGAGTTTAGAGAAAAAGGAATGGCAGGACTTTTTGATAACAAAGCTCAACGTCAAGCCTATACACCAGAAAGAATAATTGTAAGTTTGCTGTATTTTAAGTGTTGCGCTCCTAAAGCTTCGGATTTTGAACTAGCCAAAGTAATTTCTACAGTTTCAGGACATAGATTACATAATGAGACTGTAAAAGCTTTATTAGAAAGATACTTTTTTTGGCGTTATGAAGAATTTCGCAAGTTCATTATTTATCCAATACCTTCAGGCCAACAAATGCTTCGTTTAGAAATGTTTAAGCTAAAAGCAGATGGTTGGAGTGAAAAAACTATAGCTTACTTATTAAAGTGCTCTCGTAACACAGTAAGCAAATGGTTGCGTAGAGCCAAAAGCCAAGTACAAGAAAAATCTAATCAACAGCCTTACTTATTTGATAACAAACCGACACCAAAAAATCCAAAAAGAAAAGTTTATTTTGGCACAATTCACACAGTATTACAGTTACAGAAAAAGTATGGTTATGATGTAGGGTGGTTTCGGATAAAAGGTTATTTAGAAAAGGATTATGGGATATTTTTAAGTGAGTCAACAATAAAGAAAATAATGAGGCTTAATCGTCGGCTAAATCTTGCTCCAAATAAGCCAATAGAAATAGTAAATAAAGAAATTCGTGAGGGGCCATTAAAAAGTCAGCGACCATTTGAACATACTTTTATAGATATAAGGTATTTGGACGCAAAGCCAGAAGGAGTTCAGCTTTACTCTTGTTTATTAATAGAGGGATTATCAAGAACAATTTTAGCTGGTTCTTTAACTCGCTCTCAAGATGTTTCAATAATATTGAGAATTTATTATTTAGCTGCTTTAGAGTTTGGGCTTTGGGATGTAGTAGTTTCTGATCATGGAGGTCAATTTACAAGCAAAGCGTTTAACCGAGTGAATAAAAGATTGGCAATTTACCACCACCTGAATGATAAAGGACATCCTTGGCAAAATTTGATTGAATCTCAATTTGGAATTCAAGCTCGTATGGGAGAATATGCTTGGGCTAAATGTCATAGTATTACTGATGCCATAGAATTTCATCGAGAGTTAATCAGGGATCATAATCGTTTGTCTCATTTTGCTCATCGTCTACGCCAGGATCAAAAACATTCTCCTTTAGAAGTTTTGTCTCAAGCTCATGGCCGCGATGTTGATGCTTCTACTTTACACCGTGCTTTTAGCAGAAAGTTTTGGAATCGTAAAATTGACTCGCGTGGTTTTACCAAAGTAAGTCGATGGAAAGTTTATGTAGAAGATGGGCTGTCCAAAGAACAAGTTCAAGTTAGCTATTGGGATGGAAAATTAAGGGCTGAGTATCAAAACCATTTGTTGGCTGAATATAATTGTAAATGGGATACTAATTTTAACCGTCCAAAATCTATTACTAATCCTCAATTTTTTGAAACTCCCTATAATTCCACTCAGCTTTCTTTATTTGACTTAAATGGCTATCGTGCTCCTATTGAACTTTATCCCTCTCATTTTTCTATCCCAAAAAAAGTTGCTGTTGGTGCTCAACAATTAAAGCTTTATTTTGGTCCCGAACTTCTTAAATGACTCTTTTTTTATCTTTTCTAGACCACAAAATATTGTGGTCTAGT
>CAZHXL010000447.1:0-2800 GCA_964536575.1 uncultured Clostridia bacterium | reverse complement strand
TGCTGGTGATGCTCCAATCATTGTTGTTGTTAACCAAATAGATATAGAAGTCCTAGAACTTGAGCGTAGAAAACTAAAAACCAAATATAATATTAAAGCCTTTTTGGAAACTTCTTGCCAAACAGGTGAAGGTATAGACTCATTAAAGAAAAAAATTGTGGAAGAAATAAACCTATTACCTTTTATAGATACTCTATTGCCTCAAAGTTGGTTTCTGGTCAAAAACCAATTAGAAGAGGCTCAAAAACAAAAAGATTACTTAGATTATAAAAACTATGAAGAAATATGCCAAAATCAAGGTCTTGACCAACAAAGCCAAGAAACCTTAATAGATTTTTTGCATGATTTAGGAGTGGTACTGTGTTTTTATAAAGATTTACGAGTTCCAAGTACTCATATATTAAATCCTAAATGGGTAACAGATGCTGTGTATAAAATACTAAATGATGATAGTTTATCAGATAGTAAAGGTATTTTGAAAATCAGTAATATAGACAAAATACTTAATTCTACACAATACACCAGAGAGCATCACAAATTCATTATAGCTATGATGCGTAAGTTTGAACTTTGCCTAGATCTTGGTGATCCAAATCAAGGAAACTTATTGATTCCTGATTTATTACCTAAAGACCCTACTGAGCTTGGAGACTGGCAAGATAGTCTAAAATTTCAATATCATTATGATTTTTTACCAAGTAGTATTATCTCTCGTTTTATTGTTAGAGTGAGTCCTCATATCCATGACAAAATCTACTGGCGTTATGGTGTTGTGATTGAGTTTAGGGATAAACCAAATAAAGCTTTAGTTAAAGCTGACCTAGAGGCTAGAAAGATTTTTGTTTCTATTAATGGCGTTGACCGCACTAAAGCTGAATTACTTTACTTAGTGCGTGTTGAGTTTGATAATATTCATGCCAGTATTCCTGGGTTACAAGTCAATGAAAAAATTCCTCTCCCAAAATATCCTAGTATTGTTACAGATTATAAACATTTACTTGTCTTAAAAGAAAAAAAAGTAATTCATTTTATTCCAGAAGGTTATGATCAACTGGTATCTGTTGATGAGCTTTTAGGTGTTATTGAAACAAAACCCACATTACCAGATAATATTAATGTCTCAGATAATATTAATGTCTCAGATAATATTAATGTCTCAGATAATATTTCAGATAATATCTCAGATGTTGTTTTGCAAACTAGGAAGAATGTTTTTGCACAAATAACAGATGCTGTTAGTCCAAATGTTATTAGAGAAGTCACTAAAAAACTTAACCAACCAAAAACAGTCATTACAGCAACAAAGTCAGTCCATATCCTACACTTATCAGACATACATTTAGGTACTATTAGCCAAAGTAATGTTTACTATAGCCAGTTACAACTGGACTTAATTCAAAACTTAAAACTGGCAACAATAGATTACTTAATAATATCAGGAGATATTGCTAATAAATCTACCAAAGATGAATATGAAGCTGCTTTTAATCTTATTAATGAGATTAAACTAAATTTTGGTCTTAAGGATAAGCAAGTAATTGTCACTCCAGGTAATCATGATCTTAATTGGGATTTATCAGAAGAAGCATATAGTTATGTGCCTAAGCGTAAACTGCCTTCAATACTAATAGATGCTTATATTCCAATAGAAACTGGTGCGTTACTACGTGATGAGGAACAATATAAAAAGAGATTTGATAACTTTAGTGAATTTTATAGAGAAATTACGGGAAATGCTTATCCAAGTAGTTATGAGGATCAAGCTATTTTGCATACATTTACACAGGATAGGTTATTAGTATTAGCCCTAAATTCAGCTTGGCAAATAGACCATCACTACACAAAACGAGCAGGTATTAATCAAGTTGCCCTAGGTAAAGCATTAAATAATGTAAATAGTAGTAATTATCAAGATTGGCTAAAAATAGCCATATGGCATCATCCTATAAGTGGACAAGAAATGATGAGTGCTGATTTTGTTGAACAGTTAGCTGTAGCTGAAGTTGAACTATGTTTACATGGTCATATCCACCAAGCTATAGAAGGCTTTCATAAGTATGATGATAACCGTAGTTTAGCTATTATTGGTGGCGGAACATTTGGCGCACCTGCTAAAGCTCAAGTAACTGGTATTCCCTTGCAATATAACCTACTTGAACTTGATCCCAGCCCTAGTAAAGCTACTATTACTCTTAGATCTCGTAAGAAAGAAAAGGTCGATGGAGCATGGTCTGCTGATGCTCGTTGGGGTGATAAAGAAGAACCTAAAGCTTTTTACACTATTAAACTTAAACATTCTCTCCAACAACCACCAAAACCAGTAGACATACCTACTAGCCCATTTGAATTTATAACAGCAAAAGTAGATGCAAAAGGTAAAATAATAGACAAGTTCAAAAAACAAGCGAAACAATTTATAGAAAATTTAGGCAATGGAGTTCAAATAGAGATGGTAGAAATTCCAGGTGGTACATTTATGATGGGAACAGGTGAAAGTGATATAGAAAAAGTAATGGAAGAACGCAGAAAATATGGTTGGGATAAAGATTGGGTAAAAAATGAAATGCCACAACATGAAGTAACAATACCAGCATTCTATATGGGAAAATACCAGGTAACGCAAGCACAATGGAAAGAAATAATGGGGAATAACCCTAGTAGGTTCAAAGGGAATGACAACTTACCCGTAGAAACAGTAAGTTGGAATGAAGCAATAGAGTTTTGTAAGAAATTGTCAGAGAAAACAGGAAAGACTTATCGCTTACCAAGTGAAGCAGAATGGGAATATGCTTGCCGTGCA
>CAZHXL010000446.1:1601-2807 GCA_964536575.1 uncultured Clostridia bacterium | reverse complement strand
GGATGCTGATGTTTATGATGGTTTGTCTGTAATAGTGAGTGAATATCTAGAAGATGGATCGTTACAAGGTTGGTTAGGAACTAATGGAGGTAAAGCACCATCGCTAAAAAGTGCAGTTGCGATGATGGAAGGGGTATTGGCAGGTTTGGAGCATTTACATTCTACAAAAATAGTTCATCGTAATTTAAAGCCAGATAATATTTTGTTGCAAAAGGAAACACCTAGAATATCTGATTTTGGACTTTCGCGTGTGGTGAGTGATAACAAAACAAATCGAATAGGTGGAATTCTAGATTATATGTCACCAGAGATCTTGCTTAAAGGCGAGTATTCTGAGTTAGGAGATCTTTGGGCAGCAAGCGTAATGTTTTATCAAATGTTGGTCGGATGGTTGCCTTGGTCTGATAGTGACACCAATAGGTTAATGGCGATGATAGTTCTTGAGCAAGCTCCACCTTTGCCAAGTGAGTTTTCTGCACAAACTAGAAATTTTGTGGCTAAGTGCTTAGATAAAGACCCTTCAAAGCGTTACCAGTCAGCTAGCCAGATGAAAGATGCTATTAGAGCTTGTACTACAAGTGCAGTAGAAGTAATGAAACCTTCTGGGCAGTTGATAGAATATGATCCTGCTTGGGGTTGGATAGCAGGAGAGTTTGTTTATATTCCTCCTGGTCAGTTTATAACAGGTTCAGAAAATGGTGATGGTAATGAAAGACCTGTTCATAGAGTAATAATAAGTCGTAGTTTTGAAATGGGTAAATACCAAATCACACAAAAGCGATGGCAAGCTGTTATGGGTAATACTCCTAGCTATTTCAAAGGAGATGATTTGCCAGTAGAGCAAGTGAGTTGGTTAGATGTGCAGGAATTTGTAAATAAGTTGAATACTAAGAGTAGTAAATATTTCTATAGTTTACCAACAGAAGCACAATGGGAGTATGCATGTCGTGCTACTACAACTGGTGATTATGCGGGGAACTTAGATGAGATGGCTTGGTACGCGAGTAACTCAGACAATAAAACACATCCAGTAGGGCAAAAACTTCCTAACACGTGGGGGCTTTATGATATGCATGGAAATGTATGGGAGTGGTGTGAGGATTGGTTTGGAAATTATTCAAGTGGCTCCTTGATGGATCCAAATGGAGCTAGTTCTGGGGAGTATCGTGTTTTTCGTGGAGGCAGTTGGTTTAGCCCTGCTAATCT
>CAZHXL010000446.1:1294-1591 GCA_964536575.1 uncultured Clostridia bacterium | reverse complement strand
AATCTTTGTCGATCGGCGTTTCGCAGCATCTACAACCCTGGCTATTGTCTCATCAACTTAGGTTTTCGCCTTGTGAGGTTTTTGCGCTAATCCTTTGCACTTTTACCTTTTTACTCTCGAAAAAGATGTGTATAAAGGTCAAGTAGGTAATAATTTATTAAGAGTAATTTAATGGAAAATAATGTCTTTATAGTGGCAGCCGTGCAATTAAATTCTACTGATAAAGTTTCTGACAATTTGGCAAAAACTGAAAAACTAATTTATCAAGCTGCTAAGCAAGGTGCTAACTTAGTTGCA
>CAZHXL010000446.1:0-1284 GCA_964536575.1 uncultured Clostridia bacterium | reverse complement strand
TTGCTTACTTGCGCTCAGAGTCAGAGGTTATAGAGTACTCTCAAACCCTAGATGGAGAGTTAGTAGCTTGGATAAAAGAGCTAGCTGAGCGACTACATATTTTTCTCCTTGCAGGAAGCTTTCCTGAAAAACTAAATGAATTAGGTAAAATAGCTAATACTAGCTTAATGGTAGACCCTCAAGGTAAAATACTTGCTCATTACCAGAAAATACACCTCTTTGACGCTACTTTGGCTGATGGTACAGTGTTAATGGAATCTCGCTATGTAGAAGCAGGTAGTGAGCTAGTCTCAGCAGTAATCGCTAATCATAAAATGGGGTTAACTATTTGCTATGATCTACGCTTCCCAGAACTCTACCGTAAACTTACATTAGCCGGAGCAGAAGCTATTTTTGTTCCATCTGCCTTTACTTTACAAACAGGGCGTGATCATTGGGAGCCACTCTTAAGAGCTAGAGCAATAGAAAACCAAGTCTATATCATTGCTCCAGCACAGTTTGGTCAACATACCCCACGCCGAGCAAGTTATGGTCGAGCTATGATTATTGATCCCTGGGGAATAGTACTAGCAAAAGCCTCTGATCGAGAATGTATAATTATGGCAGAACTAGATTTTGATTACCTACAACAAATTCGCACTCGTATGCCATGTAAACAACATGTTAAATTAATTTAATATACATGGAATTTGCTTTGTAACCCATTGATTCTAAAAGAACCTTAAGTCTTTAATGCCCTGTTAGGGCATTAATAGCCTAGTGATTTATCTCTGGGCATTAATTAGAGCGTGTTGCGCAAAAGACATTTGAAATATCCCAATATCCCAATATCCCAAGTCTTTGTTGGGTTTTGTATTTATAGAAGGTATTTCTTGAGATTGACAGCATTTGGCATATTGCCACTTTGCTGTTGCTAGTATAGTATTTGCTTTTGTAAGGGATTAGACGATTTTTTATTTCGGCTGGCACTGGCATTTTTGCTTCTCCAAGTTTGCTTTGTTTTTACAACAGTGTACACAAAACCTTATTTAGGATTAGTCTTTGTTGGAGCAATACTACCAAAATCATGGTTGCCAACATCAAGAAATGTAGTTAGTTTATCTCCATTGATAACAACAACATCATTTCTACGACTTAAGTTCAAGTCAGTAATACCAAATTCACCAACAAGAATTCTTGAGTCTCCATTGTTACCTACAAGTTGATAATTAAGTGTCTTAACTAATGCAGTGCCATTATAAACTAACACTGATTTGGCACTATCTGAGCTTGCATCTTTAACAT
>CAZHXL010000445.1:0-2814 GCA_964536575.1 uncultured Clostridia bacterium | reverse complement strand
AAAAATAAGACTACTAGGTTCTATTTGGAGTTCTAGCTTATTTCCTAATCGTGCGCCAAATGGTCAAGCTTTGTTTACTAATTTTATTGGTGGTGCACATGATGTTAAGGCTGTTGAGCTTGGCAGTAAAGAGCTAGGACAAATCGTAGCAGAAGAGCTAAAAAAGATTTTAGATATTAAAACTATCCCTAACTTAGTCAATGTTTATAAATACCAAATGGCAATACCACAATATAACCTAGGACATTTATCTAGATTAGCAATTATTGAATCTGAGCTTAGATCACAGTCTAACCTCTACTTAGCTAGTAATTACTTAAAAGGTGTGTCTGTTCCTGATTGTGTTAGCCGTGGAAAAGCCCTGGCTACTAGAATTAAAGCCCAATTTAAGTAGCTTCTTAAGTAGCTTCATTTTCTAAACCTACTAAGAATTAGTGGAAAGCGTTAGCAAGTTTCTCCAAAATTTTGGATTTTCCAAAAATCTGGAAAACTTAAAACTAAAGATATTATTTGATTTTAATAGCTTTACAGCAATTTTTAGGTCAATTTGGACTATCTGAAAAGTGAATTTAAGTTTGACAAAGCCTTTTTGGCTATGTTATAAGCAAACTACCTAACAAGCAGGCTAGTAGTCGTCAGTCTACACCAAAGCCTCATCACGTTTACTAGATATAAACAGCCGAAAATAAAATAAAAAGGGGGAAGTACAATGCCACTTAAGAAGCTCTTTTTGTTTGGTGCTACCTGCTTAGCACTAGGAGCATTTTCTAGCAACAGCTTTGCGCAAGATAAGCTTAATATTACTTTAGCCAATAATTCAGCACAAACCAGAAGTTCAATAGATATAAAAGTCTCAGATGTGCAGCAAATTATTAATATGGCCGAACAACAATATCGCTTAGGAGAAGGCTTAGTTGCAGCCAAACAATATGAGCAGGCACGTACTGCTTTTGATCGCGCCATAGACATAATGCTAGAAGCAACCTCAGAAGCCCATAAAGATCAGCGTTTTCGCTCTTTTTATTTGGAATTAGTAGACCGTGTTCACAAACATCAGCTAATTGCCTGTCAGTCTGGAGAAGCTATTAATTATCAGCTTTATGAGACGTCTCCCCTAGATGAGTTATCCAAAATAGACTTAGACGCTGAAGGCATATCAAGACTTGGTAACACCATAGATGTAAAAGGCTTTGATTTTGAGTTTACTTCTCACCCAACAGTAAACCAATTCATCTATTTCTTTACCCAAGGTAAAGGCCGCAATACTATGGAAATTGGGTTGCGTCGCTCTGGTAGATATCGTGCAATGGCAGAAAGAGTTTTCAAAGAAGAAGGCGTGCCACTAGATATAATTTGGTTAGCCCAAGTAGAATCCGTTTGGATACCACAAGCACTTTCTTCCGCTTCAGCAAAGGGAATTTGGCAATTTATTCCTAGCACAGGAGAAAGATTTGGCTTACGTCAAAATGCTTTAATGGATGAGAGAATTTCTCCAGAAAAAGCTACTCGTGCTGCTGCCCGCTATTTAAAATTCTTAAGTAACTTTTTTGCTGGCGATTGGTTACTAGCAATGGGTGCTTATAATTGTGGCGAAAATGGAATGGATAGGGCTATTGGACGTTGTGGTTATGCAGATTTTTGGGAGGTTTATGAAAGAAACTTGCTACCTCAAGAAACTCGTAACTATGTTCCTGCAATCCTAGCAGTAATGACTATAGCTAAAGATCCAGCAAAATATGGATTTAACGTTGAGCCAGAGTCAGCCCTTTCTTATGATGTAATTGAGTTAAGTGCTGCCCTAGATTTACGCGTAGCTAGTTCTTTAATTAATGTTTCTTGGGAAACATTGCGTGATTTAAACCCAGAATTAAAACGTGGCATTACTCCATCTGAAGGATTTACACTGCGAATTCCTAAAGGAACTTTAAGTGAATTTGAAGTAGCTTTTGGTCAACTTCCTACTGAAAACTATTTAAGACCTGGTTCAAACAGTGATAATCAAGAAATAGCTTCTGGTTATAAAACCCGTTATGTTAAGCAATCTATTGGTCGAGGTGCACGATATAAAACTAGACCTGCCTCGGTAAAACGTGCTTATGTAAAATCTTCTAAACAACATAGTAACTATCGTTCTCATAGTCGTCGTCGATAAAAGATAATCTCCTTTTTGTAGGAACCCCGCGAATTATGGATTTCGCGGGGTTTTTCTTTATGAAAAAGCCTTTTCCAACAACAATAGCAATAAATAAAGTTATTGTTTTTATTCTTACCCTACTAAACACTATCGCTATAATTTTTCTGATATTAGCTTTGTTTTTAGTTTGTTTTTTTAGTTATAAAGTAATAATACAAGCTAATAAAAATTTTAAGCTTTTTAATAAGTCTCGACTCACACTTGAATTAAAGTTTAAAAAAGTGTTATCTATTAGCGTCTAAATAGAAATCCAAAATCTCCAGAAACTATGACTAATTCTTTACTAGTAGGAAACCTTAAAGATCGTCAATTGCCACAAATACTTTACCAACTCCATTCTTCACGGGCTGTTGGGACATTAATGCTAACACTTAACGAAATGCGAAAAGCTGTTTTATTTGATAGTGGTTATATTATTTCTGCCTATTCAAATGTACGTGAAGATAGTTTAGGAGAAGTCTTATTAAGATCCGGATCAATTACAGTAGAAGAGTACCTTGATACCCAAGTGTTAGTTAGACAAGGACGGCGTTTTGGTCAAATACTCCTAGAAAATAATAAACTCACTGAAGCAGAATTAAGCCAGCAAATGTCTTATCAAGTATTAGGTATTATTTACA
>CAZHXL010000444.1:1088-2822 GCA_964536575.1 uncultured Clostridia bacterium | reverse complement strand
CAAACTTCTTTGTATTGGATCTACAACTTTTCTCACTTCCTCTATTTCTTTACCTACACCTTCAGGAACATACATGCTTAACTGCCTACGCATTTCACCCATTCTCTATACCTCCCCTCTCGTCTAACTTTTTATCTGACTCTTCTCTTTCTTTACTTTCTCTCTTAAACCAAAAGCAAACCCAACCCCTTCTCTAACCTTCTCTGTTCACTTGACCCGCACTGGTTTTCGCTTAACCAACCTCTACCAACTAGCATTTGCCTGCATCGCTTCTTTCGCTCTTACAAACCTAAACCTCATAGTTAAACCTCATAGCTAAACCTCATAGCTAAAGAAAACCCTAACAAAATAACTCTTATAAGATGAAACTAATTAGAAAGAACAGTAGGCCAATTGGCAGAAGGACGATCAAGCCAAACCCAAGCAATATAGTCTACTAAAGGAGGTTCGCCACCAATTTCACGTAAACGATGATTGATTTGGCCTCGATGATATGTGCTGTGTAAAACAACTTGAAGCATAGTTTCCCCAATAGTTGTGGTTTGAGGCATACGGCCAATCCTCTTTTCCACCATTTCAGCCCAAGGTACTGATATGGGTTCTGCTATTTTCTCATCAATTAAAGTTATAAAGTATTCAAATATTTTCTTGTAGTAACTATACCCCCAAAGCATTAACTCTTTACTATCATCAAAAACTGGGTATGGAGTTTCTCTCCCTTCTGATTGCCAAACACGCAGAAAAGCAAATTCAACCATGTGCAAGTGATAAAAATAATCTCTTACTTTTGAATCTATTTTTCCATTCTCACAAGCCATTATTGCACTCCACACTGTAGCATTTGCCCATTCCATATGCTCATAGAGTTCTTTCAAATTTTTTATGTCCATTTCTCTAATTTCTCCATTTTAATTTCCCTATCTATATACCCTCTACCTCTACTTTTTACGCAAGCTTATAACCTCAAGTTCACCGACAAGTGAAATGGCGAGTTTTAGCGAGCCAACTACCCAAGTTCACTGCAACGTTTCTAAGACATCCGAAAAAAGGTTCATAAGCAAAAACAAGAAAACATTCCTAGGTTAAATGCAACTCCATAATAAAATCATTTTGAGAATCTTTTCCTAAAATAAATATATGGGAGCCTACTTTATTAAATCCCCATTTTTCATAAAATAATATTGCTCGCTCATTTCTTTCCCATACTCCTAACCAAAGACAATCAAATCCTCTATTCTTTGCCTCTTTTATTGAAGTTTGCATTAGTTGAGCACCTATACCTTTTCCAATATACTCTTTTAATGAATAGATCCTTTCCATTTCAATTGGTTTTCTACCAGTAATGGCATCACATTTATTGTTTGCTTTTAGCTTTGCATATCCAACAGCATTACCTTCTATTTCTGCGATAAGGAATATTGTACTTGGATCTTTAAGTTCCGAAATCTGTTTATCTATCGAAAACGCATTTGATAAATATGAGGCCATGTCTTGAGGTCTATTATGTTCGGCAAAAGTCTCATTAAAAGTTTTATACCCTAAAGTTGCTAATAATTTAGAATCATTTTCATTTGCATACCTTATATTCATTTTTAGCCTTCTATTTCCTCTTCAATATTTCTACTTAACCTATCATATCGTTACAAGGTGTCGCATTACTTCTCACATCTAACTTCTTCTATAGCTGTCCAACTTCTACTTCACCCACACTGAAAGCTGGTGAGCGAAAGCCAA
>CAZHXL010000444.1:0-1078 GCA_964536575.1 uncultured Clostridia bacterium | reverse complement strand
TTGGTGCGGGTGCAACGCTTGCTATGCGCTTTCTAGAACAAATACTTGATTGCCTAGTTTGAGTGAAACTGAGTTTGAAAGGCATGTAGTGTATGTTTTTCTTGACTGCCATCATATATTGCAAACACCACTCGCTCAAAACAACCAGAAAATTTTGCATCCTCAAACCAACTTCCAAAAGCTGACGCAACCATACTTGGACGATTACGAAAAACTCCACAACCCCATGCTCCCAAAAGCAATGTGCGATGCTGACGTTGGCGTGCAATGGCAAGAATAATTCCTGCCCTACGTTTTAGGACTTTTTCTATCTCTGTCCAACCACCTTCATTGTGATTTATTACTTCACCCGCATTAGGGGCTGGTGCTGTAATAACCGATGCCAGAAAAACCCTATCTAACAAGTCTCGATTTTGAGAACGAAACCAAGGTACTTTAGGAGAATAAATTACATGATCAGTATAGAAAAGAGAGTCTTGGTTACGGTTAACTTGATAATAAAGTGGCTGTGTCAACAAACAAGGATACAAACCTGAACATCTACATAGATCTTCCTCTTGTGCTTTCGCACCATTGGTAAAACCTCCTCCAGCATTACGTGCTGATGCATAATTTAGCAACACAACATCATCACACCCTTCTGTTTGTACTAATCTTTTAGCTGCCACTTGTGTTGTTTTATCAGTTACTTCAATAACCAATGGCCTCTCTGTTTTGTTTGTACTCTCTTGAGCAAGCAACTCATACCCTTGCTCAGGTTTATAAAGTTTAGTACCAATAACCGCATTTCTCTGTTCAGATAAGAACTCAACATTATTACCAGAGTCTGTAATGTATTTTCCTTCCTTCAGAATGTGAAGCGTTTCTTTAGCAACTCCTTTAAGAGACATCCTTTCCTTCCTTTCAGCACAATTCCATCGTAAAGCACCAAACTCAAAGTTCACCCTCACCAGTTTTCGCTCAATATTAGCAACTAATAAAGGTGGACACATATATCAATCCCTAGACACAAAAAACTATGCTGCTGTTGATGAAGCCAAAGCAACTCAAACTATTGCCAACACTGCTACTTGGGTTG
>CAZHXL010000443.1:0-2849 GCA_964536575.1 uncultured Clostridia bacterium | reverse complement strand
TATTTCGCTGCTTTGCGGCTTAAGACAATTTAAGACAATTAAACAGCCCTGGAAGGCTACCTAATAATAGATGATACATTGGATAAGCATGTAGGAACAATGTTTGAGCATATAGCCCGTCATTACGACCATAGTGAAAGTAGTTATAAACTAGCACAAAACCCAGTTACAAGCCATTATGTAAGGGGAGCAATAAGTTTTCCAATAGAGTTTCGCACATATCAGAGCTATGACCTAGCAACAAATTGGCAAGAGCATATGCAGAAGAATTTCCCTGAAATAAAGCTCCCAACACAAAGTAAAGAGCGAAATAAATTAAAGAAAAAGATAGAAAGTGAATTGTTAGAGAAAGATAAAGAATTTGCTGTCAAACACCAAACTTTTAAGACAAAAATTACGCTAGCTAGCCAACTAGTGGAAGATGCGATAAATAGGGGTTAGACTTTGATGTGGTGTTATTTGATACCTGGTATTTAGCTCCAGAGTTAATAGAAGTCATAGAAAAACACCATAAAGGATGGATAAGTATCCTAAAGTCAAACCGAAAAATGCAGACCAATAGTTTAAGAATCTATGATGATAATGGCAATAAAATAGAGTTTGAAGAAGGCGAAATAAAAGTAGAAGAGTTAATAAAATACATACCATTATCAGCATACAAAGCTGTAAACGTAAATGAAGAAAGTACCTATTGGGCATTTAGTTTTACAGCCGAGATTGGGACTTTAGGCAAAGTACGCTTAGTCATTAGTTTTGATAATAAGAAATGTGAAGGAAATTGTGCTATTTTAGTGACAAGACAAATTAATTGGGAAGCTAAAAGGATTATTCTTACCTACTGCTGCCGTTTTCAGATAGAAGTTTTTTATAAAGATGCCAAACAACAGTTAGGATTTTCTGATTATCAGTGTAGAACACAACCCGCCATTGAAAAACATTGGTACATGGAGCATCTAGCGCGTATAGTCTTCTTAAACTTGATATGTTGCAAGCACCTATTTATCACTCTTGGCAACGTAAATTAAAAACCATCTCCGTTGCTGTTGGTAGACAAGCTCAGTCGGTTATTGAAAAATTAATTCTTTACTCTCATAAAATCTTGTCTACTGAAAATGACCCTCAATCTCTTTTTACTTTTTTGTTCGGTAAGTTGGCTTAATTTGGGCTTACTCTGAAATTTACATCATATCAGTTATTTATATAGATTTCTTTTATTAATAGAACAAATATTTCAAAAAAACATTGTCAACCTAAGATTTCGCCTGTTAACATAGCGGGTGTAGTTAACATAGCAGATGTAGTTAATATAGTAGTTATAACGATAAATTTTTATCTGGGACTGGTTTATGTCTAAACGAATCAAAATACTGTTAGCTTTATTTTTTATTTTCTCTATAGTTTTTGCTAATACTTCTAGTGCAAGCCAAGACCCTGGGCCAGAAAAGGTTCAACAGGCCATTACCAATCAAATTAAGTTGATTGAAAAATGGGGAAAAGATCCTGCAATTATTAAGTCAATAACAAGCCAGAATAAAAAAAAGGTTACTCTTTCTGAAATCCAAGCCATAGATAAAACTTGGATGGCTGCTACTGGTATTAATGATTTTATGAAAAATTTAATGAGTAATCTTAGTGCTCAACGACTTAAGCGTTTAGCTAGATCACATCTTTATGCTGAAGTATTTGTTATGGACGACCAAGGCGCACTTGTAGCAATGACTAAAAAAACATCAGATTATTGGCAAGGAGATGAAGCAAAATGGAAAAAAGCTTTTAATGATGGTAAAGGGGCTACCTTTGTTGATCTTCCTCAGTATGATAAAAGTACGGATTCGATTCTAGTACAAGTTTCTTTACCAATAAAAAACACTAGTGGAGCAGCTATTGGTACAATTACAGTTGGATTAAATATTGATAGGCTTAAAAATACTATTAAATAATTATTACAAACCTCTATGAAGTAAAAAAACCTTAAACACATATTGCAAACCCTAGTTTATGCCTGTTAACATAGGAATATTGTACAGACTAAAAAATTGGGGCAAAATATGTTACAGCCATTAATAGATATAGATATAAGCCAACTTATAACTGAGGATGATGAGTCAGTGGATAATTTTTTGACTGAAAAACAAGAAAGACTGTTAACAGAACCACTTTATAGTTGCTGGAAACCTCATAATAATAGATCATTTCTAGTTGCAGCTAATGTTGGAGTGTTTAATAGTATTTACCTATCAGCAATAGTTCCTGATGTGTTTTTAAGTATGGATGTAGAAATTCCTGATGACTGGTGGGAAAAAGAAAAGCGATCTTACTTTAATTGGGAATTTGGTAAACCTCCTAACCTTGTTATTGAAATTGTTTCTAACAAAGTAGGCGAGGAAAACACTAAGAAAATTACCCGTTATGCTCAAATGGGTGTTACTTACTATGTTATTTTTGATCCATACAAAAAACTAAGCGATAAAATTCTCACCTTCTATGTTTTGCCATTTGGTAGATCTACGCCTACAAACCAAACATTCTTCCCTGAAATTGGTTTAGGTCTTATTATTTGGGAAGGCGAATTTGAGAATACAGTTTCCAAATCTTGGCTTCGTTGGTGTAATGAACAAGGTCAAATTATTCCTAGTGGTATAGAAAAAGCTGAAATTCAGTCACAACGCGCTGATGAGGAAAAGCGGCGTGCTGATGAAGAAAAGCAACGCACTGATGAGGAAAAGCGGCGTGCTGATGAAGAGAAACAACGTGCTGATGAGGAGAAGCAACGCGCTGAACGATTAGCAGCCAAATTGAGAGAACTAGGAATAGATACCAGCTATTTATAAATAGCTGGTATCTGAAGT
>CAZHXL010000442.1:2640-2857 GCA_964536575.1 uncultured Clostridia bacterium | reverse complement strand
TATGCTTTCACAATTAAATACATCTGATGTAGAGCATAACTTACTTAGTGCTGCTACTCTCCTAGCAATCTATCAACGTGCTGGTAAAGCACCAAATAAGCTTGATATTTCATTAACTGAGCCTTGCGACCTAGAGGATCTACCTATTTACAACCCAGAGAGGAATAAACTTTTTTTATCTATAGTTGACAGTCCGCCCCATTCAAGCCACAGGCTT
>CAZHXL010000442.1:0-2630 GCA_964536575.1 uncultured Clostridia bacterium | reverse complement strand
AGAAATGTAAAAGCGTTTGCAGAATATCTAAGCTTACTTGGTAAAACTGCTTGCAGAATATCCAACGACAATCTTTGCCAAATTCTAAACTATGGTAATTCTTACCCTGAGTTTCGTGAAGGCATTTGTAAAGTAATAGGTAAACGTGGCCAATGGCTAGCAGAACAAAACCCTAATTGGGCATATGCTAGGGTAACAAATCCAAAAAATGTCACACCTGAGGAAATTTGGCAAATAGGAAACAAACTTGACCGTATTAACCTACTAAAAGAACTACGAAAAAAGGATAGTAAAAAAGCTAGAGAGCTAGTGCTTTCTACTTGGAAAGAAGAATCAGCAGACGAAAGAGTTGCATTTATTCTTACATTTAAGGAAAACCTAACTATAGAGGATGAGAATTTTTTAGAAAACGCTCTAGATGATCGTGCTAAAGATATTCGCTTAGAAGCACAAAAATTATTATCTTGTTTATCAGAGTCACAGTTTCATGCCCGAATGCTAAAAAGACTCCGCTCAATAATTAAACTGAAAACAGAAAAAAAGAATACTATTTTAGAAATCAATTTACCTCAAAACCTTGATGAAATGACTATAAGGGACATTGTAGAGGTTAACCCACCAAACAAAGATATTGGCCAAAAGGCTTGGTGGTTGCGTAAAATTGTGCTGGCTGTAGATCCTAAATTCTGGTCTAATCATCTTAATCTATCATCTAAAGAAGTATTTTCACTAATAGCAAAAAGCGACTGGGAACAAGACCTACTTTGGGCTTTACCAGGATCTATCTCTAATCATTTAGACCTAGAATGGGCAAAAGCCCTATTCCAATGGTACATTGATAAGAACATAGCCATTGGGTTTGAAACTACGTCAACACTTTTCTCAAAGCTCTCACCAAAAGAGAGAGAAGACTTATTAATGCTTTTTCTAAATAAAGAAGAAAAATTTAACGCTACATCTCTGATAGGAAAATTATTATATTTCCATAAAACCCTTTGGAGTAAAGAACTTCTTAAACAAGTCTTAAACATAGTTGTTATGCGTATTAATAATGACAAAAAGTTTGACTGGAATCTTTCCAACTTCTTAGAACATGTCGCGCTCCATACTCCAACAACAATGTTTTCAGCGACTTATTCTTTATTTGATGAAAATAGGTTTAGCTATACTCAATGGAGAATTTGGGGAAAAGCCATAGAGCCGTTTATTAGCCTGCTAAAATTCCGAGAAAAAATGCTTGAGGAGTTTAATTTATGACCAATATTCTACGCCAACACGCGGAACAGCAATTTGCCCAAGAACTAGAAGAGGTTGCAAAGAAGGATCCTCGCCCACGTCCGCCTAATTGGAGGCTTTCTCCTTGGGCAGTAGCAACATATGTTCTAGGAGGCGAGCTTAGCAACGGTTTTAAGGTTTCTCCTAAATACATTGGCAACCGCCGATTAATTGAAATCGCTATTGCGACCCTTGCAACAGATCGTGCACTACTACTATTAGGTGTTCCTGGTACGGCTAAATCTTGGGTATCTGAGCATATTTCTGCGGCTGTTTCTGGTGACTCTACATTGTTAATTCAAGGCACAGCAGGAACAAGCGAAGAGTCTATACGCTATGGTTGGAACTACGCAAAACTGCTTTCTGAAGGCCCTTCTAAAGCAGCGATTGTTGATAGCCCATTAATGAGAGCTATGGAGAAAGGAAAAATAGCTAGAATTGAAGAACTCACTCGTATTCCTGCTGATGTTCAGGACAGTCTAATCACAGTTTTGTCAGAAAAAACCTTACCAATACCAGAACTAAACGAAGAAGTCCAAGCAGTAAAAGGGTTTAATGTAATCGCTACAGCAAACAACCGAGATAGGGGAGTTAATGAACTCTCTAGCGCGCTGAAACGACGTTTTAACACAGTTGTGCTTCCTGTACCAGAATCCGTTGATGAGGAAGCTGATATAGTCCAACGTCGAGTAGAAAGTATTGGTAGAGCATTAGAACTACCTGTCGAAGCACCAGCACTAGAAGAAATTCGCCGTATTGTTACTATTTTTCGTGAATTGCGAGATGGTAAAACTCTTGATGGTAAAACTAAAATCAAAAGCCCTAGTGGAACAATGAGTACAGCAGAAGCAATCTCTGTAGTAAATGGAGGCTTGTCAATAGCAGCACATTTTGGTGATGGCTTAATGCGCTCTAATGATATTGCCGCAGGAATACTTGGAGCAGTAGTAAAAGATCCTATCCAAGATCAAGTTGCTTGGTTAGAATACCTAGAAACAGTAGTAAAAGAGCGCGAAGGTTGGAAAGATTTATATCGTGCTTGTCGTGATATTTCCTAAATTAAGCACCTACAGATAAATCAATAGGCTAATTGAACCATCTTGCGCGAGCGCAGTCTGGGCTTCTTCAGAGCCGAGTTAAGCGAGCAATCGCCTAAAAAGGCGATAAAAAAGCGAATAAAATAAGAAAAATAAGTATACAAAATAAAGTTAATATGGTAAAAAGTAAATATGGTAATTGCGAAGTTACCATTAACACCCGCAGGAACGCGGGAATGTGCGCGTAGAGGGAATGTAAGACGACTTTACCAACGGTAAAACGCAGCCCACAACTCTGATAGCCTTACGGCAATTAAA
>CAZHXL010000441.1:0-2860 GCA_964536575.1 uncultured Clostridia bacterium | reverse complement strand
CCTTATTATTGGGCTAGTTTTATTCAATCTGGCGAATGGGCTAATTTAGATGGTAGGAGGTAAAAAATGTCACAAACATATCGCACTGATCACGACAGAATTTTCAAAGAACTACTCTCAGTTTTCTTTTTAGATTTTTTAGAACTGTTTTTTCCAGAAGTAGTAAAATTTATAGAGCCTGGTACTTTAGAACTACTAGATAAAGAAGTATTTACAGATGTAACAGCAGGAGAGAGACATGAAGTAGATTTGCTAGTAAAAGTAAAGTTTCGAGGCAAAGACACCTATTTTCTGATACATGTAGAAAATCAATCAAGTAATGACACAGAGATTGCAGAAAGAATGTTTCGTTACTTTGCTAGATTGATAGAAAAGTATGGAATGGCAGTCTACCCAATCGTGTTATTTTCTTATGAAAAGCCATATAGAGCAGAAAAAACATCCTATAAAGTAGAATTTGAAAACAAAGTAGTCCTAGAATTTAACTATGATGTAGTACAGTTAAATCGCTTAAACTGGAGAGATTACTTAAAAACTAATAATCCAATAGCTAGTGCGCTAATGGCTAAGATGAAAATAGCTCCCAAAGATCGTCCTTTGGTCAAGCTTGAATGTTTAAGATTACTGGCTACACTTAAACTAGATCGTGCTAGAACTCAACTGATTTCTGGGTTTATAGACACTTACTTAAAACTTAATTTGAATGAACAGCAACTTTTACAACAACAACTTTCTATTATTTCACCTAATGAACAGGAGGCAGTTATGGAAATCGTTACTTCTTGGATGGAACAAGGCTTACAACAAGGCTTACAACAAGGCTTACAACAAGGCTTACAACAAGGCTTACAACAAGGTTTAGAGCAAGGTAAGAAAAGAGAAATAACATTAGTTTTACGCCAAATAAAAAAATGTTTTGGTAATATTGCTCTAGAAACACAAACAGAAATCGAGCAACTACCTATAGAAAAACTAGAAGACTTAGGTGAAGCTTTACTAGATTTTAGCCAACAAGCTGACTTGATCAATTGGCTAGCTCAAAATAAAACCATTTAATTTAAGCAACTAAATTCAAGTAATTAAATAATTTGTAAGGAGTAAAAATCAATGATTGCTCAACCTGATTGCTCAGCCGAATTGATGCAAAGAGCCTTAGCCTACACAATATCCGCGCTAGATGCTGTAGCAGAGCTAGATATTGACTTAACAGATTCCATTCGCGAGTCTTTAGCTAAAGAGAACTCTCAACTTCAAGTAGTTCTAGATAATTTACTTAATGCACAACAAACCTTGCAAAATCAGCAATTAAAAGAGGGTGTCCGACTACAAGCTAGAGTATTGGTAGGAGATGTTGTATTGGATAAAGGCATTCGTAATGGCAAAAATAGAATGAAGCTAGAATTACAGCGTAGTATGCCAGAGGCAGCCGACTATGTTTTTGGTAAAAATATTAGTGAATTGGTAGATGCTGAGTTACGTTCTGAGCCACAGTTAGTAATGCAAGCACTTAGCCGCTTTGATCAAGTACCAGATTTTGCAGGTAAAGTAGAACTTAAAACAAGTTTAGAAAAACGTGTCGAACAACAAAACCAAGCTCTAAGTGCTCGTGATGAAGGCGAATTGACTCGTGCTAGTCTATATAGCAGTGTAGTAAGAATAATTGCAGATGCTTCTGAATCTCTCTATCGCTTAGAAAAAAGGTTGTTAGATCGTTTTCCAAGAGAGCGTGCCTATGTCAAAGAATTCTTTTTAGATGTTACTAGTCCAATTCGCAGTAAAAAATCTTCTTCAACCCAACCTCCATCTCAATAGAGAAAAATATTATTTTCTAAT
Organism: uncultured Clostridia bacterium; assembly: GCA_964536575.1. Classification (GTDB taxonomy): domain Bacteria; phylum Acidobacteriota; class Blastocatellia; order Chloracidobacteriales; family JADJPF01; genus JADJPF01. Next base: position 1,027 of record CAZHXL010000441.1, on the reverse strand, counting down.
GAGTTAGCTAGGTTCTATGCTCTGAAGAAGTCTATTTTGGGAAGCGTGAGGCTTTTTAATATAGAAGCTTAGTTTATTTTTTGAGTGACGAATAAGTTTTACAAACAGAAGTAGCCCATTGTGTGAGCGATGGACTACTTCTGCAAATGGCAATAACCCTTTTTCTAAGTGCTGTAGTCCTTCAGCAACTGGATTTAGTCTGTTGCCTAAACAACAGAGTGTTTTAGCATCTAGAAATAATTTAACTCTAGTATTAAAACAATGATACTTTGCAAATAATTGAGGAGAATGTCACAATGCCCCATATCCAAAAGACTTTGAGCCTACCGCGCTCCAAATATACAAGTTTGTTACTAATAAGTGTGATTTTGTCACTAACAATGACCGCTTATCCTAATCCTAAATCTGTAACTAGTCCAACAACCACTAGTCAAAACCCTGTGACTAGCAATAGTAGAGCAAAAAGGAATAGACATTGTTGCTACAGTCTTTAACCCTTCAGGAGAAAAGGTATATGAAGTAGATAGCCCTAATGGTATAGAAGGCCCTGAACCTATTTACTTAATCTCTCAATCTAGTGGCAACTACCGTTTAGAAGTTCGCTCCTTAGAAAAAGGGGCTAAACCTGGCAAATACGAAGCTAAGCTAGTAGAATTACGTGCCGCAATGCCAATAGACACAGATCGTGTTACTGCTTTTAAGGCTTTAGGCGAAGCAGTATCGTTAGAAGGAGAAAATAAACCTGAAAGTGTGCAACTCGCTATAACGAAGTATCAAGAAGCCATTGAAAAATTTGAAAAAGCTTCTGAATTATTAGGCCAAGCCACTGCTCTTAATAGTTTTGGGTTACTTTATAATAAGAAAGGAAATTATTCCAAAGCTGAACCTCTTTTCATTCAAGCTTTAGACATTCGTAAAAAAGCCCTTGGAGATAATCATATTGATACTGCAAATTCCCTCAACGAGGTTGGTTTACTTTATTCTAGGAAAGGAGATTACTCCAAAGCTGAACCCCTTTTACTTCAAG
>CAZHXL010000440.1:0-2960 GCA_964536575.1 uncultured Clostridia bacterium | reverse complement strand
TAAAGTTGGCCTCGACAAAATTACTAGGCAGTATATCAAATAAGCACTACTACTATACCCTTGCAGTTGTTTAGCCTACTGGTTATAGAGCTTGGAACTGGCACTCATCCCAAGGTAAGTGACACATTACTCCTACTAATGAGGTGTTTAGAAAAACAAAAACATATTAAATCTAATCTATAGCGAATAAAAAGATGTTTTAGAGGGAATAGCTTAAATAAATACAGTAGGCTGCTAAAGCAAAGCTAGTAAATTTCCTAGTAAAGCATAAGTAAGACTTTAAGACTTTAAGACTTTAAGGCTCAAGGTTCTAAAAGGGAAAAAGATTTAACTTAATGTTTATCTTGGGGGCTTTATTTGTTCAAATGTTGTAGTGCGAAAACTACGTTTATACAAATTACGCTTATTTTGATCCATTAATGTCTCAAAAGCTTCATTTAATTGGGTAGAGATTTTGTTTAAGTCTGATTGTAAATTTGGGTTATAAGTAGCTAAGTATAGATATTTATTGGGGTTAAACTTGTCTAATAAATCCCTATATGCATCAATGATTTGTTGATTTGAAGCATCGTCTGCAACTCCCAAAATAGCAAAATAAGTACCAAAATCAATTAGTCTTATCATACTTTCTACTTCATAAGAGAAATGAGCTACAGCTTGAAAATCAATTGCAGTCCCTTTAGGGGCTGTATTTGATTGTTGACTTATAGGAGTTTGCACTTTGTTTGTTAAGAGTTGAGACAGTGAAGGGCTAGGAGTTTTAATAGAAGCTTTAATAGACTCATAAGGTGTTTTTTCTGGGGTCATTAAAGGTTGTATAACTTGTTGGTGAGTAGACATAGGCTTTTGATTAGGAATAGATTGGAGAGTATTTTTTATAGAAGTAGGAGTATTTATTCTACTTGTGATAGCTGATTGATTAAGAGGGGTGTTAAAACTTTGTTTTGGTACAATGTCTGACTGATTTGTTGGAGTATTAAAATCTGGCTTTGGCACAGTGCTCGATATTTTAGCAAACGCTTCTGACAAAGAAGGTCTAGATGTTGGGGTAGATGTAGGTACTAGGCTAGGTGCTATAAGTTCTGAGGTAAGATTAGAATCTATATTATTGGATGTTATATTGTTAGAGTTATTAGTAATAATAGGATTAATCATTATGCTAGGTGATGGGTTAGTAATACTATAGAGTCTTTTCTTAAGTTCGCTTGTATTGGGTACACGATCTATTAACTCAAGATTAACTAAGTCCTTTAATAATAATAACAATTCTGGTTTGATTTTTCCTTCTAACTCTATATCTAATTTAGTTAAGCAGTTAGAGAGTAAAAGCCTAGGTGGAATACCAGTTAGTAAATAAATTACTGAAGCACCTATAGCATAGAGATCGCTTTGAGGGGTAGTTTGCCCCAAAAACTGTTCTGGGGGTGCATACCCTAGGGAGCCTATCACAGTATGATTAACTTGAGGGTTAGCTACCGCCTGACAAACTGCACCAAAATCTATCAGCATTATTCGCCCATCTTTGTGACGCATCAAGTTATGTGGCTTAATATCACGGTGAATAACTGGGGGATTATGACTATGTAAATAATCTAGTATATCTGCTAGCGAAGTTAAAATAAATAAGGCTTCTTGTTCAGAGATGGGGGCTTTACGCTTTTTCAAGTCCTCTGATAAGGTTTGGCCAGGAATAAAATCTTGTACCAAATAGGAAAAATTGTCTTCTGAAAAGTAAGCATAAAGCCTAGGTATGCCACTATGGTAGAGGTTTAATAGTACTTGTGCTTCGCGCTTAAAAAGCCTCTCAGCCATATCTTTAAGCTCACTAGAATCTTCATTTTTTATATTTAACGTAAGTTCTTTTAAGATCCTATGCTCATCAAAACAATCAAGGTCTTTTACTAGGTAGGTAGTACCAAATCCACCTTTACCAACCATTTTTTCAATTAAATACCGATGACGTAGTAGTGTTCCAATGGCAAGAGCTTGACAACGTGGACAACGTTTATTTCCTGCTTTACCTGCTTGCCCACATTTAGGGTTACTACAAATAATAGAAGGCTCATTAGTAATAACCTCTTGTAAATTAGCTAAGTCGCCATCATATGCTTTTTCTGCTTTCTGTAAATCTTCTAATAACTGGCTTGATGTTTGATAGCGTTTTTCAGGGTTTTTAGAAAGAGCTTTTGCTACTATGGCATCAAAATCTTCTGGTATTGTGGCAATAATATCAGTCAATTTTGGAGGAGGACTAGTTAAGTGTTTAAGCACAATTTTAATTGCAGAATTATCAGTAAAAGGTAGTTGGCCTGTTAGCATTTCAAACAAAATTACTCCTAAACTATAAATATCAGTAGCTGGGCTAACAGGATCATTTTGGCATTGTTCTGGTGACATATAATGTGGAGTACCAGCAAATAGCTGAGAGTTTTGTTTTATATCAGAAGATTTTCCTAAGATTTCTGCTATACCAAAATCTAATACTTTAACTTGCTCTATTGCTTCTTTGGCGTTTATAAAAATATTATCTGGCTTTAGGTCTTTATGAACAATATTAGACTTATGAGCAGCATCTAAAGCATCGCAGACCTGAATAGCTATTTTAACTGTATCTTTAATACTTAAAGCCCCATTTGCTTTTAACTGTTGTCTTAGAGAGTAGCCTTCTAAATATTCCATTACTAAATAAAAATTACCATTAGTAACACCAAAATCTAATATAGAAGTGACATTAGGGTGATGAATTCGTGCTGCTGCACGGGCTTCTAACTTAAAACGTTCTATGGCTGTCCTATCAGTTAAGTATTCTTTACGCAACAATTTGATTGCTACAGGCCGATCAATAAAGATATGGTTAGCACGATAAACAACCCCCATTCCACCTTGGCCAAGTTTTTGTTCTATTCTATATTTACTATCAAAGATAGAGCTGCTGGTATAGACTCCCCGGCTGTTATATA
>CAZHXL010000439.1:0-2963 GCA_964536575.1 uncultured Clostridia bacterium | reverse complement strand
TTTTTATTAGATAACTAACTTAAGTGAAATTATAATTATTAATTATAATTAGTGTTTGGCTGTTTCTTGTGTTTTAGTCGCTTTTGTCTATCAAGTGAATTTTTTCCTTTCAAAATCGAAGTTGAAAAACTGATAAAAACTAATAAATTGATCTAATAAATGCTAATAAAATTTAATTAAGTAATATTATTTATACTGATACTATCTAATTGAAAAATAACTATGTTATTAAATTACTAACTTTCGCTATACAGTAAGTAAATCTCACAGAACGGCGCACACAGAACTTTCCTATTGCACCAAAGAAAGGTTTTTTGTATATTGGAACTGCCCTTTCTTTTATGCTTTGGGCAAAAATTTTCTATTCTACCGTTTCTGATTGGTATTCTTTATTAGCTAAAAATTCTTGCGATTCGCATCATAAGAGCCTGAAGGTTTAGACGCCTTTTATCAGGCTTTTTCCACTTTTAAAGGTACGTTTTCAAAAACAACACTAGAAAATTTTATATTTAGTTTTAGCTGTCTATCTAAGTTACTTGTTAATTTAAGCTACAACATTTAATTTAATTGCCCTTAGTTAAAAAATTTGCTTGTTACTATAACAAAGCAGTTCCGAAAGATCCAATCATCCATTTGATCAAAAAAGCCTAAACCGTTGATCAAGTTTGTTGGTTGAAACTCCTTTCTAAGTAGCCAATTAACGGCAATAAGGTTGACACTAATAATTCCTAGTTTAATCAATTGATAAGGCTATCACTTTCTAAGTTTAGCTTAGAGTTTTGTAGTTCTAATTTATTGGCTAAATTTCTTAATATATCAGGAAAAACAATTACGCTTTCTTGATTAAAAACTGCGAGATTCGGGTTGTTTTTTGCTAAACAAACAAATCGATTAACTGTTTCTTCTTCTATAGCACTAGTTATAGGCTCACAGTCTTGCATTGTTAAAAGGGTTAATAGGCCATTTAGAATGTCGCCAATAACTTGCTCTACTATTTCTAAGTTTTTGTCGATTATCTGTGTTTCTGTATCGTTTGTGTTATTTAACATAATTATTTGTCCTAATACTCTCTTTTCAGCTAAGGCTCAATATCGCGCCAATGTTTTGCTTCTGTGTAGCGTGACAAGTGTGCCACGTTCTCTGTAGCAACAATAGCATTAACCATTAATGCTTGAGCCGCTAGTACTACATCGCAATCTAGTTCTTTTGGATCAGCCGTAGGCATACCTTTTCTACGTGCATCTGCCCAAAGCTGTGCTGCTAAACGCATAGCTTTTGTATTTAATGGCAAGTAGGTGTGTAGGGTAGCTAATTGGTCTAATATACTAATAGATCGTACTAGTCCACGCATAACTAGTTCTCGCCTTATCTCGAAATCTGAAATTTCAGCAATGATTATTTCTCTGCCAGATAAAAGCATTTCTTGATACCAAGAATTTATTTCTATTCCTCTCTTTGGATTGGCTATTTTTCCTAATGGCGTTGCATCTAGCACTATTGGTCTAAACATTTAGTTAGCCTACTTTAATTATTTTTAATTGTTGCTGCTATTGCTTCATCTATTAACTGAGCATTTTCTTCTTCATAGCCTGAATCATCTGCTAGTAACTGCTTATGAAACTCTAATGCTGCTTGGTTTTTTATTCGTTGCTGGTCACGTTGTTCTTGTTCTGAAACATCAGCTAATAAACGGTCTGCTAAAGCTTTTTTATCTTGAGAGCTTAATGTAGCTGCTTGTTGAAATATTGTATCTAATGGCAATGGTTGTACTGACATTTTTATTACCTCCAAAACATTTGAAAAATTGGTAGTAGGGATGGGTTTTGCTAGAACCTAGCACTACTACCATTACCTATATCTAATTTCTAACCTAATATGGAGTATCTACTTTTCCATACAAACCAAATAAACCAAATACAAACTACTGTCTACTGTCTATGAGCAAAACAATCAAAATCAAATCAAAATTAAACAACTGATAACTAACTTTTAATTACTAAAAAGTAAACATTGCGGTGTTGCTACTAACCCCATTAACAACGAGTCTAACGGTATTGTTGCCACGAACAATTCCACCTAGTTTCTTTTTGCTACCTTTGATAGTGAAACTAGTGTTGGAAACAGTCATTGGGGTTAAGGTGATTTCTCTTTCATTAACAAAGAGCCTAGTTGTTCTGCTAGCTGAATTAGACATAAAACCTATACCACTAATTGTAAGTATCTTAGACTGATAAATAGCATTGGTTATTGCTGGAGATGTTGAAAACTGAGTGCTAGCTTGACCAATATTTCCGCTACTGTCTGTTGCTGTTATTCTTACTATCCCTTGAGAGTTAGTAATGTTTAATTCCTCTATGTTTTTAATTACAAATGAATTGTCGTTTGCTCCAAAGCTTGCAACCGTTGCAAATGTTTTTCCTCCATCTAGTGAGAGCAACAAAGCTTGGCTTACTACTGCACGATTGTCCACACTTTGCCAATTTACTTGGATTGGCTGTCCTGCTATTAAGCTTTGGTTACTACTAGGCTGTGAAATTGTGACTACAGGAGCTATTGTGTCTACTGGTTGTTCTATACGAAAGGTTGATGGAGTTATTGTTTGAGCGGTGTTACCTGCTCCATCTCTTACAATTAAGCGAAGTCGCACCTGGTTTGATTGCAAGCTTGCTGGAATTGGGAACGAGAAACTTTGAGTTGTTCCAGGTAGACCACTTGCTATTGTTACAGGGAAAGTAGTTCCACCATCAGTAGACAGGCTTAAATCCTGTGAACTTACTGCTACATTATCACTAGACATCCATGATATTTGTAAGTTGTCACCTGAGGTAAATCGTTCAGCACCTTTTGGTGAAAGGAATGTGACTGTAGGTGCTTGTGTGTCTCCAGTCTGACCACCGCCACCTTTTGTTATAGAAAAATTACCAGTAGTGGAATTAGCTCGTCTTGCTCCTAGGTCTACTGTG
>CAZHXL010000438.1:0-3006 GCA_964536575.1 uncultured Clostridia bacterium | reverse complement strand
TCATCTCCTGGACTAACGATTTTACGTAGTTTTTCGTAGAAATTATCAAGAATAGCCACGATTACCAGACCCCAATATAGTGTTAGAAAATTAATAATTTAGCTGATAGTTTAGCCTAACTAGTTATAGATAACTAGTCCAAATGAAGGGCAGACACATAGGTCTGCCCTACTTCTTATGACTAAAGGAGCAAACCTATGTGTCTGCCCTTACAATATTAGGGAAAATTTCTTTAGCAATTTGATAGGTTTGGGTATGTGCCACTATAGTTAACTCAATAGGTTTGGCATAACCACCACCTAAGGCTAAAGAAATTGGGATGCTACGCTTTTGACATTCAGATAAAACAAGTCTATCCCGATCTGCTAAACCTCTTTTAGATAGGGCTAAACGTCCTAAGACATCTTCTTTTAATGGATCAACCCCTGCTTGGAAAAAAACTATTTCAGGCCCAAAATCAAAAACTTTTGGGAGAGCTTCTTTAAGTAGGGCTAAATATTCATCATCACTAGTATTATCAGCTAGCCCAATATCAAGTGTAGAAGCGACTTTATGGAAAGGGTAATTTTTTTCTCCATGCATACTAAAGATAAAAACTTCTTTTTGCTGGCCAAGAATCGCTGAGTTTCCATTACCTTGATGAACATCTAAGTCCACGATCGCGGCTCTACGAATTTTCTTATGTTTTAATAAGTAGAGAATCACTACAGCAATGTCATTAAATACACAATAACCCTCACCTGCATTTATAAGTGCGTGATGAGTACCACCAGCTAAGTTACCAGAAATACCACTCTCTAATGCTTCTTTTGCGGCACAAAGTGCTCCACCAACCGAGGCGAGCGAGCGAGTAACCAAAGATGGACTCCAAGGAAATCCTATTCGACGCATTGCTTTTGGCTCAATCGTGCCATTACAAATAGACTCAACATATTTACGAGTGTGAGCTAGGGTAACTACTTCAGGAGACACTATTTCTGGTTCATAAAGCTCATTCTGGTTCAAAACACCTTTTTCTAAGAGAGATTCTCTTACTAGGCGATATTTTTCCATAGGAAAGCGATGTCCTACAGGTAGCTCAACTGTATATTTGTCTGTATAAAAGACCTTCATGTCTATTATTTACTACTAGTTACAAGAAGATGCAGGGATTAAGTCTAACGCATAAGCTTTATCACAACGCAAAGTTAATAAATGTCCACCCTCTATTGGGCGAAAACCATAGCGGGTATAAAGACTAATTGCTTCTACTAGTACAGAAGCCGTTTCTAACTCAATACGTTGAAACCCTAGTTCACGCGCCTTAGCAAGCAAATACTCCATAGTTTGTTTACCAACACCTTTACCCCGAGTTTCCTTAAGTAAATACATTTTTCTTAGTTCACAAACGCCAGATCTTAAATAAAATAAACCAGCAGTTCCTACTATTTGGCTAGCGTCGTTTTCTACTACTACAAACGTACCACCACGAGCAATATAGTTTGCTTCAATATCGTTAAGATCCGAGTCTGTGCCATTAGGGTCATTTTTCAAGCCATATTCAGATAAAATCCCAAAAACAATATTTTGGATTTGCTCTTTGTCTTGATTTGTTGCTAATCGAATTTTCATATGGTTTAATTACCTAGCTGCCAGGTTTGCTGTTTAATAACCTAAAAGAATTTAGAAAATGAGTGGCATCATCTTGGCTATTACCATTGCGAGTAAAAGCAATTACTGCATACATATACTTTCCTACTAGGTAAAACCTGGCTTCGGTAACTCCAGCAGGGTTCATTGTTTCAAATTTTATTGAAGCACCAGGATAACCACCTATAGGAGTATTTAGTTTATCTATTGCTCTTCCTTCAGATGTATCAAGAAAATCATTTGCTGCGCCTTCAACAGTTGCTTGAGCAGTTTCTGCAAACTTAAAACCTTCTAAACGTGCTACTCCATAAGTACGAGGGCCAACATCCAGTTTGACACGCATTTGAGGGGTTTTTTCTTCTACAACCTGTCCTACTGGTAACATAACCGCAAAATTACCTGTTGTAGATACATACTCTTTCCACCCTGTAGGCGATTTAGTGTTTTGGTTAGGTTTTTGTCCTAGATCAGCATAGGTGGCTTGTGGTGGTACTATAGAAAAAGCTAGTAGAATAACTATTAGAAAAGATAAGATAGACTTTTTCATCTAAAAACTCGCTTTAATTTATTTAATTTATTTATGGTAACTAGTTGTGTTACTTGGGGTTACAGTTTTATATTTCGAGCAGCCTTGATTAAAACTATATTTGGAAACATATTGTTTATTTACTGACCAATAGCCAACTAAACCTAGCAAAAAGGCTAGTGTAAAAGCAAAGATCCCATAAAAAAGTTTGCTGCTCATATAAGTATCTCCAAATTTGTTTGTTAAAATATAGAAAAAATAGCAACCAAAGTATAGCTAGCCAAATTGGCCTGTGCAATAGTTTAAAGAAAAGCCTACCCTTATGACTTTGAAACTTGTTAACAGGTTCTTTATAGCAATATTCATATTAAAATAAAGACACTTGAAACAATAAGAAAAATAGGCAAAAAGAATCAGAAGAATTTGAGGCTGAAGTTATAAGCGACAAGCTTAAACCTCCTTTGTTTAAGCTATTGTTGTTTTTCTCATTTTTTACATTCCTTCATTTGCCTTTATCTTCCTGATTATACGTTCTTTATTCTCTATTTAAAACTTGCAACCACTACTATATTATATTTCTTAAGAATTATGCGAAATTTTTGTTGACAATAAATTATGTCTAGTGTATTTTCCTAGTCTGTAGAGCAGTAATTTAGTTTTTGGAAAAGGTCAAAAAGTACTTTCAAAGAAAAACTAAATCTAATTATTCAAAAATTAATTGAGATCTAGTCCTAAATCAACAACTGTATAATCAATAAGTTAACAATTTACAATTTATAAAACAACCAAAAGTCTTGCGCATGCTAGCAGGGTGATTTCGTAGTTTCGTCTCGAATTAATATCGTTTGTCA
>CAZHXL010000437.1:0-3062 GCA_964536575.1 uncultured Clostridia bacterium | reverse complement strand
TGCTAAAAATGGCACAACATCTTTGATTTATGCTGCTACAATGGGTAATGTTGAAATTGTAGAAAAGTTAATTAAAGCAGGGGCAAATGTTAATGCCCGTTCAAAATCTGGTGCTACTGCTTTAAGGTATGCTACTGGAGGCATGTTTACAGAAATAATAGAGCTATTAAAACAAGCTGGAGCTACTAAGTAGCCTTATAAATCACCTAAATAAAGGAGTTAGTATTTATGCCACTTTATGATTATATTTGCCAAAAATGTGAAAATAAATTTGAAGCTTTAGTTCATAAGCCAGAAGAAAAAGTAGAATGTCCTAAGTGCCAAAGTGAAGAAACTGAGCGTCAACTCTCACGCCCTTCTGTTAGTATGGGAAACCCCTATCTGCAACATATCACTAAATTATAAACAATGAGGTAAAAATAAGGTAATGAAGCACGAATATGCAGAAGTAAATGGAGTAAAGTTACATTATGTTGCTAATGGTAGCGGTAAGCTAATGATGTTTTTGCATGGGTTTCCAGAATTTTGGTATGAGTGGAAAAACCAATTAGTTGAATTTGGCCAAGATCACCTAGCCATAGCACCAGATATGCGTGGTTATAATTTATCTTCAAAACCAGAACAGGTAGAAGCCTATCAAATAGAGCATTTAATTGAAGATGTTCGTTTATTAGCTGAACATTTAGGATATAAAAAGTTTACTCTTATTGCTCATGACTGGGGCGGAGCAGTGGCTTGGGTATTTGCCAGTAAGTACCCAGAGTATTTGGAAAAGTTAATTATTATAAATGCTCCACATCCAGCCGTATTTCAGCGAGAACTTCTTGAAAACCCTGAGCAACAACAAGCCAGTCAATATATGCTAATGTTTCGTGCTCCAGAGGCAGAATCTGTTATTTCAGCTAATAATTATGCTTTAATAGTACAAAGTGTATTATCTGAAGGCTTAGAAAAAGGCTTTTTTACTCAAGAGGATAAAAAGGCTTACCTTGAGGCTTGGTCACAATCTGGAGCACTTACTGGTGGATTAAACTATTATCGTGCTGCTGAGGCAGGCCCACCTGTTACAGAGGCAGACAAAGGAAAAATCAGCGCATTTTCTAACACTTTCTCAAGTTTTGCTATCAAAGTCCCTACTTTAGTAATTTGGGGAGAAAAAGACCCTTACCTTCTTTTAGGAAACTTATCAGGACTAGGCGACTATGTACCAGAATTAACTATTAAGCCTATTCCAGATGGTAGTCATTGGGTAATTCATGAAAGACCAGAGCTAGTAAATAGTTACATTCGGGAGTTTATCAAGGAAAACTAGCTGATTTAGCCATTTTAGTAACAAAGCTGGTTAATCAGGCTTGAAAAAACTTTTTTCTCGCAAGATAATTTTGTGTCTTACAAATAATTAAGCTATTTTTACTCAATAAGCCGACTTAGCTCAGTTGGTAGAGCAACTGATTCGTAATCAGTAGGTCGCGGGTTCGACTCCCGCAGTTGGCTTTTTAGATTCAACAAGTTACAGTCACTCATAAGAGTGGCTGTTTTGTTTTGTGTGCCTATAGTGTGCCAACTTTGAAAGAGATAATATTTTCTAACTTTTCAGACGCTGATTGTTGCATCGAAGGAAGGACATGAGAATAAGTATCAAGGGTAAGAATTATATTGGCGTGACCAAGCCTTTCACTAACAACTTTGGGGTTTTCTTGGGCTGCCAGCAATAAAGTAGCACAAGAATGCCTAAGATCATAAAGCCTAAATGTTTTAGGTATACCAGCATCTTTTAATACAGGCTTAAAGTGTCTTCTGACCAAGTTTCTTGACATAATAGGTGCTCCATTGTGAGAAGCAAAGACTAAATCATAGTTTTGATATTCTGCGCCCATCTTTAACCGTTCTTCTGCTTGTTTGCGATGGTGTTCTGTTAAGCTACGAAGCAATGAAGTAGGTAAGGGAATACTTCGCCTACTCCTAGGAGTCTTAGTCTCACCAAAATTCCAACCACCACCACGCTTCCAAAGTAAAGTGCGTTGTATTGCCACAACACCTTTTTTTAGATCAACATCTTTCCATTGTAAGCCAAGGTATTCTTCTGGTCGCATACCTGTTATAAGGGCAAAATGAAATAAAACGCTAAAACGGTCTGCTTGTGCTACTTCAAGAAATTTTTTAGCTTGTTCTGGAGTTAAAGACAACATTTCTTTTCTAACCATCTTTGGCAAATCAACTAAGGATGCTGGATTTTGTATCATCATTCGCCATTTAACTGCCTGCTTGAAAGATGAAGAAAGTACACTGTGAGTAAAACGAACAGTTCGTGCTGATAGGCCACGTTTCTGAAGATCAGAGTATAAGTTTTGAATATCTAATGGTTGTATATCAGAAAGCCGCTTATTCCCTATGGTTGGCCTAATATAGCGGTTTAGCAAGTCTGTGTAATCTGTGTGAGTGCGTTCTGTTACTCTAGACTTACTAGTTTCAAGCCACTGGTCTAAGTATTCACCAAGGGTTGTTGCAGAAGGTTCTATAAAAGTACCTAAATCTCTTTCTCTTAAAACAGCATTACGGTATTTTTCAGCATCTTTTTTATTACCGTGAATAGTATGATTGTGGTAACGTCTTTTGCTTGTAGATGGATCTCTACCAAGAAACACCCTAACAAGCCAAACACGTTCACCGCGTGGTATTATCTGACCTGCCATAAAATTTACTCCTTTACTAATTTAGCTTTGGTTTTAGGTTTAGCTTTAGCTTTGGTTTTAAGTTGGGTGCCGCGCTTATCATCAGCAACATAGACAATTAAATCCCCTGGCTGACAATTAAGCACTGCACAGATCCGGTCAAGCACACTAAGGCTTAGTCTGCTTACCTTGTTTTTGCTCAAGTCAAATATAGTGGCATATCTAACACCTGTTTGCTTTGATAGCCAATATAACGTTTGATTTTGTTGGGTTAGCAATTCAGTAATTTTTACTTTTATCATGCGATAAATTATACACTAAATGTATATATACTGTAAATGTATATATACTGTAAATGTATATATAGTTATACTATCCCAGTTGTTATAT
>CAZHXL010000436.1:0-3079 GCA_964536575.1 uncultured Clostridia bacterium | reverse complement strand
CAGTAATTTGCATTGAGGAAATACCTACTAGGTCTTTGAATTGTGACTGATACGAAAGCACTTGAAAGTCTGTAAATATAGTACTGACTAATAGTTGAGTCTTTTGGATAGTTTTAATTGCAGATATACGATCATTTTTAAGTTTGTTGCGTTTTTGAGCTAATTCATAATCAATTTTTACGCCAATTAAGTTACTTTCTTTTACTTTCTCTACTGAGTAAAGGTTTTCTAGTGATACTAATTTATTGTTGTAATTATTGTATCGATAGCCAGCTAGCATCAGGGAAAGTATTGTTATTGTTAGAACAAGATATTTCTGGGCGCGTACTGAGGGGATAATAGTTTTTCCTGAGCCTACTACGAATGCAATTGCTTTATTGATTAGGTTCTCATTAACTTTAATTTGAGCCTGTGAAGTAAACCTTTTAGCTAAAACGTTAGTATTATTGCTAGTTAGGTCAACACCTAATTGTTCTATTTGCATTAAGCTAGCAGCAATAGGTACGCCGTAACGATGAGAACCATTTTCTATTTCTAATTGTTGGTTAGTAGCTAGATTTTGAGTAGAGATAAATCCAGAGCGGAGTGAGTCTAGCAACTCTACTTCACGCAAGCTTATTTTGTGTTTTGCTGCACTAGCTTTAAGGTTAACTAATAGGTCAATAGTGCATTCACCTGCTCCTATTACTAGGTCGTAAGTACCTAAAAGTATAGGAGCTTCAGGGCTAATCGCTTTTGGTTGCTCACAAAAACGACTACCAGATTTCAAAAGGGCAACTAGTTGTAAAATCAAATCTTGCTCAGCTTTGATGGCTATCCAGAGGGTTTGTTTTACAGACCCATTTTGGAGAACAATTAGTCCTACATGATTTTGCTCAAAATTTAACACTGCAATAGACGAACGCTGTCTATCTGAGTAGTTGCGTAGCACAGAGTAGGTTAGCACTACATCACTGTGAGTAATTAAATAATCACATTTTAGGTTTAGTGCTGGTTGAAATCCGGCTATGTCTGGCAGATTAGTTTTTACTAGTGATACTAGGATAGAACTATTGCCAAACGAGAAATAATCAGAAGTGTGCTCGTCTGTTATATGCCTAGCCAGCTTTTCAGAGTCAAGATTTGATTCATTTAATAGGGATGTTGTGAAGCTTTTACCGTATTGGCTGCTGATAGAGTAGCTAATCTTAGATATGTTGTAGTTTGCTAAGTCTATTTTTAATTTATCTATGTCTGAGTAGACACCGAAAAATTCTAGGTTTGCCTGTTTAGTTTCTAGGTTTGGACTGACTATAGCCAATTTCCATTGTGATTTGTCAAGATTTATTGATGCTACTCGCCTTGATTTTAACATTTTTACCCCTGTGAACTATGAATCGTATTTCTGTTTATTTCTGTTTATTTCTGTTTATTTCTGTTTATTTCTATTATTAACTAGTTTAATTTTGTCTAATAAATTTCGTCTAATAATCTACCTGCAAGGATCGTGCCAAATTATTATTCATTAATTTATATTATGTAATTTATTATTAGTATATTTGCCTAGCATTTGCTTGCAATCGTATTTCTGAAAGGATCTCGATTAGTATTGTTAATAACCATTGTTAGTAAGTTAATTAATTTTAATGAAATTTAACGAGCTATTAATTTTATGAATTTATGACAGTATCAGTAATAGCAACTGATGTGCCAAAGTGTTTTTACAGTCACTCTAATGATTAACAAGACAAACCACGATTAGCTTTAAGGTTTGGTGTGGCACCAAACATAAATAGCCAATGTATTAAAGCTGATAACGGAATACCGATTAAGGTTTGTAGTATTGTTTTTGTTGAGCTTTCAGTATTTTGATTTTTTGTATTCATAATTGTTTCCTCTTTGTTTTTGTTGGTTTTAGATTTAATTCTGTTCATTTTCATTTTTTTGAAATTTCATGGATCGTACTATCAAAACAGTACAGTTATATTGATTTTTAATAAAGATTGTAGTTTTTAGTTATTATCTGAATTTCGGTGTCTATATGGTTATAGTAAGCAATTTAAATTTTGGTTCCCGAAAAAAAGAAAATTTTCCAGAGATTTCGATATTTTTACAAAAACAAATGGCAGTATGATTATAACCCATTGATTATATATAGTTTAATAGCCGTCAATTTGAGAGAAAGAGTAGGGTGGTTTTTAGAAAATAGTAGATTTTTCTTTTGAAAGATTTTAGTTTCTTATTTTCTGTTTTTGCTAAGTATAGATGTAATTTCTTAAGAATTACTTTTAATAAAAAATAGATTTCCTCTTCAATAGAATTTTTATTAAAGTCTGTTTCTAAGATTTCAATTTTAATTCCTAATAATGTTAACTGCTCTTTAAGATAACTAAAACCAAAGGGCAATAAAGTGTTTGGGTTATCTATTAACAAAATATCGAATTCTTTTTTATTTGCTAACTGTAATAGTTTGATTATGTTGGCGCGATTTTCTTTTAAAATAGAATCTGTTTCGATTATTATGTGTTTAACTTGATAGCCTTGTTTTTCTGCTACTTTAAGAAATGCCTCCTGTTTCTTTTCTAGATCGTTATTATTTAGGCTTGTTTTTTTATTTATTTGAATATAGATACAGCATTGAGCACTTCTATCTGTCTTACCTAATATTCTTTCTACTTCCGATAAAGGAATACGACGCATTTTTGTTGGGGTACGAATACTTTGGATTTTGCCGTCTTTATCCCATCGGTGAATAGTTCTAGTTGATACGCCCAAAAGTTTAGCTGCTTGCTTTGGTGTTAATAATGGATTTGGGATCATAAGCCTCTTGAAAAATGTCTTACTTGTCTAGGAAATAATAAAATATTATACCGAAAATAAATTTTTATGTAATAATACAAACTCAAGTCTAAGTAAAATAACATTGTTGTTGTTAATATATAAAAATGTTTCCGTTTTCGGGAACCAGATCCTTGTTTCATTACTATAATTAATAGGTGGTTGATGTTACAGAAGGGATTAGATTTTGAGCAACAAGAAACAGTTATATGCGAAATTTCGGCAAGTTTCAAAAACCAGATAACAGTTGATTGAAAAATGT
>CAZHXL010000435.1:0-3115 GCA_964536575.1 uncultured Clostridia bacterium | reverse complement strand
TGGGGCATAAAAAAGCTTAAGGTTATTTTAGAATCAACGATTTACAAAGCAAATCCCATGTATATTAAACTTGTTAGACTACAATCATATTCCTAACTATTTCTAAAAATTGGTTTTGATCGAATTGTCCTTTAATAATAAATGCATCTGCGCCAGATTGAGCCACTTTGGTTTTAACGTCAGGAGAGTCCAAAGAACTAATAAGAACTACTGGCAGATGTTTTATTTTGGGATCGCGTTTTATTTCCTGTGTTAGCTCTAAGCCATTAAGACCAGGCATTTGAATGTCTGCAAGTACTAGGCTACAACCTGGTGTTCTAGACATCTCTAAACCTTCTATGCCATCTTTTGCTAAAAGTACTTCAAAGCCTGCCATTTCTAGGATGTTTTTTTCTAATGTTCTAGTAGTTATAGAATCATCTATCACCAAGATTTTGTGTTTTATTTTAGATTTTTCCTGATGTGAATTAGAGAATCTTGTGTCTATTCGACTAATACCTTTGCCAGTACGTAATAAATCTGATGGATTAAGCAGTAACATCACCCTACCATCACCTAAAATAGCTCCACCAGCAATATTTTTCATCTTTCTTAAAGGTTTTCCTAGAGCTTTAACTACTACTTCTTGTTCTCCTAAAGCCTCATCAACTACAAAAGCCGTTCGCTCGCTACCCATAGCTAAAACCATTACAACATGTTCTTGCTTGGCCTCTAATTCACCTTCAGCAATATTTAGTAAACTATTTAGATGTATCAAAGAAATAGGCTTACCTTCAATAGAAATAGCCATTCTTGCCCCAATGGTGAATACATCTTCAACAGAAATACTCATTAAACGATCAATTGCATTAACTGGTAGGGCAAACAATTGACCTGCAACCCTTATTAATAAAACACGTTGAGTTGACAAGGTTAAAGGTAGAGTGATTCGAAATGTGCTACCTTTACCCTTTCCTGTATTTATCTCAATTTGTCCTTGGAGTTTTTCAACATTAACCTTTACTACATCTAAGCCTACTCCTCGGCCAGAAAATTCTGTTACTGCTTGTTTAGTAGAAAAACCTGGTCTAAAAATTAGACCCACTATTTCATCTTCAGTAAATGACATTAGCTCACGTTCAGTAAATAGACCGCCAGAAATAGCCTTTTGTTTTACCTTCTCAAAATCTATTCCTCTACCATCATCAGAAATCTCAATAATTATTTGATTACCACGCTGACCAGCAGATAATTTGAGTTTACCCATAGGGTTTTTTCCTGTCTCTTTACGCTGATCTGGCGTTTCTAGGCCATGGTCAATACTATTAGTGATAAGGTGTACTAAGGGATCTCTCATTGCCTCAATTAGTTGGCGATCAAGTTCTGTTTCTCCACCTAATAACTCTAATGTGACGCTTTTATCTTGTTGGCGAGAAATATCTCTTACACGCCGTCTTAGAGGCTCAAATAGCGTTTCTATAGGCAGCATTCTTAAGCCTTGTACTTCACGTTGAATACTAGAAACTATTAGTTCTAAATGTAGATCATCGTTAGAAAAATCTTCTGTGTGGTTTTGTAGTAAGCTATTGATACTCTTTAATTTAGTTTCACAAAATTCTAGGTTGCTAAATAATTTTTCTATATGAGGAGCGTTGACTCCTTCTATTTTGCCAATTTTACGACGTACTGGCCGTACCCTTAACATTTCCTTTAATACTAAGAAAAGTTCTGTATTAATGCCTTCTAACTCCTTAACTCGTTGTTCATAACGACTTCTAGTAATAATTAATTCTCCAACATCTGACATTAAATGATCAATTTTAACTAGAGGAATGCGAATGAATTCTGTTTTAGGTTGAGTATTAGTTGCTTGTATTGCAGCAGGCTGATTAAGAGCAGGGACTGAAGCTTTATCTGCTGCTACAGGTAAATTCGGCTGCTCGTTGCTTTTATTTATTTTTGCAGGCTCGGCCTTTTGCAAACTCTGAGAATTAACTGGCAGTGTTTGAGCAGGTGGAGAAGCAATTTGTTGAGGAGATTGTACTGTAGGCTCAGTAGTACTAGGTTTAGTCAATGCTAAAATAGCAACGTCGGACAAACCTTCTAGGTTTTTTTGTAAAAGATTGTTTATTTTTTCAATAAACTCTTCATCTAAAGTAGTTCTAGCCTCTGTTCCAGCTAAAACCATATTCATTAGCTTGTTAATTATGTCTAATCCTTCATAGCATAAATCAAAAGCTTGGCGATCTAAGGTAAAATTTCCGCCACGCACCTCTCCAAACAAGGTTTCTAGGTTATGAGACATATTTTGAATTTTAGTTAATCCAAGTGCCCCTGCTGCCCCTTTCATACTATGAGCTTTACGGAAAATTTCACGTAATAGAGACTCATCGCTAGTATTTTGCTCTAGTTTTAATAATTTATTATTGAGTGCCTCTAGATAGTCATCAAGTTCGCTTCTAAAAGAATCCAGTAGTTCCCTATGTAAATCCTTAGTAAGCATTGGGCCATGAGCAAGCCCTACTCCCACTCCCATAGCAGGTTGAGACGTAGTAGGTGGCATAGGAGGTCTTCCAGGTACACCATTTGATGGACTTGAATTTATTGGAGGAGCTAGATTTGGTGGCATTGATGGCCGGTTTGGTACAGCACTTGGTGCAGGTTGATTTACTGGTGGCATTGATGGTCGATTTGGGACAGTGCTTGGTGCAGGTTGATTTACTGGTGGCATTAATGGCCGGTTTGGTACTGTGCTTTGGACTACGACAGGAGTAGTAGGCTGACTATTACCTGAGAGAATCTCTTCAATTCGTTTCCCAAAATCAACTTCAACCATTGCTGGGGTTTCTGCTCCAGCTAATTCCATATCCATCAGTTTATTTATTAAGTCTAGCCCTTCGTAACAAACATCAAAAGAGATTTTATCCATAACAAAACGTTTACTACGAACTACACCAAAAAGGTTTTCCAAAGCATGAGAGATTTTCTGAATTTTAGTTAGTCCAAATGCTCCTGATGTCCCTTTCATACTATGGGCTGTACGAAAGATTTCTTGTATTAATGTATCACTACTCTCCCCTTGTTCTATCTTTAACAAGCCTATTGTTTCTCTTTTTCAAATAAAATGCATATTTTT
>CAZHXL010000434.1:2067-3242 GCA_964536575.1 uncultured Clostridia bacterium | reverse complement strand
AGGACGAGTAGAAGTCATAGCATCAAAAGTATCAGCAATTGTCACAATGCGCCCCATTAATGGGATGTCTTCGCCACCAAGACCTCTAGGGTAGCCTTTGCCATCATAGTATTCATGGTGGCAATAAATGCAAGAGACTGTATTATGGAGTTGTTTAATATGCTCAACAATACGCATCCCAAATTCCGGATGTTGTTGAATAATATGTCTTTCTTCATCAGTTAATCTACCAGGTTTATTTAAGATATGGTCTCGGATTCTAATCTTTCCTACATCGTGTAAAAGAGCACCTATTTCAATGGTTTTAATCTGATCTTCTGGCAAACCAAGTTCACGTGCTAGGAAAACAGAATAGATAGAAACACGAGAAGAATGACCTGAAGTATAAGTGTCACGAGCATCAATACATTCTACAAGCATTTTTATAGAATCCATAAAAAGCGTTTCTAGCTTGGCATATAGCCTTGAACTCTCTAGTTTTCCTGCTGTTTGACGGGCTAACATTTCAGCAATTTTTTTATCAGAATTCTTAAAGGGGGAATTTAGCAAGCGAAATAGACTAAGTACGCCTATAGGAGTGTCTGTCAAACAAACAGGCACATGCAAGTGAGTTAGGGAAGATATGCCATTATTTTGAGCTGGGTCATTTACTATTTGGGTAATAGGTCTTTCTAAACAAAATCTGGCAGCATCTTGGTTGCCATGATAGATAATAGAGGATTGTGTTATAAGGCTATCTTTACTAGAAAATAACCGTTCTTGATAGCTACCATCTTCTTCTAATAAGACTAGTCTGCCAGCTTTACATTTTACTCGCGATGTTGCTTCTTTTAGCATCTCATTAGCTACTTCATCAAAACTAGGTAAAGCTCCTAGACGTTCACTAATATCATAAAGTAAAGTAAGCTCTTCATATTTTTCCATTAACTCTAAAATTGCAGAACGTTGTGTTCCAGCCCATTGCAAGCAACTTTGTATTGTACGTGCTAAAGAATCCAATAATTCGCTTTGCAACTGGTCTGAGAGAGCAGATTCTGCTGTGCGAGACATACAAACCAACATGCACATATTATTTTCATTGTCATAAAGCTTATTGGCAGAAATATAACAGCCATCAATAATACGATCAAAACTAACAGACTTTTGATACTGGGCATGTTCCCATAAAGCATTAA
>CAZHXL010000434.1:1411-2057 GCA_964536575.1 uncultured Clostridia bacterium | reverse complement strand
TAATACAAGATTCAGTTTGCACTACTGATTCAGTGCCTGCTTGGATTAGCTTAGTTCGTTTAGTATCTATTATGATAATGCTAATTAAATGTGTTTTAGCTAAAGTTTTAATTAGTGGTTCTATGGAAGTCAAAACAGACCGAAACAATGACATTATGGCTCTCCGAAAATAATTTAAGAAATTAATTAATTTTTAGCGCGTTTATCCAAAAGATTTTGTTAGCTTTAGATTTTATTTTTCGATTAAAGATGGGATAATGTTCCCAATAACGACGATAAAGAAAAATATAGGATATTCTAACATATTGATGAGCTATCATCGATTAATATTTTGCCATTCTAAACTATTAGACTTTATCGAGAATAGGGTTTTAAGAGATTATTGTTATTGATTTAGAAGCACTTACATTGCTCGTTTTCTTATTACCGATAAAGTCTATTGATTCTAAAGCAATCAATAAAACCTTAATGCCCTTACAGAGCATTTGACAATAGCCCATAGATAAATCAATGGGCACTTAAATTAGAAGGAAAATCATGAAAATAAAGTTATTAATTTTAGGCGTAATTTTGTTTTGGGCTTTTAATACAAACTATTCTTTTTCCTTAAATACCAAAGATATTAATAAAAATAATAAAAAAATTA
>CAZHXL010000434.1:1132-1401 GCA_964536575.1 uncultured Clostridia bacterium | reverse complement strand
TATGCTCGGAGGCGGAAGACCGGATTGGGCATTGGATGCCGACGAGACCGAGAAGAAGAAAGCAGAACGGCAACGATATCAGAAATTTCGCGATCAGGCGATGAATTGCAAGAATGTTCCGAAGGTTTTCAACCTCCACAAATAATAGCGACTTTAGAAGATAAAGAGATTGATGAAAGTAGTGGAGTTGTTGCATCACGGCTTAATCCTGGTATCTACTGGACTCATAATGATTCAGGCGATGGCCCATTTATTTATGCTTTTGACAT
>CAZHXL010000434.1:0-1112 GCA_964536575.1 uncultured Clostridia bacterium | reverse complement strand
AAAAAGACGAGGTGTTTGGAAGATTAAAAGTGCTACAGCACTTGATTGGGAAGATATTGCTATTGGGCCAGGGCCAAAACCTGGTAAAAGCTACCTTTATACTGGGGATATAGGAGATAATTTAAGGCTTAGATCAGAATTAATGGTTTATCAGTTTTTAGAACCTAAAATTTCTTCTCAAGATGCAACCGTTCCTAAATCAAATGCTAAGCTAACCAAGCGTGCCAATGTTATTCGCCTAAAATACCCAGACGGACTTTATGATGCAGAAGCCCTTTTAGTTCACCCTAAATCAGGAGACCTCTATATTATTACCAAGCCGCTAAGACCTTCTACTGGTGAAGTTGCTAGGGTCTATAAAGCCCCAGCCCCTTTATCAACAAGTACTCTTATTACTATGCGATTTATTACAAAACTCCCTTTACCTCTTCAGGATACAGATCAAAAGAAAATTAATGGTGCAGATATCGCCCCTAATGGCCAACAAGTAATTTTGAGTGATTATGATAGAGGCTATGAGCTTTGTTTGCCAAGTACAGAAAAAAACTTTGATAATATTTGGGCACAACCGCCCCAACCCCTAGAACTTAATGTTAGAAAACAAGGAGAAAGCATTTGTTATCGTTTAGATGGAAATGCTGTATTAACTACTAGTGAAGGGGTAAACCAACCAATAGCAGAAATGCTACGCAAGAGTGTTAGTAGATAATATTACGGCAAAAAATTTACTAGCAACCTTGGCTATTAATATTTCTTTCTTTTACTATGCTTTACTCAGACTAGAAGCTTAACCTAACAGCTTTTATAGAGATTTATAGTTAAATAAAAAAGTTTCAAAAACTTTTAATTTTTTTCAAATTTTTCCAGACTTTTTCAAATTAACCATTGTCTAAGTAGGCATCAACCAGCTAATAATTTTAAGACACAAAATTTAGCACCAAAATAAATAGATAGAATAAAATAATGATAGGGAGGGCCGCATGAATAAAACCCTAATGAAACGGTTAGTAATATTAGCCTTTGCTTCTGTAGCCGTATTAGCTAACACTCAATATAATTCATCCGCCAAAGGGCCTAAAAATGACCTAGAAGGG
The DNA here is from genome assembly GCA_964536575.1 of uncultured Clostridia bacterium. GTDB lineage: Bacteria > Acidobacteriota > Blastocatellia > Chloracidobacteriales > JADJPF01 > JADJPF01. The sequence continues at coordinate 18 of CAZHXL010000434.1, read as the reverse complement.
ATTGCAGGTACTTATTAT
>CAZHXL010000433.1:0-3275 GCA_964536575.1 uncultured Clostridia bacterium | reverse complement strand
AAGGAAAAAGGTAGAGAGAAAAGGTAAAGAAAAGGAGCGTTTTCTTTCACTTTTGCTATTTATAACCAGTATCTTTCATTCTTGCTATTAGTTATAGGTTAATAGTGAGTAGTACTTAATATTTTCTGATCGCTTAACGTAGCTTTTTGTTCCATTACTACTCACAGGCCTAATAGAACAGTTTCAATATACATATAATGCAGATGATGAAATGGCTAGCATTTCTTCTCTTAACTCCCAAACACTACTTCCAACAAATAAAATAAGTAGCACTGCTGATTCTACTAACAGAATTAATCAATTTGGCAATGCATCTTTTATTTTTGATAATGAAGGGCAAACAGTAACAAAAAATTTACCAAACCTTACAGCGAATTATGAGTGGGATCATAGAGGCCGATTAGTTAAAGTTATACTGCCTAATAGTGAAACAGTAGAATATACCTATGATTCTTTAGAAAGAAGAACTAGTAGTAAGTCTGCAAATCTAACTACATCTTATGTATATGACGAAGATGATGTTATTTTAGATCTTGTTAATGATGGAAATAAGCTTGACTACTTGTATGGGAGTGGCATTGATGAGCCTATCAGATACAAACAAACAACAACACAACCCTTATATTTTTTGCAAAATCATCTGGGTAGTACAATTTCGCTAACAGAACCATCAGGAAATGTGGTTGAAAGATTACAATATGATAGCTTTGGTTTAACGCCTAGTTCCTACTCTACAAGGTATCAGTACACAGGGAGAGAAAAAGACGAACAAACAAAGCTAATGTACTATAGAGCAAGATGGTATGATCCTGAGCAAGGCAGATTTTTAACCGAAGACCCAATAGGTTTTGCCAGTGGAACAACCAATTTTTACTCTTATGCAGCTAATAATCCTCTTAAATTCAAAGATCCATCAGGTGAAATTATATGGATAGTAGTGATCATAGGCGGTATTATTGTTGTTATCGCTTCTCCAGACACAGCTAATGCTCCAGGTCCACAATCTCCTACTTATCCTTCTGAACCATCTGGTGCTCAAGCTGTAATGGCTATCCCATACGATATTGCTGGAGGAATTGCTGGAAGTATATTGTGCAAATGTTTAGCAAAAGGTTGGCAAAAGTTTGTTTTTAATTCTAACAAAGGGCCTGGTGGTGGTAAATTCGGTTGGAAAGGTAGTGCAGGCCCAACAGGTCTAGCTGGAGATTGTGGTAAATGTGCAAAACAGACTATTGGTGAGAATCCTGGTAGTAAAATGGTCGAAACTCCTAGTAATCAACAACCTCATTATTGGGTTGAGTTGCCAGACGGTAGCATGCTTGACAAAACTCTTAGAGATAATTTAGCTTCATGGGATGTACCATTTTTTGATATTCCATTAGGTACAAAGTACTTTAAACCCAAGGTGCATAGACAATTCATTAAGCGAATACCTAAGTGTGAAGGGACTGAGGGAGCTTTTCCTACCTGGCCACCTAAACAACCACCATTGAAATTTTAACTTAAATACTAATATTTCAAATATTAGTTAAGAAATATAAGCCTATGATTATTACTTTATTGGGAAGACCCCTTGCAGGTAAAACAACAATATCTAAATTAGTAGGTTCAGTTTTTGCAGGTAAAACAGTTTGGTATAGAATGCCTGTAAAATTGGATAGTGGAGAGATTATGGATCACCAGGCTGTGGTTACAACATGTGAATTTGAAAGACAAAGTTTCTCTTTAGAGTGTATACACGGTGCAGGGTTTATGGAAGAAGCATACAATTTGCTACTTCCGAGGGGGGATATCTTTATAGGTGTATTTGACCCACAAAAAGTGATTTTTGAATCACAAAAAGAGTTTTGGGAAATAATGCTACCGCTTATAAAACCTGAAAAGATTTATTTCATAATTAATAAAAATGACATGCAGCCAGTAAAATCTCCAAAAGATTTTCTTCACTCTTATGGGGTATATATTGATAGACCTACTATACAAATTTCTGCTATTTCTCAAGATTCAATAGAGCCACTTAGAAATTTTATAGTTAGCTGCTTGAAGGAAAACATGACAAATGCTTGATAGATATGACTCAGAATAACAAATTGGGTGTTTTTGAATATCCCGCAAAAAGGTTCTATGAAAGAGGATGTCAAGGAAAAAATCCGCCTAATCTGGCGGCAAGAATAAATTTTTTGCCATTCAGCCCCGATACAACTATGTAGAAACGACAAACCCTCTGCAAAAGCTGTTAATAAATAACGTAGCTTGAAACAGCAAGACTGAGAAAAGATGAAAAACATAATATGTCTCTGGAGTGTCAATAAGTACCTGAAATATAAAAGCAAACAGAGATAAGGTGAAAAACATAAATATTCTTTATGCATATGCAGGTTGTGGTATATCTGGACGTAGAACATCTTTGGAATACATTTCCAACAATATAGTGCCGTCTTTTGATATTTTAGACAAAGCTCATGAAGGTTGGAAATTTCCTTGGTATGTTGGGAATAAGGTATATAATTTGTATGTTTCAGTCAGTGTATTCCGTTCTTGGCTATACTATCAAAAAATAAATGACGTACTTCATGACGCAAGATTTAAACCTGAGATTAACTTTCTCAGGATTGTTGATGGTTTAGTTTTTTTGGTTGATTCTCAAAAGGAAAGAATGGAAGCAAATATTGAATTTCTTGAAAGGACCCGTATTGATCTGCAAGATTTAGGTCGTGATTCATCAGAAATACCTATAGTTTTTCAGTTGAATAAGCGTGATTTACCTAATATTGAAACAGTTGAAGAAATAAAGCAAAAAATATCTTGGCCTAAATGTGCTTTTGTGGAGTCCGTAGCTACAAGAGGCGAAGGTGTGGCAGAATCTTTAAATAAACTGCTAGGTCTTATTAAACATTCATAGGGCGTACTGATAAGAAGCCAAATTCAAAAACTAAACACAATGTCACCTTTGAAAAAGAGTTTAGCTAAAAATCTCAGCTACTTTGCAAGAGAACCCGAAAACAACATCACCAGCCGAAAAAGTGTCATTTTCTTTAATTCTTTAAGAGTAACATCAATTATGGTTTTAGTGGTAGAGCAGGACAAGAATTACCAACAGTTTGGGGATTTAAATAACCAGGATAAAGCCATGAGAACTATGAAAATCAGGATAGTAAGCAAGTATTTAATTTTTTTTGTTTTGTTCTTTAGCTGCTTGTTGTTTATTAATAATAAACAACAAGCTCTGAAGTTTGGACAAATTTCGTCATAAAGTAGCCGAATCAAATAAAGAT
>CAZHXL010000432.1:0-3288 GCA_964536575.1 uncultured Clostridia bacterium | reverse complement strand
CATTCTTACTGTTGTTATGACTTTACGTTCTCAACAAAAACATATCCTTGATTTTATGGTTGAAGCTTGTCAGGCTTTTTGTCATTCTACTTCTGCTCTTTCTCTTTTGTCTACAATTTTCCTAGCTCAATCTCAACTCTCTCTTGCTGCTTAATCTCTCTTAACGGTTACATTTTTTATGAGTGTAAGACTTTGGTATATGAATGCTGACTTTGAAATGGAGTTAGCTACCCCACCAACAAGCAAGTATTTCTGTAGCCCTATTGTAGAAAAAATAAATCGCCGTCTTGCCCCAAACCTACTTTGGTTAGCTGCTCCAGGCGATGCTTTACTACTAGAAAAACCTTGGTCAACAGACACTATCAAACTAGCCCAAAAACAACAGGTAGACTTAATTGCTTTAGACTGTGAAACTAAACATCCAGATAAAACCTTTACTCCTTGGGGATGGACTACTAGTGTTATTACATTAGGTAGTAAGATAGAGGCTATAGTAAATGCTCCTAGCTTAGAGTTAATTACAAGAATTAATTCTAAACTCTTTAGCTTTCAGTTAGAGCAAGAATGGGGAATTGCGATGTCTAAGGCTGGAATAGCAGCAAGTTTTGGAGAGTTAAAAGAGCTTGTTATGCTAGGTTGTCCACATCCTGAAGACAAATGGGTAATTAAAAGCCCAATGGGAGTAGCAGCTAGAGAAAGAGTTTTAGGTCGCGGGCCCAATTTAGTTGGTGCTTCAGCCGTTTGGGTAGAGCGACGGTTTGAATTAGGGGAACAGTTAATTTTTCAACCTTGGTTAAAAGTCATTCGCGAATATGGTGTAACCATTTATGTTTTACCTGATGGGACAGTAGAGGTATTTGGCATTAGCGACCTTCAAACTAATGGTGCTGGCACGGGTACAGGCTATTTACTTGGTCGCAAAATCCCATCACAACGCTTGTTTGAGCTAGAAGAAATAGCAAAGCGAGTTGGGAAACGCTTGTTTGATGAAGGTTACACAGGCCCTGCTGGAATTGATGCTCTAGAACATACAGAAGGACTACACCCGCTACTAGAAATTAATGCCCGTTATACTATGGGGTTTGTTGCTATCGCTGTAGAACGAGCATTAGCCATTAGTGAGCCTACTTTCTGGCAAGCAAAAAATTAACATCTAACCCTACCTTTGCTTAAAGTGGAATACGCAACAGTCTATTTTTTCAAAAATTTAGCAATTCCTTGTTGGCAGTCCTCAGTAACACGGCAAATAGTGTTAGCATCCATACCAGATTTTAATGCTGTCTCAAAACTCATTCCATCCATTTGATAAAGCAAGCGTTTAGTTAAAAAAACTGCTGAAGCACTCTTACGAGTTAAAGCAGATAAATATTCTGTTACTTTATTATCAAATTTACTATCAGGATAAACTTGGTTGATTAACCCTATACGCTCAGCTTCGCTAGCTGAAATAGGTTCACCAGAAGTAACTAGCTCAAAAGCACGTTTTTCACTAACAGAGCGTCGTAAAATTGCCATTACCATAGCAGGTATAAAGCCAATTTTAACTTCTGGATAACCAAATTGGGCGGTTTCATTGGCTAAAATTAAGTCACAAGCTGTAGCTAGCCCACAGCCTCCAGCTAAAGCGCGTCCACGCACTACTGCTACTACAGGTTTAGTTAAATTACGGATTTGGACAAATAGCTCCATTAATAAACCTGTATCTTCTAGGTTTTCTATAATCGAACTACGAGCAATTTTTTGTAGCACGGACAAATCTGCTCCAGAACAAAAGTCTGTTCCTGCTCCTTCAATTACTACTACCTGGATGTCTCTATTTTCATTAGCAGCTTTTAGAGCCAATTTTATTTCAGCAACAATTGTGTCATCTAAAGCGTTGCGTTTTTCTGGGCGATTTAAAATGATATGGGCAATTACTCCATCAAGTTTATAGAGTATTTTTGTGTAATCTGACATAGCTACCTACCTATTTGTTTATTATTTCAAAATCATCAGGCACATCAATTTCCATTCTTAGCATTGCAGAGCTATAGGTTTTACCTTGGGCATCTGTCTTAAGTGAAAGTGTGCCACCACCACCTAAAGATTCATGTAATAAAAAGTTAAGCGCACCAAGGTTAGGTAGTTCATAGCGTTCTATTTCACCTTTGCAAATACCAGCAAAATGTGTTTTTACACGTTCACTGGTTACTTCTTTAACTAGCAATGGGTAATATTGAGGTTGTAAAGCAATTAGCCCTACATTAGCAGTGTCGCCTTTATCTCCAGAACGAGCATGAGCTAGTTTACGCAAAGAAACTTTCATAATTTTCTCCAGATTTTTGTTGAGAGTATGTTAAGACTTGAGGAAACTGACTAATAGAGTAATCTTGTGATAATGGTCTGGTCAAGCCGATTTCGGGTAGCGAGTTAGATTAATTTGGTGTTATTCTTACCACTTATCATATTTCTATGATGTTGTTCAGATTCCTCTGATGGCCGAAAGGCGTTGAGCACTTAAAAAAGACATAAAGACATTTAGCAAAAATAAATTATCTTGGAGTTTATATGGCAAAATTTAAAGGTGTGGACTTTTATAATATTGATTCACTGCTTACAGATGAAGAAAAATTAACCAGAGATTCAGTGCGGGAATTTATTGAAGAACGACTAATTCCTATTATTGAAGATTGTTATGAAAAAGCAAGATTTCCTACAGAGCTAGTTAAGCCTTTAGGAGATTTAGGGGTTTTAGGTGCTAGTCTTCCTACAGAATATGGTTGTGCCGGTTTAGGTGCAGTTGCTTACGGTTTAGTAATACAAGAAATAGAAAGAGGAGATAGTGGTATTCGTAGTTTCTCTAGCGTCCAAGGCTCACTAGCAATGTATCCTATTTATGCTTTTGGTACAGAAGAACAAAAACGTAAATGGCTACCAGCAATGGCAAAAGGTGACAAAATAGGCTGTTTTGGCTTAACAGAACCTGATTTTGGTTCAAACCCTGCTGGAATGGTTACTAGGGCTAAACGTACTGAAAAGGGGTGGCTCCTTAATGGGACAAAGGCTTGGATTACCAATGGCACAATTGCTGATATTGCAGTAGTTTGGGCAAAAACTGATGATGGTAATGATACAATTCGTGGGTTTTTAGTAGAAAAAGGCACAGAAGGCTTTACTGCCCCAGAAATACATCGTAAACATTCCTTAAGAGCTAGTGTTACTTCAGAATTAGTATTTTCTGATTGTGAAATCCCAGAAGAAAATATTTTACCTCTTACAATTACTGGTCAAGATACTTTATTAGATTGG
>CAZHXL010000431.1:0-3293 GCA_964536575.1 uncultured Clostridia bacterium | reverse complement strand
TAAGTGATGCTACTAGCTCGATTTCTCGGCGAATTTCTTCACCTTTTTCTGTATCACCTACGCGGCGAAATGGTTCATAAACTCGCACATCTTGAATAGTAGGAATAATATCTGAGCCTTGAGTAATCGCCTCAGTTACTGACTCAAAGTGATGATGCTGGGCTAAAAAAGTTCGGCTAGCATCTAGGATCAAAGTGTAACCCTTGTCGCCATAAGCTTCTGAGAAAGCACCATCAATAGTAATAGCTTTACCACTGTTTTTAAGGGGGTTTTCTCCTTGTTCTAGCTTGACAGGTACGTGTCCATTAACAATTAGGCCTTCGTCAGGTGAAACACCAAATTCCTTAAAAATATTTTCACAGAATTCTTTAGTATGAATTAATTTAAAGTAGGGGTTTTTGGTTTCTTTATGAGTGGCTTTGTCTGCTACAAAGTAAGTTTCAAATGTGGCCATTCGATCTTTACCAAAAAGTGGTGAAAGCGGGCCAGACCATAAATACCAAAACATATCTGTATCTTTTTGTGCTTTGCTACGAAAGGCACGTTGAACAACAACGCTAAGGGCTTCAAAAAGAGCTTTTCCTTTGTACTCAACACCATCTACAGCCATATTTAAAAAATTACCTTCATCATCAACAGGAACACAGCCATGGAAAATCAGATTTTGGTCACGTCTTAAGTACATTGCCCCGCATTGAGCTACATAGCTCATTTGTTGCCAAAGCACAGGGCTTAGTAGGAAAGATTGGCGTAACCTGTTAATACAAACTTCTTCTTCTGGAGAAAGTTTATAAGGATCACTCCAATCAATTGTGGGAAAATTCTCATCTAGCAAAGGATAGATTTTACCATCTATTTCTATTGTTTTTTCTATTGGGTTAATGCGATGGAGTAAATTGCGGTTCTCCATTTGATATTCAGGGTTACGGCGAATGGTTTGACCTTCTAGCTTAAACTGCAATATAGACATTGCTTTTTGCATTCTTGCCATTAGTTGTGGGTCGCGTAAGCCTTCACCCTTACAACTAAAGCGAGTTACAGGATCATCGCCATAAATGGTGCGAGCAAGCTTTTCCAGTGGCGCAGCAGGAATACCATAACCTTCTTCTAATTGAGATAAACGGCGATAACGTAAGGAAATACGCATTACGGTAGCAATACAAGCGTCTTGTCCAAGACAAGCACCCATCCAAGACACATCATGATTACCCCAAGTAATTCCTACAGTAGGTTGACGCATAATATAATCAATTACTCGGTCAATTCGTGGGCCACGATCGCCTAAATCACCTGCTACAATTAGCTCTGAAATGAGTAGGTTACGAATAACATGTGCAGCGAGTCTTAGCACATCTAAATCTTTACCATAAGCTACTAATTCATCAAAAATCGCGCTAAAATATTCCTCTTTACGGTTCATCATTGGTTCAAACAAAAGCTCACGAAAGAGGATTTTATAAGGGTCTGGAAAAAATTTTTCTAAAGTTTTTTGGCTATATTCACAAGCTAATTTTCTTAAAATCTCAAACTCAAGCCTAATAGTACGCCGCAGGAAATCACTTCTTGCTTGAAGGGTGGCAAGTTCTCCTGTCAAAGTAGCAAAGGTTTCTCTTGGATAATAAATTAAATTAAGTAGGTTTAATTTTTCTTCTCCACTAAGCCTATTTCCAAAAGTTTCTTCTACAAGTGGGCGCAATGAACCAGAAGCATTATTAATAATGTGTTTTAATTTTTTAAACTCACCATGTACATCGCTAACAATATGAATTGTTCCCTTAGGTAGAGTTAGTACAGATTTTAAGTGTGCGATTTGTGCTAAAGCCGCATCAGTAGTGGGGTAAAGTTTGCTTAAAAATCTTAATTGGGTCAAGGTTTCTTCTGTAAATGCTGTTGATACAGAGCTTTGTGCTTCAAGTTGGGATTTAGCAATACTCATAAAAAAATCTCCTATGGTTTTCCTAAGCTTAAAAAAGAAAATAGCCACAGAAAAACAGTTTTTATTTTTCTGCGGCTACGGTTTTTAAGAGTTACGCAACTGTAACGTCTTTACAGAGATAGACATCTTGTATTGTGTTAAGCAGCTTAATACCTTGATCCATTGGGCGTTGGAAGGCTTTACGGCCAGAAATTAACCCCATACCACCAGCACGTTTATTAATTACTGCTGTGCGCACTGCTTCAGCAAAATCATTATCACCAGAAGCACCACCAGAGTTAATTAAACCTTGACGACCCATATAACAGTTGGCAACTTGATAGCGAGTTAAATCTATTGGATGGTCGCTAGATAATTCTGAGTAAATTTTCTTGTTAGTCTTACCATAAGGGCTTTCTTTACTAGAGAGTACATTATAACCACCATTATTTTCTGGTAGTTTTTGCTTAATAATATCAGCTTCAATTGTGACACCTAGATGGTTAGCCTGCCCTGTTAAGTCTGCGGCTACGTGATAGTCTAGGCTACTTGTCTTAAAAGCGTTATTGCGCAAATAGCACCAAAGAATAGTAGCTAGTCCTAGTTCATGAGCGCGCTGGAAAGCTTGGCTTACTTCAATAATTTGGCGGCTAGATTCAGGTGAACCAAAATAGATAGTTGCTCCTACAGCAACTGCGCCCATATTCCAGGCTTGTTCAACACTACCAAACATAATTTGGTCAAATTTGTTAGGGTAAGTTAAAAATTCATTATGGTTAATTTTAACAATAAACGGTATTTTATGAGCATATTTACGGGCACAAGAACCAAGTACGCCGTAGGTAGAAGCAACTGCATTACAACCACCTTCAACTGCTAGCTTAACAATGTTTTCACCATCAAAATACATAGGATTAGGGGCAAATGAAGAGCCGCCTGAATGCTCAATTCCTTGGTCTACAGGCAGAATGGACATAAACCCAGTGTTGGCTAAACGGCCATGGCCAAATAAAGCTTGAATACTACGTAGTACTTGTGGAGAGCGATCGGTTTGGATAAAAATACGATCAACAAAATCGGGGCCTGGTAAATGTAAGGATTCTTTAGGGATACCTTTTGACTGATGCTCTAATAAATTTTTAGCGTCATTTCCAAGATATTGCTCAATGGTTTCTATCATAAAATTTTTGCCTTTCTATATTTGCTAACCGCACAATTAGGGGTTGCTTTGATAAAGTTTGATGGTACGTGAAATGGCCACCATTCTATCACTTAGTAGAAAAAATTTGAACCATCTTGTGCGAGCGCGGTCTCGGCTTCTTCAGAGCCGAGTTAAGCGAGCAATCGCCTGAAAAGGCGATAATAAAGCGAATAAAAT
>CAZHXL010000430.1:0-3334 GCA_964536575.1 uncultured Clostridia bacterium | reverse complement strand
ATCTTTTGGAGGAACATTTTTCAATCAACTGTTATCTGGTTTTTGAAACTTGCCACAAATCGCAATGGAAATTAGCTATAGTTAGTCCAAACCTAGAAACTAAACAGGCAAACCTCGAATTTTTCGGTGTTTACTCAGACATAGATAAATTAAAAGCAGACTTAGCAAGCTACAACATATCTAAGATTAGCTATTCTATTAGTAGCCAATACGGTAAAAGCTTTACAACATCCCTATTAAATGAATCAAATCTTGACTCTGAAAAGTCGGCTAGGCATATAACAAACGAGTATACTTCTGACCATTTCTCGTTTGGCAATAGTTCTATCTTAGTATCACTAGTAAAAACTAATCTCCCAGACATAGCCGAGTTCCAACCAGCACTAAACCTAAAATGTGATTATTTAATTACACATAGTGATGTAGTGCTAACCTACTCCGTACTACGAAACTATTCAGATAGACAACGTTCATCTATTGCAGCGTTAAATTTTGAGCAAAATCATGTCGGGCTAACAATCCTCCAAAACGGGTCTGTAAAACAAACGCTCTGGATAGCCATCAAAGCTGAGCAAGATTTGATTTTACAACTAGTTGCCCTTTTGAAATCTGGTAGTCGTTTTTGTGAGCAACCAAAAGCGATTAGCCCTGAAGCTCCTATACTTTTAGGTACTTACGACCTAGTAATAGGAGCAGGTGAATGCACTATTGACCTATTAGTTAACCTTAAAGCTAGTGTAGCAAAACACAAAATAAGTTTGCGTGAAGTTGAATTATTAGACTCGCTGCGTTCTGGATTTATCTCTACTCAAAATCTAGCTACTAACCAGCAATTAGAAATAGAGCAAGCTTCTCATCGCTACAGCGTACCTATTGCTGCTACTCTAATGCAAATAGAACAGCTAGGAGTTGACCTAACTGGAAACACTCAAACTAATAATTTAGGTAAAAGGTTTACTTCACAAGCTCAAATTAAAGTTAATGAAAATCTTATTAATAAAGCGATTGCTTTTGTAGTAGGCTCAGGGAAAACAATTATCCCGTCAGTGCGTGCCCAAAAGTATCTTGTTCTAACAATAACAATACTTTCCCTAATACTAGCTGGCTATCGATACAATAATTACAACAACAAACTAGTATCACTAGAAAATGCTTATTCAGCAGAGAAAGTAAAAGAGAGCAAACTAGTTGGAGTAAAAATTGACTACGAATTAGCTCAAAAACGCAACAAACTTAAAAATGACCGTATATCTGCAATTAAAAACATCCAAAAAACTCAACTACTAGTCAGTACTATATTTACAGACTTTCAAGTCTTGTCGTATCAGTCACAATTCAAAGACCTAGTAGGTATTTCCTCAATGCAAATTACTGGGTCAACTGTACGCATAAGCGGTGAGGCTATTGATAAAATTGGGGCTGTAGCATTTGTTAATAAAGTTCAACAAAACACTCAATATGAAGACGTTCTTCCTACATATAAGAGCTTGGATGCTGTCAGATGTGGTTATGAGCTAAACACTAAATTTATTGGTAATCTACCTAGCAACCAACTACCACTACCTAGAGTAACTTCATTACAGGTAGCAGCAACTAAACCTAATGCTAATGAACATTAATTAATTGATTACTAGTGGTTTAGTCAAAATAATAATAAAAGGATATTTATGGAAAACACTAATAGTAATAATAATCAAAACAATAATCAAAACAACAATCAAAATAACGACAAAAATAAGACCGACAAAAACACTGAGCGGCGAGCTAAACGACAGCAACTAATCATCGCGCTAGTGGTTTGTGCGTTAATTATAACTACTAGTTGGTTTGCAGGTAACTATTTTGTCTTTGATGAACAAGAGGCTCAAGTCGTTACTAAAGAGAAAAACCTACTAGAGATTAAAACTAGTAATAACCTACTACAGCAAATAGCTGATAATAGACTTGAGTTAGATAAAGAGACTAACAGAATCGACGACGCTTATAAGATTTTAGCTCCCCTTATTCCAGAGAAAAAAGAGCTACCTTCAATTCTAGACAGAATTCAACGAGCCGCTATAGACCGAGGGTTACGGCTAGAAAACTTCTCTCCAAAGTCGGGACTCAACAAATAGGGTGCTCTAAGCGAAGTACCTATTAGCATTGAACTAACAGGAGATGACGAACAGATAAGACTATATATATCGTCGCTTAATTATCTAGAGCGTATTTTGCACGTCAACAGCCTAAAAACAACGAAAATAGAACAGAGTCAACGCCAACAAGCAGGCGTTCGTGCAGAACTAGAGATTTCTGCATATATTTCTAATATACAAAATTCTGACTTAAATAAAGCTACTAAATAGGAACAATGATAAAAGTAGTAAATAGTAATAATTACGCCACTGAAGGGAGAATAACCTCATGAGCACAGGTTTTGCAGCAACGCTTACAGGAAAATTAAAGTCGATGTTTGGGAAAACTAGTGATAGCGATAACGCGGCGTTGCCAGCACTAGAAAGCAGAAAAGATAATTCTAATTCTATTAATAATGACGATTGTAGTTCTAGTAATAATGAGTTTTATGAAACTGATGAGGAGCTATATAGAAGTACTAGCGAAACACCACAAGATTTTGATGTAGTTAATTTTGATGATGAGTATGAGCAAACAAACCGCTTAAATCATTCACAAAATGACTCATTAGCTAATGCAACTAATCTAAGTAACTCAACTAATCTATCAAATCAGGTGTTTTCTGTAGAGCTAGAGCAACTACGTGATGATATTACTAGCCATATTTCTATTTCAGATGAGAAGATCGGCGAAGGACATGCGCTGTTAAGTAAAGCTTTTTCAGTACCAGATGAACTACTTAGCTTAATTAGCCCTACTATAGCCAAACAATACAAAGTCTTACCTCTTGAGGTTGTAGAGGTAATAGAAGTTGAACTAGCCACAGACAACTCGATTAGTTCAACATTAGCTCAATCACCATCAGTATCAACATTATCAATACTTTATTGTGATGAAATACTCAGACAGATGTGTGAAGAACAAATTGTTAGTCAGCTAGTAAGTAAAGGACTCAATTACCAATTACGTTTTGTTTCTACTAATGAAGAATCACTAATAGAGACTATTGATCATGTTTACTCAAGTATAAACTCAAACCTACTAGTTGCCGAACAAGAGAGGCTTGCTGAACGGCATAGCCAGATTATTCAACAAATGGATGCTGAGGTTGAAACTCCAACAGGGATGGTTTTTGACATAAAAGTCCCAAAAGAAAATAGTCCATTTGAAGAGATTCTTGTTAGATTATTTTGTGAAGTACATATGCGTAGGGGAACAG
>CAZHXL010000429.1:1390-3337 GCA_964536575.1 uncultured Clostridia bacterium | reverse complement strand
AAGTATTTTTTCATCGCTTCAGACTCATAACCTGGGCGAATACCCAGTGCCGCCGGCCTCCATAGTTTTTCCCCATCAATTCCACCTGGCTCTGCTTTAGTGATTTTTACCACTGCTTCACGAGGAGCACCTGTAGGACAATGGGTATCAGCTAAAAATCCTTTACCGATACCTTGTCCAAACATCGCTTTTCTTACTAATGAATCTGTCATCAAAGTTGGTTTTAACCAGCCTCTAGTAGCTGATTGGTGTGACCCAGATCGAAACATTGCTTGATAACCAGTGCGAGGATTTTTTGCTAGCCCATCTTGACGTGATTTTTGTCCTTCCATAGATCCTGGTGTAGTCCCATACATGTTGAACCACATCCTTGTTACCCCTCGTGGTGTACCAGGGTAATAACGTGCTCGACAAAGCAAGCGAGCAAAAGCGTAATCTTTAGGATTATTTTGCCAGCCTCGAAAAGGTCTATCCTCTGGATCAGGGTCAAGCCATACATAATCACCGTCTTCAACACCTAATTCACGAGCATCTTCTGGGTTAATATCTACATAGCCTTCTGTAACAAATGGTTTGCGTTTGTCATGGCGATGAAGATCCCCAAATGGGCCAAATAACACTGCTACCATATCTGTGTCTATTGGGGTAGTGTGTGAACCATGCCTATATTTAGGTGTATGAAAAACAAACTTAAACCCATCTTTAGCAAGTGGATGTTGAGTTTTTTTAGCCTCTGCCCAAGTCAGCACCACATTACGACCACAACGAACTTCACAAGAAAGGTCTTCTCGTTTTACTCCATATTTTTCTGGCCCATCAGGGCGAATAGCTTCATGTTTTGGTGCAACAATTATGTTAGGCTCATAAAAAGTTGAGTCTACAGGCTCACGATGAACAGGGAGGTTTTCTCCTGCTTCAATAAATTCATCCTCTTCGCGATAAAACTCTAACCGCCCACTCTTAGTGTACCAAGGCCGCGAATCCTGAATTTGTTCATAGCCCACTACCTTAGGACTAGTACGACTATTCATTAAAGCAGGAATACCTTCTTTAGCTTTAGCTTCTAAGTCTTCTATTTGATAGCCTTTAGTGTTAGTTGAATTGTCTAAAATTCGTTGTAGGTAAACACTAGTTTTCCCCTCACGAACAAATTTCCAGTAATCATTAAACCGATTATCTTTGGTCAATTCTGCTAGTTTAGATGATACTAGTGCTAATACTTCAATATCACCTATGGTGTTAAAAGCCCTAGGTAGTGGAGTGCGAGGAAAGACCTGTAAAAACGGATTTGTTACAGAAGCAGTCATGTCTGGATGTTTTAGTTCTGCCCAACAATCTACGCCAAACACTATGTCTGCCCATTCACAAGAAGTAGACCACCACCATTCCTGTACAGCAATCATCTCAATTCTTGGTAGTACATTAACCACCGTATTGTAGTGCCATTTCACATTACCTAATATTGAATTAGCATTAGCAAACCAAAGTGATTTTGTTGGTGTGGGAATATGAGTTTTACCTGTAAGTAATTTGTTTCCTACTCTTAGTGGGTGATCTTCATGGTTATAGTAATGTGCAGATTCAGCCTTCCAATATTGTTTTACTCTTGCTGGTTTAGAGCCGTCAAGCTCAATATCAAAAGGGTTTTCATTAATATATTGAGGCGAGCCATTAAACAAAGCTACACGGTAGTTACCAGCATAAGAACCAACATTACCAGCAATTTTTCCTACATTTCCTGTTAATGCTGCAAGCAGGAAAATATCTCTATCTTTGTTGTCATTATTAAAAAATTGATTTGGCCCCATCCCTATAGCAAATAGTGTTGTGCCTGGTTCTTTAGCAAAAAGACGTGCTAAAGATTCTACAGCAGGAGCAGGTGCCCAAGTCATTTCTTCTATAGTCTTAGGGTCAAAATGCATAGCATATTCTTTGACCAAATCAAAG
>CAZHXL010000429.1:0-1380 GCA_964536575.1 uncultured Clostridia bacterium | reverse complement strand
AAGGTTACTTCTACAGTGCCTTCTAATAAGGCTTCACCCACCTTTGATACTTTTCCTACTTGGTCGCGAGTAAGTTGTTTTGGGCTATTGCTAGTTTGATCCCACCAGAGATAATCACCCCATTCTTGACGCATTTTTTCTGAAATCAACATTTCGCTTTGTTGACCAGCAGGAGGTTCTTTTTCACCTTCTTTTAACACTCTTGTTTGGTTGGTAAGTTCTGCTACCTTTTGCCCAAAGACCTCTTCAGCACGTAAATATTTTAAGCTATCCATTCTTACCAAGATTGGTAAATCCGTCCATTGGCGTATATATTCAAGGTCATAAAGCTTGTCACGCATAATTACATGAGCAAAACCTAGAGCTAATGCAGGAGTTGTCCCAGGTCTAACTACTAACACGTCATCGCCTTTAGTGGCTGTAGCAGAATACTCGCAAGCAATTACCACTATGCGAGTGCCTTTCATTCGCGCTTCTGTTAGCCAATGCGAATCTGGCATCTTGGTAGTAATCCAATTCATTCCCCAAACTACTACTGTTTTAGCTTGTTCAACGGCATAAAGGTCAAACTCAACTGTCTGTTGACCTGTTACCATTGGGTGGCCTGGAGGTAAATCTGTATGCCAAGAATAATTGTCAAACCCTTTTCCACCAACTGCCTTTTCTGGGCCAACTTTACGAATATGATCATCAAGTAACGCCATAGAGTTAGCCATTCGATAAAGGCCAAATACTCTAGTAATACCTAATAGTGGCATTCCTCCACGAAACTTAAGTACTTGTGTTCCAACTCCTTGTGTAGCTTCAATCGTAGCTTCATCATAATGTTGAGCTTTTAAGCGACGTTTTCCTTCTTCACCTGTATAAGTTTCAGCAATATTTTTTAGTGCTGCCGCAACAATTTTTGCTGCTTCATCGTGTGGCACTCTTACCCATTCATCCCTAGCACGCTGAAAATATTCACGAGATGGCAAACCATCCTCACCACGGGGAAACCCTGCTTCATACCAACGCTTAAAGCCTGCACGAACCATACATTGGTTAACTCGGCGATCTCCATAAAACCTACGTGTCAAGGCTAGACCTTTTTGACAAATCCTAGGATCCCAACGATGACTAGTACTATTTCCAGCTAAGTCTGTTGCTTCTCCATAACGCATTGTTGGCCCAATACGGGTCACAACCCCAGAACGCACATAAGCATTAAGAATACAGTTATGGGTATCATTAGGCGCGCAAAGGAAAGTAAATTTAGAATCATGTTTCCATAAATCACGATAAACCCTTTCCCAATCTCGGTTTGGATAAGTAGCTAAAGGATTAGTTACTCTTTCTAGCCCCCAAGCATCAACGCTAGTGGCAACTAGTGCACCAAACCCT
>CAZHXL010000428.1:0-3340 GCA_964536575.1 uncultured Clostridia bacterium | reverse complement strand
GACACCTAAATGTTCACGTTTAAAACCTAAATACTGAGGTTTAAAACCTGAATGTTTAGGTTTGGAACCTAAACATTTAGGTTTTGATCAGAAAATCTACCAGTTTTTTGCCTACCTACAAAGCTTAAACTCTATTTCTTCCAGTTTATTAAATAAATTATGTGAACTGTGGAATGGTACATTGTTTTTTTTTCATTACTATATGCAAGTCTGAGATTAGGTTAGGGATTAGTAAGATAAGAGCATGTAAAAAGGGAAGGATAATAGCACATTTTGTCCTAATCTCATGTGTTTCGATTTAAGCTAGAAAGGCAAAGAAAATGAAAAATCAAATACCTAGAAATAAATTTTGCCCTAAATGTGATCCAGGATTACAAAAAGGGCTAGTGTACTTGCAAACAGACACTTTTTGCCCAGATTGTAACGCAACATTATCTTTAGAAGATATTTACAAGCGCAATGGGGCTATGTTAGACGGTAAATATAGACTTGACGCATTGATTGGGAAAGGTGGAATGGGGCAAGTTTATTATGGCTACCATAAAACTGTAGATCGATTTGTAGCAATTAAGATCCTAACAATTCCTCCAAATACGCCCTTAGAAACAAGAAAAAAAATAACAGAGTTGTTTGAAACAGAGGCTAAAGCTCTTGCACGGATGAATCATAAAAACATTGTGACTGTTTTTGAAGCTGGTCAAACCTCGGATGGCATTTATTATATTGTTCAAGAATGGGTTGAAGGAGTGACTCTTGAACAGTTTATTGTGCAAAACCAGCCCTTTGAGCTTAAACATGTAGCTAACCTGTTCAACCAAATAGCTTTTGCTGTTGATGAAGCTCACGAAAATGCCATTATACACCGCGATTTAAAGCCAGAAAACATAAAAGTTGTTACAAAGGCCAATGGTGATGAGCAAATCAAAGTTCTCGACTTTGGAATAAGTAAAATTATTGATGGGGCTACACAATTAATGGGTTCTGCCACAGGTTCGGTTGTAGTTGGAACACCTAAGTACATGAGTCCTGAACAATGTTTCGCAGGTAGTACTGTTAGTGTGCGTTCAGATATTTATTCATTAGGTGTAATTTTATACGAACTATTCACAGGTGAGTTGCCATGCAAAATTGGTACAGGTATTAATAGTCCAAACGATTGGTATCAACAAAAAATGAAACCACAATCTATTAGAACTTTAAGACCTGATGTACCTATTGAGGTTGAGAAACTTATTAACTCCATGCTTGAGATAGATGCTAATAAACGCCCAGCAAAAGCAGGAGATGTAGCTGATTTATTGAATGCTGCTATTCTCATAACACCTATACCTATACCTATGCCTACACCTAACCCCCCTAAACCCCCTAAACCATGGGGAGGTACTATTGCTATATCTGTTGTAGTTTTGCTAGGCATGTGTTTTTTGGTATATTATTTTTATCTACCCCCACCTCCACCTCCACCTCCACCAAGGTATACCTGGAATCTAGGAACAACCTGGAGCAAAGATCTTCCAATACTTTCAGAAGATGTTAAGAAAATGGCAGATGAAATCAGAGTCATGTCTAATGGCCAACTAATTATAAAAGTTTTTAATGCAGGAGAAGCTACTGATTCTAAAAACAATGTAATACAACCGTTTAGCCTTTTTGATGCAATATCAAACAATGAAGTTCAAATGGTTCATTCAGCTTCTTATTATTGGCAAGAAAAAGTACCAGCCGCAGTATTCTTTGCGGCTGTTCCATTTGGAATGAATTACGAACAGATGAATGACTGGCTTACTTCTAGTGATGGCTTAGAATTATGGAAAGAGTTATATGAAGGGTATGGTTTAATTCCTTTCCCGTGTGGTAATTCAGGCCCACAAATGGGAGGTTGGTTTAATAAAGAAATAAAAACTACTGTAGATTTTCGCGGTTTGAGAATGAGAATACCTGGGTTAGGTGGAAAGGTGATAGAGAAAGAAGGAGCAACTGCTATAAATTTGCCTCAGTCACAAATCCTTAACCAGGCAAACTTGGGGCATATTGATGCCGCAGAATGGATTGGTCCTTACCATGATTATGTTATGGAATTATATAAAATGGGGCGGTTCTATTATGAACCAGGTTGGCAAGAGCCTAATGTAATGTTTGAGCTTATTATCAACAAACAAGCTTTTGAATCTTTACCGCTAGACTTACAAGAAATAATTCGTTCTAAGGCACAAGCATACAATGGCATCATTTCTACTGAATTTGTAGCTAAAAATAAAGAATATCGTTGGAAACTAAAAGAGAAAAATATTTTATTTCGCCAATTTCCTGAAGAAGTCCTCAGAAAGCTAAAGATGGATACTAAGAATATATTGGCAGCTTATGTGAGTAATGACAAGTCTGGTAAAAGCGAAAAGATATATAATAGTTACCAACGATATTTGGCAGAAAAGAAGTAAGCTCAATTAATTAAATAGCTATATATAGCACTGTTAAACATGTTTAAGGAGGTTGTTATGAATGCATTTCCTATAATGCTAGGAGTACTCTGTATATTAGCAATTGGATATCGTTACTATAGTGCTTTTATCGCCTCTAGAGTATTACTATTAAATGATAAAAATACTACACCTGCACACACAATGAATGATGGTCAAAACTATGTTCCCACAAGTCGTTGGGTATTATTTGGTCACCACTTTGCTGCAATTACTGGGGCAGGGCCATTGATTGGGCCAGTACTTGCTGCACAATTTGGTTTTTTACCAGGGCTACTCTGGATTTTAATTGGAGTGGTATTAGGTGGAGCAGTACATGATTTTGTTATTATGACTGCTTCAGTAAGAAGGAAAGGAAAGTCTTTAGCTGAAATTGCTCGTACAGAAATTAGCCTATTGTCTGGGATAGTTTCTGCTATTGCAATACTTTTCGTTATTGTTATTGCACTGGCAGGGCTAGGGTTAGTGGTTGTTAATGCCCTAAATGAAAGCTCCTGGGGTACTTTTACTATTGCAATGACAATACCTATTGCCTTGTTTATGGGGCTTTATATGTATAGATTTCGTAAAGGAAAGATTACCGAAGCTACTGTTATAGGTGTCATATTGTTGATCCTTTGTGTGATTTTGGGTAAATATATTCCAGACTCCTCTCTAGCTCCTTATTTTACACTTTCAAAAAATAAAATTACTTTCTGTATTGCTTTATATGGTTTTGTTGCTTCTGTCTTACCAGTTTGGATGCTGTTATGCCCTAGAGACTACCTAAGTTCGTTTATGAAGATAGGGACAATAGGTTTCTTAGTACTAGGAATTTTAATTGTTAACCCAGAATTAAAGATGCCTGCACTTACACAATATGT
>CAZHXL010000427.1:0-3345 GCA_964536575.1 uncultured Clostridia bacterium | reverse complement strand
TAGCAAGTGACCATTGCTTTAGCTTCTCATCATAAACTTCAGGATTAGCTAGTT
Source organism: uncultured Clostridia bacterium (assembly GCA_964536575.1). Classification (GTDB taxonomy): domain Bacteria; phylum Acidobacteriota; class Blastocatellia; order Chloracidobacteriales; family JADJPF01; genus JADJPF01. The sequence continues at coordinate 3,291 of CAZHXL010000427.1, read as the reverse complement.
CTACCAAGTGGCCAATGCACCAGGTCACAATGTAACCATTTCCCTCTATGTAGCCGTCTTTGCGTTGAGTAACACCTAAGGCTGCGGCTATATCTCTAGCTAGAGAGGGTTTTTCTGCTATGATGAGTTTCATTTTATAAATAGCTCCTTTTGTCATTACTACTATCATTGTTTCCAATAACTGATAGAAATCAAAGCTTAATCCTATTTTGCCTATTTTTGCCTATTTTGTCTATATATCAACCTTACTAGCAAATAATAAAACATGTTTCAAAGGTTAAGCTTTAAGTATCATAAATTGTTTTAAGTATCATAAATTAACCCTGTCATGTATGCTTCACTCATTGACCATATCAACAGTTTAAGTTTAAGTCATTAACTTAGACCATTGTATCTACAACTTAATAAAATCATTAAGTAATCTTTTTATTGAAAGCTTCAATAAAAAGTTATGTATTTTATTATTTACCTAACAAATAAAACAAGTATTTTGTAATAACTATCGCTCGCTGTTACTTCCTTTTTATTTAATGCTTTATATTTTTCTATTTCCATAAGTAATTACCCTTGGTCTTACTTGTGCCTATTTTAAGTATTTTTTAATTGTTTCTGTTTTGAGTGTTCTCCCAGCTTATCACTTATAAAAACTTTGGTTGTTTTGTAGAGAATCCAACTACCATAGCTTAAGAACATCAAGCAAATAATCCATTCTAGAACTCTCATAATTTTGTCCTACTCAGTAAAAACTAGTGATGAAAGTAACCCTATTGAGATAACACTAAAACCAAAAACAACCCCCATAGAAATATCTGGTGCTGTTGTTATCAGTGACAACATTCCTACTATATAAAACAGGCTCAAACATACTACTCTGCGTTTAAAGCCTTGACCAATTAATCCTGGCTTAGCAACAGAGCTTTTTCTTAGCTTACTGCAAGCCTCACAAGTACTTTTTCCAAACTCAGTATTACTAGTGATGTTATCAATTACATTGCCATCTGCAATAAAAGGATACCTTCTATTAGTGGCTGGTTCTGATGATAGAATATTCTTAACAAGCTTAATTGCTGTAGCTTTGGCTATTGGAGTCATACTTGCTAAAGTGTTTACTGCTAAATACTTACTATAGTCTATGGTAATACCATATTTGTCAGGTACATCTACTCTTATAAACTTACTAGAACCTATTTTTTCTTCTTGTATTGCTCCAACAAGTTGTTCCTGCTTAAAAGTCTCTATTAAGTAATATTGCTTTCCGTCTTCTGGTATTTCTATTGAGTCAATATCTAATATTGTGATGTCAGTTGTGGAGTCCATAGATTATCCCCTTTTTGATAAGCTTTTGCTTCTAATGCTTCTTTTCCAAGAATTAGTTATTCAGTTCCTTCATTGAATTCCTTAATAGATTTAATTAATTGTTTGATAATTAAGCTCTTTTTATTAGGGCTAGCAAGCTTGTCTATCAAGTCAAGGCCATCTTGGATAACTTGTTGCTTTCTGCTCTCAGTCAGATATGGAGCAAAAGCAATACAAGCATAAGCTCTATCAAACTCACTAGTAATATTCCTTGCTATTTCAAAAGCTTTTTTGCCTAGTCTGGGAGTCAAATATTGTAACAACCCAACTAATAACTCTGCTTTTGTCGCTTCATCTGAGAGCAAACTGATTTGCTCTATTAAAGCAGATGCAATTGCTTGTCTGCTTTTCTTGCTCAGATGCTCAAGTAGCGTAGTACTAAGAATTATCCGCTCTTGCTCGTCCTCTATTAGATCAATGGTATTTAAGACTTGTGCTATTAGCTTTTTGTGTAGGCTATCGCTATCTACTCTATCTAGTTTAGAGAGTAGCAAAAGGCCAGCATCTACCTTAATTATTGGAGACTTAATATTCTGCATTATTTGTATCGCTTCATCAGCCCAAAAACTCTTAAAAAAGACTCGTGCTGCTAAAAACTCTACCACTTCATAATATTCTTCATCTTCTTTTGTAGTATCTTCACACAGCAAACTTATTATCGATACTATACCCTTCATCGCAGAAAACGCAGAAAAATTAATCTCATCTGCTCTATCTACTGCTTGAAACTCTTTACAATGATAGTGACTAGCAAAACCATTTAAGTTTTCTAACCTGTTAGCTAAACTCTGGTACGTCTGGGAAATTTCCTCATATAGTTGCTTACCAAATCTTTTATTTTCTGCTACATCCAAGAAAGATAATAATCTTATCTTGTCTTTGATTTTGACTTTGAGCGTCACGGTAGCCACAGTATTTTTTTCTTTAGCACTACTCTTTTTAACATTATCATCTAAAGTGGATAAAGTAGAGAGAGCTAAACAAGATAGTTCGCTAATTTCTTCTTGCTCTAATGGGAATTCTTCTAACAGACTCAATAGCAGTAAATATTTCTCTGTTGGGACATTGATGCTTTTTACCTTTTCTAATAAACGCTTTTTTTCTTCTGGATTCAATACATAATAATATAAAAGCTTAATACATTCCCCCTGTAGCAATATCTGGCCACCAACCTCAAAATCTTCTTTAATTATTAAGGCTAAGTCTCCAGAAACTTCCATCAGATGCTCAAAGCAACATGGCCTTCCTTCTTGCTGTTGAAGTTGCTTAATGAACGCTTGCATTAAAGAGGTTTTATCTTCTCTTCCTATTAAAGCTTTAACACATTTTAGTACTGCTATCCGACCCATCTTAATATATTTACTTGTTAGATACGGTAAAAACTCTATTACGGCTAATCCTTTTGATAGGCTATCTTTAAGTGATACCACTATATTAAATGCTTCTTTAGTCTTTTCCTCTTGGAGCTTACGCGCAGCCAACCCAAGTAATTTCGCTTGCTCAGACTCAGGCAAACAGCTTATTTTTAATAAAATCTCATCCTCTAAATCAACTGGTTTACCTTTAACTACAGGGATAAAAGCCTGCTGAGGTTGATATGATAGTAATTGCATAATATTTCCTTTTTTTTAATTTCTACTGTTTAAGTTTATTTATTAGCCCTTAATTTCCTTCAAGCTATCAACGGGTCCTTCTTTTCATGAATAATCGATAACCAAAATTGTATTTCTATTAGTCAAAAAACATTCGGTAAAACGTTTCTGTGCCATTCTTAAATTATTAATAACTTCCCACTGATCGTCATTAAGCCCACAAACATTTTTTCTTATAGGATTTGTGCCAACAAATACATAACTACTATAATTGGAGTTATTTAATACTTTACATAAGCCACTATAAAAATAATCTCCCCAATCCTGACATACTAAAGTTAGT
>CAZHXL010000426.1:0-3361 GCA_964536575.1 uncultured Clostridia bacterium | reverse complement strand
ACTGTTGGCTTATATTATTTTCCCACTCTACTAAAACTTCAAATCTTTCTATTCCAAACTCTTCTTCTAGTAAATGAGGTGGCGTTGCTTCGGTTATTCCATCAGTATAAAGCAAAATAACGTCACCAGGTTTTGTATAATGGATAAAATGCTCATAAGGTTGCCTAGGAAATAAACCTAGTATTAAACTAGCCTCTGATAAGGTCTCATAACTATCATCAGAATGTAAGATTATTGGACGATTATGGCCTGCGTTTAAGTAAGAAAATTTATAGCTAGTTTTATCTAGGTCTAAATAGCAGGCAGTGACAAATTGATCTAGGGAATTATTTTGCCTTAACAATTCATTCATCTGATAAAACGTGCTTGAGAGTGGGCACTCACTGCAAACTTGACCACGAAGGCTAGCGCGGAAAGTAGCCATAATCAAAGCAGCAGGGACACCTTTACCAGAAACATCTGCAATCACTACACCTAAGCGATTTTCACTAACACTAATATAGTCAAAATAATCACCGCCTACTTCTGATGTAGGGATATTTAGGCCAGAAATTTCAAAATGCCCAAACAAAGGATCTGATGTAGGAAGTAAAGTTTGTTGGACACGGCGAGCAACGGCTAGTTCTGCTTCTAGGCGTTGTTTTTCCATTAAAGCTTCATAAAGTCGAGCTTTCTCAATAGAAATAGCTGCTTCATTAGCAAAAAACATAAGCATTTCTAGGTCATATTTTGAGTAAGCTCTAAGACGATCAGATTCTAGGTTAAAAGCTCCTATCACTTTGCCATTAGCGCGAATTGGAGCTACCATTTCAGACTTTGTACCAGTACGCCCAGAAATATAACGAGAATCTACGCTTACATCTGGCACTATCGCGCCACTACTGGTTTTTATTACCCAACCAACAATTCCATCACCTACTTTCATACACATGCAATCACTACTACGGTCTTGGTCATACCCTCGTGAGGTTTGTGCTACAACACGTTTATGTTTTCCTTTTCGTTCAATGATGTAAATACCTGCGGCATCATAGTCAATAAAAGAGCGTACCATATCAATAATTAAAGCGAGAACATCGTCTAAATCTAGACAAGAACTAATTTTACGTGCTAGTTCCATCATCAGCCGTAGTTTGGTTTCTGCTGGCAATTGGGGATGTTCACGCTTAGCTAACAGATTGAGACTCATAAAACCTCTATAAGTTTTGTAATATTTAATGTTACTAGTGTTTGTCCAATTAATTCATAATCAATAAGCTGCTCTTTAGCACGTCGCCGACCATTAACTACATGTGGGCTAGGATGATAAAGAGGCACTAGTTTACGACCATACCAATCAAAAGCTTTCCCAACATCTTTTAGAGTAAATTTATGTGTTTCTATTGCTTTTAGCGCGCTTAGTGCTACAGCACCTAAAGTAGCTATGATTGGGGGTTGTAATAGTTCTATTTGGCGTGTTAAGAAAGACCTACAGTTTTTAATTTCTTGACTAGTAGGGCGAACATTGCAATCATCCTCCCTGGGATTGCATAACACAGAATTGGTAATAAATATGTCTGCTCGGCTTAGTCCAGTAGCAGTAAGAAATAGGTCAAAATTACGTCCTGACATATCACCTACTAAAGGAATACGTGTGCGGTCTGCGCCACGTTGACCAGGGGCTTCGCCAATAAACATTACTAATGGGTGTAAACTCCCATTTAAATGACTAAGCACCGCTCTACGTTCCTGAAGTCTAGGACATAGACGACACTCAGCAGCTTGGATAGCTAACTGCTCAAAAGCCGTCTTTAGCTCAGACATTATTTTTTACCTCAATCAACCTAAAAGTTATTAGTTAGAAATTCTGCAAAATAATACCATAAATTCAAACTTTCGCCTTGTGCTAGAGGAAAAATCTAGGACTACAATTATTTCGCCGCTTTGCGGCTTAAGACAATCTAGCTGTTTGAACAAACCACTTGGCAACCTCAAAACTATCTTGGTTTAGATTGAAGGTAGAGATGTAATTATTGACGATACTGGAAATGGAGTAGCTATTACCCCGGTTATTTCCGCAGATGAAAGCAGGAGACGATTAACCGAAGCATTAGCCAATATTGAACTTGATCCCAGTTCACAGGATCTTGATTCAGAATGGTGGATTAAAACCATTAAAGATGCGCGGGTGGATAAAGAAATAACTGTAAACTTTGACGATGGGCAATAGGACAATGTCTTTAATGTTTTGCTGGTCACGCTGAATTTATGGAAGCTGTTTGGAGATATAAAGGCAAATTTACAGAAGCAGGGAAAGGTTATAGCGAGTTTTGATTTATTGATAGGATGCACCGCCATTCATCACAATCTAATCTTAGTTACTAATGACAAAGCTTTTGATATGCTTAAACCTACTTTGCAAATCGTAAACTGGTCAGCAAACAGCACAGCCCATAAGAATAAATAGAAGATGTCGCCGATGCTCTTTCATATTTTCAGGAAGATTCCCGTGATAAATCTCACTTCCACTTTTGACAAATTCCTTCGCCTTTTCCGCCATTCCGACTGCTAATGCTTTTTCTGCTTCGATATTTGCTCTTTCGCAAATTCGCAGACATCTTGGGTAATTTTATCGGATAACCTTTTCATCGAAAATCCCTTTCGCCATCATCACGATCTCACCGCTTACTTTGACGGATATAATCTCGTCTTTAGTTCCGCCGACTTTCACTAATAATTTGCTGGGGCGACCAACAAAACTTCCTTGATTTAAAACGGTTTCTTCGTCAGCTTCGATAAGTCCTTGTCGAAACAAATAAACTCCTGTTGGTCCTGCGGCACTTCCCGTTGCCGCGTCTTCAACTCTTCCATCATTATCCCAAGTTCGCCCTTCAAATTTGCCTAAGTCAAAAACATAAACAAATTTTGCCCCGATACGTTCCAGCATTTCTTCAAAATTTCCAACAGAGATTTTCGCTTTTTCCAAATTCTGCCGCACAGGAACAATCAAATACGGCAATCCTAAAGAAATCACTTCCAACGGAAAATTTGCGTCCAAATCGGGTTTGCTTAGATTCAAAGCAGAGAGAAAAGTCTCAATTTCATCATCTGAAAGAGTTTCTCCGAATTCGGGAATGCCTTGTTCCATCGAAGCAAAAAAACGATTTTCCTGAAAAGTGGTTTTGACTAAACTTTCTTTGTGATTGAAGCAAATTGTCCACGTCGAAGAATCTTTATTCGGAAAAAATTTTTCGTGCAGAACGCACGTTGCTCCGAGCGTTGGGTGTCCCGCGAAATCGAGTTCTTCTTCCATTGTAAAAACGCGGGCTTGGAACGTATCCGGTTTTTCCGTCGGGAAAAGAAAGATTGACTCAAATTGCCG
>CAZHXL010000425.1:1447-3363 GCA_964536575.1 uncultured Clostridia bacterium | reverse complement strand
AACGATCCTTAGACTTAAGTGTTATATCAGGAATTGTTACTGAGCCAGAAAGTAACCCTACTAAGCTTTTTTTCCCTGTTTCACTAGCCACTAAATTTGGTAAAGCACGAAAATAAGTTAATTTTAACCCTTTGTCCTTTTCTTTATTGAGTTGCTCAAAAAACATAGCTTCTAATTTTGGAGCAATTGCAATTTGTTGTTTAGTGGACAAATAGCTGCCAAAGGCTGTAGAGCTATTAGCTAAAATCTGCTGTACTGTAATAGCATCTCGCTCGTTTGGAAGTGAACTGCAAACCAACTCTAGATAATCTATTGGTGCAAGTTGCGCTTCTCTAACTGCGTCCCACATTGCTCCCCAAAGCAAAGCACGCAAGAATTCATCCTTAATTAAAGTTAAGTTTGTTTTTATATAACTTAAACTTTTTTCATCTAGTCGAAATTGACCATAACCAAAATCTTCATAGTTGGTAAAAATATAATCTGGTTGAAGCTTTCCTACTACATCTGGTACTACAGTTATAGCGCTAGCTAGCGAGATAGTTAGAACTATAGGTGACTCATTTTTATAAGCTAGCACCATTTTAGTTTTAATTGGCCAAAGGGTTTCTTCTGCTAAAATGTTCTGTTGATGTAATTTAAGGCTTGTGATTTTCCCTTTATCAATAGTAAGTTGAGGTTCAATTACAGCCATTGCACGACGTTTAACCCAGCTATCAGCCCAAGATGTTAGAGAGTAGCCTGCTGAAGCCTCATAGCAATGAATTAAATCTGACCATTCAGCATTAGCAAAAGCATGGTTTTTCAAAAACAACCGTACCCCTTTTTGAAAAGCTTCTGGGCCTAAATAAAATTCTAGTTGACGTAACATTGAAGGTGCTTTGGTGTAAACAATATTGCCATAAGCAGATTTAGCATCTTTTAAGTTAGGGATTTCTTGGAAAATAGGTGTTGTTCCTTTTGTGCTATCAGTAGAATAAGCACGAGGTTTATTAGCTTGATAAAAGTTTTTCCAAACATTGCCAGGAAAAACTTTTTCCATTGCCCGGTAAGCCATAAAAGTTGCAAACCCTTCTTTTAACCAAAGGTCATCAAACCAACGCATTGTTACTAGGTTGCCAAACCATTGATGTGCGGCTTCGTGCAAAATTAGCGAGGCGCGACCAAGCAAGTCATTGGGTGAAGGTTCGTTAGGAAATAGCATTCTATCTTCGCGAAAGAAAATCGACCCTGCATGTTCCATTCCTCCATAAGCAAATTCAGGCAAAATTACTAGGTCGCATTTACCAAAAGGATAAGCATAATCAAAATACTCACCTAAGACTTGAAACCCTTCACGGTTTATTCGAGCAATTTCATCAAACTCAGCCTTAGCTCTATCTAGCTTAGACTTACGTACAAACATTTGCATAGGAATTTTGCTGTTCTCAATAGAAAGTTTGGCAAAAGTCCCAGCAGCAAAAGCAAATAAATAAGTACTAAGCGGTTTTGTCTGTTGAAATGTTAGGGCTTGAAGTCGTCCCATCGCACCCATATTAGTAGTTTCTACTGGTGTATTAGAAATTACTTCCCAGTTTTCAGGTGCTAGCACTGTTAAAGTAAACCGCGCTTTTAGATCAGGTTGATCAAAACATGGAAAAGCCATGTGAGCATCGCTAGGCACAAAAAGCGTGTAAAGATATTCGCCGTTATCATCTTTATCGATATAGCGAGTAATTGCAGCACCAGACTTTTCAACAGGTGTTTCAAACTCTATGTCTAAGGAGTTTTGCCCTTCCCGAATTGCTTCTATAGGAATAACAATATGTCCATTGATTTGCTGGAAATTACTTATAGACTTTCCATTAACTTGAATGGTTTGGGTTTTTAATTTCCCATTAATTTGATCAAATGGCAAATATTCAAGATCTTCCACTACC
>CAZHXL010000425.1:0-1437 GCA_964536575.1 uncultured Clostridia bacterium | reverse complement strand
CTCTAAGGTCAAAGGATAAATTATAACGAATATCTGAATATACCTTAGCCCGAAGTTGGGCTAGTTCTCTAGAAATACCAATAGCTGGTTGATTCTGGGTAGAAATATTATTAGTGTTTGCCATAGTTTTACCGTTTAGACCGCTTATAAAAAGTAAAATAGTTATTGCTAATATTTGCCAATAGTTCATAAAATTTGATTCATTTCTTAGTAAATTAAAGTAAAATAGGCCATTACAAAACAACCTTAGCAAGTGCAATCTTATCATCTAGCGGAATTTATCACAAAAAGTAATTATTTTAGGAGCGTTTATGAAATTAAAAATTTTAATTGCTGTTTTACTAGTGATTTTACTAGGCATAGCCATTTATGACTATTATTCTAAACAGGATAGCCTGCTGGTAGCTGCTAGGGATGGAAAAGCTGCTACTACAGAAGAGTTACTAAAAAAAAGTAACTGGGGTATAGAGGATAGGGACGAGAAGGGGCGAACGCCTTTAATCCTCTCGGCTATTAGTGGAAATGCTAAAATCACAAAGATGTTAGTAGATGCAAAAGCAGATATAAATGCTAAGGACAGTTCTGGGTTAAATGCTACACAAATGGCAATTCGTTTTATCCGCTCTGATGTAATAGGCGTGCTAGTAGATGCTGGAGCAGATCCTAATAGCAGTATGCCTATTACTGGTAAAAATGCTTTGATGGTTGCTGCTCAAAAACGTGATAAAAACCTACTAGAGAAACTACTAAAAGCAAAAGCTGATATTAATGCTAAATCTAAGGATGGGAAAACGGGTTTAAGTTATGTTTTAGAATTAGGTGATGAAGAAATGATAGCAATATTTATTGATGCTGGAGCAAAAATAGACAGTGCAAAGAGTGACGAAACAATTTTATCTAGAATTGCTTCAAATGGCCAAGCAAGTGTTCTAAGGCTACTTTTTAACAAAGGATTGGTTAAACAAGGTGTTAAAGGTGGTTTAACAGAGGCACTTGGCTATGTTGCTGCTGATGGACATGCAGATTTAGTAGATGCAATTCTAGATACAGGGGAAGTTGATGTAAATAAACCTGATAGTAATGGGAATACTCCTTTATTAATTGCTATTAGGGGTGGAAAGACAGTAACAATAAGTAAATTATTAGCTGCTAAGGCAGATATAAATTTATCTAATAAGGTTGGAAGTAATGCTTTAATGATAGTTGCTACTAACCCCAATGCAGAAATAGTTAAGTTACTGTTAGATGGAGGAATAAAAGTCGAGGCTACTGATTTAGAAGGAAAAACAGCTTTAATGTATTTAAGCTCCTGTCGTTGTTCAGATAGTTCTAAAGTAGCAAAAATGCTATTGGATGCAAAAGTAAATGTAAGTGCTCAGGATAACGATGGATGGACAGCTTTAATGTATGCTGCGCGGGATGGTAATAAGGAAGTGG
>CAZHXL010000424.1:0-3403 GCA_964536575.1 uncultured Clostridia bacterium | reverse complement strand
TTATTTTGTCTGCCCAGTCTAATTTCAAACAGCTAAAGAAACTATCTGAACTAGACAAATTGGACTATCTGCTTTCTGAGCTTACCTCTCAACCAATTATTGCTAGTAAATATCCGTATGAGTCTATAGGTAATTGTTTATTTGCTTCTCCTGCTATGAAGAAAATTAAACAGGAGTTAGAAATTCTCACTCGTTATAGTAATAATGATCTTATACTAATACTTGGTGAAAAAGGAACGGGTAAAGAACGTGTTGCTAGCACTATAGAAGAATTAAGCGGAAAGAAAATGCAGCCCTACAATTGTTCAAACCTATCAAAAGAGTTGTTTGAAAGTGTAATGTTTGGACATAAAAAGGGTGCTTTTACTGGTGCTAATGAAGATAAAATGGGGTTATTTGAAGCTATTGGGGATGGAATACTGTTCCTAGATGAGATTGGCGATCTTCCTTTTGATTGTCAGGCAAAATTCCTACGAGTGCTTCAAGAAAGAGATTTTGCTAGGATGGGAGAAGAAGTTAAAATGCGTAGATTTAATGGTCGTATAGTTGCTGCTACAAATAAAGACTTAAAGAAAATGGTAGAAGATGGTCAGTTTCGTGGAGATTTATTTGATAGGTTAAATGTCTTGGTTATCAACTTGCCCTCTCTAAAGGAGCGTAAAGAAGAAATTATCCCTTTAGCAGAGTTTTTCTTACAACTTCATGGCCAAGGGGAAAGCTTTGTTCTTTCTCAATCAGCTAGAGATTACTTAACTCAAAAAGAACACTTGGGTAATATTAGAGGTCTAGAAACAGATATTAAGCGCGTTATTGTTAAAGCCCTATCCCAATCTACTAGAATTATCACCAAAGAACTACTTACAGATAAATTATTTACAGATACTATTAATAAAGAAAGTTTACTTGAGCAACTTGACCAGATAGAACCTTTTGATATGGCAATGAATAAACATGGTAGAAAACTAGTCCTAACAGCAATAGAACTTTGTGATGGCAACAAAACATCAGCTATGCACCTTTTAAGAATACACAAAAGTAGATTCTATCGCTTGCTTGACCAGTACAAAATTAAGCATTAATTAGTAACTAGTAACTAGTAACTAGCACAAAATTAAGGCTTATTAAGTCTTAACTCTTAACGACAGAATTATTTCTAAATTGCATTTATCCATATTAAGAGATTAAAGAGATTAAAGAAGTTGAAGAAGTTCAAAAGATTAAAACCATTAAGTATCGAAGTTCGCGTTTGATAATAAATAAGCATCAAGGAAGGTAAGATTTATGAATAACACGATTGCTTCTAAAATAAATAAACTTAAAGCTAGCACCATGAGTAAAGAACAGGAAGAGACTGAATTAAAAGAAATAGAAAAATCTTTTAGAGAAAAAACAATATCTAAATTTAAGAAACTATTAACGTTCTCTGTTGAAGCAGAAGTAACAGATGTCATATTAGCTGCTGGACATCATTATTATTGGCGACATGGTAAAACGCTACAAAAAGGTTCAACTGCTATCTGGACAGCCAATGAAGTTGAAATAATAGCTAGCTATTTACTTACTGGCGATACTATGAGTCAAATTCGCTATGATGAAGTATTTCTTTCGGCAGAAACTTCTTATCAACTTGTTCTCCCTAGTCTTTCTTCCCCTCGCTACTATGCTCAAGTAGATAATGATGAAGTTGAAGTTAATGAAGTTAATGAAGTAAGTGAAGTTAATGAAGTTAATGAAGTTAATGAAGTAAGTGAATCAGATAAACTAGATAAATCAGATAAACTAGAGCGAACACATCAGTTATCAGAAATAGATAACTTAGTAGAACAACAAGAACAACAGTATTTCTATGAAGAAAAAATGCCACAAAGGTTTAGAGTCAGTATATTTAAGGAAAAAGGCAGATTTCGTATAGTACTAAGACTAATCCCAACAGAAATGAGAAGCCTTAAAGAGCTAAATTTACCACCTCAGCTAGAAAATATTGCTAACCTACCTAGAGGGCTAGTATTAGTAACAGGAGCTACTGGACAGGGTAAATCAACTACTATTTCTGCAATACTTGAACATATAAACAGAACTAGATTAGCCCATATTATCACCTTAGAAGATCCTATAGAATTTGTATATAAATCAAAACAAAGTCTAGTAACTCAAAGAGAAGTATCTAGTGATAATAGGTATTTCTATGATGTAAAAGATTATCCAACAGGAATAAGAGACGCACTAAGACAAAGCCCTGATGTAATAATGGTAGGAGAAATAAGAGATGCCACTACATTTGAAGCAGTACTAACGGCTGCTGAAAGTGGCCACCTAGTTATCAGTGCAATACATACTGCTGATGTTATGGCTACTCTAGAGAAGATTGTTAGCTACTATCCAGAACGTCAAGAAAGTACTATTCTTACCCGCCTGAGTCGTTCCCTTGCTGCTATTGTTAGCCAAAGATTACTCCCTTCTAATCCATTAAAACTAGAAGTAGAACGTATCCCATCTGTTGAAATAATGCGGGTTGTTGCTGGTACTGCTGAATGTTTTAGAACTCATGAAAAAATTAATGAAATACCTGAGAAAATGAAAAATGGTAGAGAGCTTTATGGTATGCAAACTTTTGACCAGCATATTATTGATTTACTTAAACAGGGGTTCATTACTATTGATACTGCTATAACTTATGCTACTAGTCCAGGTGAAGTAGAGGCAAGCCTTACGAAATTAGGTGTGTTTATTTAGATTAGGTGTGTTTATTTAGTATAATAATAATTATTATTAGGATTAATATTTCATTATTAATTTGTTAGGATTAAAAGATAAAGAATAAAGAGAGGATAAGAATTTCTACTTATTCTCTCTTTTTCTTTTATCTTTCTTACTTTTGTTTTTTCTTATTCTTATTCTTCCTTATTCTTTCTTATTCTTTTTTTTATTTCTGTTTTTTTCTTCTTTCTTCTTTCTTCTTTCTTATCTGTAAAAATATTTGCCTGAAAAATGACATTATTTTTTTGTTTTATTTGTTAAATTTCTAATCTAGTAATATTACTACATAAAATATTATTGGTTTTTCTCGATAGGAAAAAAGTAATAGTTTCATTTTTGAGACCATATATTAGTAATATTTTATCGCGTTTATACTTAATTAGTTCCGTTTTTGAGACTATGTATTAGTAATATTTTATCGCGCCTATACTTAATTAGCTCCGTTTTTGAGACTACGTATTAGAGAATCAGCTTGCTATAAATACTATATTAGTTAGATTTTATAATTTATCTGGATCAATGCCTAACTCTTTAAGCTTTGCGGCTAGACGTTGTGCTTTATCTGACAAAAGTTCCTTCTCTTGGTCTGATTTCTCTAATTTGTTAGCTAATACTTCTTTCTCTGCCCGCTCCTGTTCTTTCTCTG
>CAZHXL010000423.1:0-3513 GCA_964536575.1 uncultured Clostridia bacterium | reverse complement strand
TCATAGATTTCATTTACTTCTTTACCAGTAGCAATTAATTTTTTAAGTTGCTCATTGTAATCAGTGCTACCCATAATTGCTTTTTCAAAAATGGTTGGGTTAGAGGTTACACCACGTAGGTCATCCCCACCAATCTTAGCTTGTAAGGTGGAGGTGATACCCCGCATGTCATAACCAATTTTAGATTGCAAGTCACCAGTAACTAAAAGGGCTTTACGAATATTATCGTACCAAATGCTTTGACCCAGTTTTTGTAATTCTACTAAAGGGTTGCTCATACTTTTTGTCTCCTAAAAAGAAAGATGGATAACTTAGTGCTATAAAATTGCTGATGTTACTTTTAGACGGCCAGTAGTTAGTAAATATAATTATTACTCTTGAGAGGAAAAGCTTAAAAATTATGGCCGAGATCGAAATTATACTGTGGCTTTTAACTATTTACAATGCTTGTAGATAGGTAATTTGCCGAACTCTACTTTTGCTATTTTTTTACTGCTACCCAGAATAGGCAAAACCACCCAGCTAAGAATGCAAGCCCTCCAAAAGGAGTAATTGCTCCTAGTATTCGTATTCCTGTAAGACTTAGAGCGTAAAGGCTACCAGAAAAAAGGATTATTCCTATAATAAATAACCATCCACTAGTAGTTACTAAGCTTTGAGGCCAACGACTATAAGCCCATGAAACAGCAATTAATGCTAAGGCATGATACATATGATAGCGCACACCTACTTCAAATATCGTAAGCATTTCGGCAGTTAGCCTATTTTTTAAGCCATGTGCGCCAAAAGCTCCTGCTGCAACAGCAGTAAAAGCCAAAATTGCTCCTAAAGCAAAGAAAGTACGTTCCATAAATTGCACTCCTATGATTTTAAATTAAAATATTTTAAGCTTGATATTAATATTTGGCTGAATTATTTAGGCTAAAACAAAATTTGGTCAATAACTTATTACCTAATAGCTTGTCTGATTTAGTAATAATACTAGGAAGGGGTAGGAGGATTATTTAACTGTGATAGAGGAAAAAACTTATCCTAAGTTAATTAAATGGCAATTAGTTTTTATTGCTTTGTTTGCAAGTTTATTTTTAGGTCTATTTAAGATGGACAAACCTATTTGGATAGACGAAGGTTATAGTATTTACACTTCTAGTTATGATTTTAAGTTTATAGTTGAAAGCTTAAAAATAGATACAGGCCCACCACTTTATTACATACTTTTATTTTTATGGATGAAAGTCTTTGGCATTAGCGAAATAGCAGTAAGAAGTTTATCAGTAAGCTTTTACCTATTAAGTGTTGTTGCAGTATACTATGCTGCTTTAACCATATATAAAAATAAAAATATTGGTTTAATTTCTTGTATTTTATACTCGTTAAGCCCACTAGCCTTTGGCCAAGGTCAAAACGCTAGGATGTATTCTCTGCTAAGTTTGCTAGCAGTATTTTCTATGATTTTGTTTTTTAAGCTATTTTTTGACGATTCATTAACAAAAAAGTCCCTGTTTTTTTATATTTTAGTAAATTCTCTTGGAACATTTACTCATTATTGGTATGTTTTCTCTCTTTTTTCTCATTTCGTTATTTACTGGATTTTTTCTAATAGAAAAACTTGGAAAACTTTTTTAGTTTCAATGGTTTTCTCTGTTTTGCCCTTTTTGCTACTTTGGACAAAAATTGCTATTGGCCAAATGAAAGATCAAAGAGGAAAAATAGATTGGATGATGCCACCAAACCTATATACTTTACTTAATACAGTTATCAATTTTTATTCTTATAAAGAGAATTTAGAAGAAGGTATATTATTTTATATATTAATTATCGCAATGGTTTTAATAGATATTAATAAGGATAAAATAAAACTAAGGGCAATGTCTGAATTAAAAGAGTTTTTTCTCCAAAAGCTAAACATTATACTTATTTTATTTGTCAGCCTCTCTCTTTTAGCTCCTTTTTTCATTTCTCAATTTAGACCTATTTTTATGCCTACTCGACAACCAATACTTGTACTTTTTGGATTTGTATTGATTTTGGGTGCAATACTAGAGAAATTTGTTTATAGAAACTTATTAGTGTTTTTCCTATGGTGTTTGTTGATAGCAACTACCTTAAATGTTTTTAATGGTAGAATAGATCCGTTTCTTTATCTTTATTCTAGTAAAAATACTGCAGTTTATATGCTTGAGCATGCCGAAAAAGGAGATTATGTTATTTTAACTAATAATACATATCATTTAATAGTCTATTATTTTCGTTTAGCAGGAAAAGAGCAGTTTTTCACTCAAAAATCTTTTCCTGAAGATTTAACAGATTTTTTTTATCCAGTGCTTATAGCAAGTCAAGTTAAGTCTATAATTAATGAAATTGATACAAGTAAAGATATAAAAGATATGAAGATTTGGGTAATTGGTAAAAAAGATTCTGAGAGAGATAAGATACTATTTAATGAGCTTGATAGTAAGCTAATACTTCAATCCAAGTTAGACTTACAGGGTAATTTCCATGATATAGTTTATTTGTATAAAAGAAAATCGCCAAGCGAGTAATACAACTCTTCTAACTTAGTAAATTAAGGTTCTTTGAACTCATAAAGCCTAGCAGGTCGATGAACCCCATCCATTTTTGTTTCTAATAATTCAATAAGCATATTTTCTGAAAGAATTTTTTTACGAAAGTTTCTTTTATCTATTGGGCGATTTAGGATTATCTCATAGACCTTTTGTAGCTCAGTTAAAGTAAACTTTTTTGGCAAAAGCTGGAAACCAACGGTTGTGTAATTCAATTTATTACGTAGCCTCTCTAGTGCGTATTTAAGTATTTTCTCATGGTCAAAAGCAAGTGCTGGTAGGTTATACATTGAATACCAATCAACGTCTTCAGCATCTGTATCAGCTTTGATTTCTAGTTGTTCAGAGCTAATTAGGGCGAAATAGGCAACTGTCACTACCCAAGCACGAGGATCACGTTCTGGATCACCAAAAGTATAAAGCTGTTCTAGATAGATATTTGAGACATTGGTTTCTTCACGAAGTTCACGCCTAGCGGCTTCTTCTAAAGTTTCACCTTTACGAACAAAACCGCCAGGAATTGCCCACATACCTTTAAAAGGTTCAATCTTACGCTTAATTAACAAGACTTTTAGGTCTTTGTTTCTAACAGTAAAGATAATTGTGTCTACAGCTACTGAAGGGCGATCTTCTAGTGCTGGGATAAAAAAATCACCATAAGAACTAGTCGCAGGGTTATTATTGTTAGCCAAAGTAACGTACCTCTAATTAAACCCAGCCCTAAAGGACTGGGCTATTATCAGTAGCCCCTCTCTGGGGCTATAAAGAGATGAAGAGTAAGAATTTAATGCCCTGTAGGGGCATTTGACAATAGCCCATTGATTTATCTATGGGCTACTAATTAGCAATTATTTCTGATGTGCGAGCAAATTTTGCCCCAGCTAGCTTCATTTCATCAAGTGCTGCCAAGCTAGTTTCTGGCCTGACCCCGCTAATAGCATCTTCAACT
>CAZHXL010000422.1:0-3516 GCA_964536575.1 uncultured Clostridia bacterium | reverse complement strand
ACCCTTTTAACACTACAGGAATGCGGTTGCGCTGCTGTTGATGCAGAAAAAGAGATAATAGGTCGTTTTCTATGTCTAACTCAAAACAAACCAAACGCACTAGAACTTAACGAGCAAACAGTAAAAGTTTTTCCTAGTGTGCTAAGGGCACTAGCTAGCAGGATAGAAATACAATCTTACAGCTTAAAAATAGAGAATAATACTTTAGTTAATTAAAATAGGAATACAATGTCAACATTAAGAAAACAAAGATTTTATACATTGGAAGAATATTACTCATTGGTAAAACAATCAGATGAGAGGTATGAGTATTGGAACGGGGAAATATTCTTAATGAGTGGTGCTAGTCCAGAGCATGTAATGGTTGCAGATAACATACTAACACTAGTTAAGAATCAATTAAGAGGGCAGAATTGCAGACCATTTAGTAGCGATATAAGACTAAAAGTTCCCTCATCACCACCATTTCGTTATGCAGATATAAGCGTAGCTTGTGGAGAATTAATATTTGAAGACATAGGTGGACTTAAAGCTTTGGTTAACCCTATTCTGTTAGTAGAAGTGCTTTCTAATAGTACAGAACGTTTTGACCGCCAAAAGAAGTTTGAGTTCTATAAATCAATAGAGAGTTTTAGAGAATATCTCTTAATTGCTCAAGACCAACCCTCTATTGTTCAGTATGTCAAACAAGATAATGGTACTTGGCAAGCCAGTGAGGTCACAGGGCTAGACAGTGAGATTTATTTACCATCGATAAATTGTTGATTGCTCTTAAGAGAAATTTATCAGGATGTTTTAAGTTAGTGTGTTAATAGTTTATTTAGAAAGGGTTTTAAGAGTAAAAGGTTTGATCAAAACAAGGGGAATTTTGATCAAATGGATGATTAGATCTTTCAGCAGTAGTTTGTTATAGTGTCAGGTAATTTTCTAAATGAAAGGGTATACTAGAAGATTTACTATAAGTAAAAGCAGATAGTTATGCAGAAAATTAAATATGAGCAAAAATTTCGCAATGTTTTAATTTAAAAAAGAAAAAGCCTGATAACTGGCACCCACCATTTCAGGCTAACGTCGTAAGAACAAACACGTAATCTTTTTTTAATTAAAATGATGTTCAAGTATTTTTGTCCCTACGCAAAGTGGTAGGTTGTTTGTATATTACAAAAACCTACAATTTTGCGCAATAGAAAAGTTCTGCCTTGATGCCATCTAGCTTTTGAACAAAATTCTATATTCAATAATTTATTTATTTTGAATTATATATAAGCATATTAATAATACTTCTTAAATATATATCGCTACCATTTATTAGATCAATTTATTAGTTTTTATCAGTTTTTCGACTTCGATTTTGAAAGGAACAGTTTCACTTGATAGACAAAAGCGACTAAAACGCAAGCAACAACGAAATAATAATCACCGTTTCACTTAAGTTAATTATCTAATAAAAACTTAAAAATTGATTGGGTTAGCGATAGCTTTGTCTGAAAGTAGAAAGCAAAAGAAAGGTGGCAATATGGTATCAGTACTAAATACACTGACATTAGGTTTGGATAAAAACAAAGTAGTAGATTACCCGAAGTGGATAAAAGATGATTGCGAACTAAGTCCAAGGACTAGGGATTTTCAACTAGCAATATTTGGAATATCAGTAGAACAGAATACACCCTGCCCATTAGTAAGCGACCAGCTTATAGCCAAACGTATGAATTTAAGTAATGAGCGTGGTATTCGTCGCTATGTGAAAATTTCTACTGAGAAAAACAAAGTTATTAAAATTAAAGGTAAAGAAAAAGGGCACTACCACTTAGCTTTTCTCTATAACCCAAATGAGTCTCTAGCAGAAAACCAAATCCTAGAACTTGAGGACTTAATAGACGCTCAATCGACCTTTTATTCCCTTTCTGACACTGAGACTAATAAATCAACAAAAAAATCTAACCCTACTCCCAGAGCAAAGAAATCTGGTAAATCTTTACCAAAAACACAAAACCCAGACCTAGCAACAGCAACATCTACACCAGAGCTACTATCACCACCAGCAGCTTCTACACCAGAGCTACTACAATCACTACTACCAAGTTCTACACCAGATTTAGCAACACCAGATTTAGCAACACTACCAGTTTCTACACCAGAATCACCAACACCACCATCACCATCACCATTAATACTAGCACCAATAGGTAATCTATCAGAATTAGCCAAGCATTCTAATAGTAATAGTAGTCAAAGCCGTGATTCACAAATAGCTAGTATGATTGCTAAGATTAATAATTTTGCTACTGCCACTAGTACCAATACTCCAACAGCTTTGGAAACACAAAGCCAAGATAATTTAGTAATTGCTAGATTAAGCCTATCGACTCCTAGAGAAAGTACATTTGCTATAGCGTTACTTGCCAAAGAAGAAGAAGACAAACTCCAAGCACATGTTGAGCCATTTTATGACCTAACAGAAGAACAAGAAGATTTGTTGATGCAACTAAGCTTTTCGATAGGAGAAACTTGGGAAAGAATAGGATTGCCCTTGGTGTTAAAAAGAGAGTGGGAAAAATTAAAATCAACAGCAGTGTGGGAGAATTTTTTATCTGAAAAATATGATGAGCGGGCTAGATTAGAAGCAACTAGACAATTTTTATCTACTGGCAATTTAGCTAATAACAAAAGTGATGAGTCAGCTAAAACCCTAGCAATACAAAATGCAATAAATTACTGGGAAGCTAATCAACCTTCTACTAGTACCACTAGCACTACCACTACTACTACCACCAGCAAACCAGCAAATACTCAAAATTTGGTAAATGTTTACCAAAACCAAGATGCCCAAATCAACCAAACCAAACAAACTGGTTCAGAGCAAAAGTTGGTAAACCTTTACCAAAATAATCAGACTAATCAGACCAATAAAAGTAATCAGACGCAAAATAGCACTGCTCAAACAAGAAAGAATATTGAGATAACAGCTAAGAGGCAAAGTAGTAATAGTTCGGCAAATACATTGTCAGTATCAGAGCTAATAGATCCATCCCTAATATCGACACTAGGAAAAGTAACAACTGTAACTAACCAACCTCAACGTCCTGTTATGAAAAACTATTTATGTTTTACAGATATAGAAGAAGAGTGCCTTGATGAGTACTGAGGTACTGAGGGGTAATTTATCAAACAAGTAGAGCCTATTAGTTATTTGACTAACTCATTGATTTATAGAGAGCTTGAAGAATTGAAACATTAAAGGATCAACTAAATTTTGAGTTTTATAAATGTTCTAAATTTCACTTTTAACTTAACTTAACCAAATGGAGGAAATAGAGAAAAACCAATAGCCCTAATAGCCCTAAATGCTTACATTAAAACTTTGGCTTAAAGTTTGACTAAATAGGTTAAACCTTAGTTTCGTCAGGGATTACCCTAGTAAAGTATCTAGTTCTAAAAAGTAATATTTTGGCATTGTGGGTATGTTTTTTCTCTAAAAAGCAATATGGTAGAAGCAACAACAGCAAGAACGATGGA
>CAZHXL010000421.1:0-3542 GCA_964536575.1 uncultured Clostridia bacterium | reverse complement strand
TCTCGTAGTACTCGACCATTACCAACAAGTACGCGAATATCTTTGATTGCTTGGTCAAACTTAGTGGCTGGTACCCGAACAATTACTGACATTCTTATACCATTTCCTCCTATTTGCTGGCTTTCAGAGGTAACAACAAACCCGCCTAGAGAATTAGCAAGGCTAGCAACCTGGTTTGCAACATCAGCAGGCTTTTCTAGTTCAAGATCCATTTCACCATTATGGATAATTTTTCGCTCAACAGGTGCTTGTTGTGTGGAAGTAGTGTCACTGGCTTTAACTAGCTTTTCTAGATTGCCTTTACCATCATTACTGTTAGAACTACTAGCTTGGACATCTGCTGATGGTGCAGCCATCTCTCTAGCACCACTACTTCCACCACCTTTGGCAAGGTTTTTCTCTCTTGCCAGTGTAGGCATTTCGGCAGGTACAGAACCAGTTTCATATGACTTGCTACAAGCAGTAAATAGAAGTAGAAGTCCGATAAATAAAATAAGATGTTTCATGTTGCCTCCCTAAGGCGGTTGGTTGTAACCTGATTATGTCAGATTAAGTTTTAAGCTTACAGTGAATTATTAAGATAAATTTTTAGTTTATTGGCTACTTACTTTTATCGCGTAAGTTTGGTTTTAGTTCCTAACTTCATTAGGAGAGGTTTATGGATATATTGACAAAAATCGTGGCTAAAAAGCAGGAAAGATTAGCTTTAGCTAAAGAAATATTGCCTTTAGAAAAATTACGTGAGCAATGCGTAAAGCGTCCTGCAGGAAGATTTCACGCTGCACTGGCAAAGCCTGGAGTTAATATAATTGCTGAGATTAAAAAAGCATCACCGTCCAAAGGGCTTATTTGTAAGGACTTTGACCCTATTGCTATTGCTAAAGGCTATCAAGAGGGGGGCGGGGCAGCCATTTCAGTATTAACAGAGGAAGATTTTTTCCAAGGTTCGCTAGAAATCTTAAAGGCAGTACGTAAAAGTGTAGATCTTCCGTTACTACGAAAAGATTTTATTATCGACCCATATCAAGTTTATGAAGCATCTTTCTCAGGGGCAGACGCTTTTTTGTTAATTGCTGCACTTCTAGAGACTGAACAAATGGTTGAGCTAGCCCATCTAG
This sequence comes from uncultured Clostridia bacterium, assembly GCA_964536575.1. Classification (GTDB taxonomy): domain Bacteria; phylum Acidobacteriota; class Blastocatellia; order Chloracidobacteriales; family JADJPF01; genus JADJPF01. Next base: position 2,424 of record CAZHXL010000421.1, on the reverse strand, counting down.
GACAAGAATTAGGATTAGATGCCTTGGTTGAAATTCATACTGAACAAGAATTAGAAAAGGTGCTAAACTCCAAGCTAAGAATTATTGGTGTTAATAATCGTAACCTAAAAACTTTTACTGTTGATTTGACTACTTCACTACAACTAGCCGCACTAATGCCTAAAGAAGCTATTTGGGTAAGCGAAAGTGGGATAAACACAAGCACAGATATAGAAAAACTACAGGCAGTCGGTTATAAAGCTTTTCTAGTTGGAGAGCAACTAATGCGGGCTAACCAACCAAAAGTAGCTCTGATAGAACTTCTAGGGGTAAAAGCATTAGGAATAGCAGAGGCGCGCTAGAATGTAGGGAATGTAGGAGGAATATAGCAGGTGTTAGAAAGTCCAGTAACTCAACTCTCAGATAGTGACAAACAATGGTTGTTAGGTTCTTTTCATAGTATTTTACAAACCAATATGGAAACTCTAAGAGATGAACTTAAGGTTGAGTTTCAAACCCTACTTCAATTAGAACTTCAGCCCATTAAAGACCAATTAAATAAACTAGAAAGAGAAGTTAAAAAACAGAAAAGCCCCACTCAAAAAGAAATGCTAATCTAAAAATAGATTGGGCTTATCCCGTTTAAGGAGCAATTATGGTAAAGGTAAAAATTTGTGGCATAACTAATTATGATGATGCTATCGCCGCTTTAGACCAAGGTGCTGATGCAATAGGCTTTAATTTTTATAGTAAAAGTTCAAGGTATATTGCTCCAGCAGATGCGCGGGAAATAGTTGATAAACTTCCTCCTTTTGTCAATATTGTTGGGGTTTTTGTTAATGAATTTAATTTAGCGGCAGTAAAAAGCATTGCTGAGATGGTTAAATTAAGCACTATTCAGCTACATGGCAATGAAAGCCAAGAATATTGTGCTCAACTAACAGCTTGGAGAATAATTAAAGCTCTAAGGGTAAGTGAAACTTTTAATCCAGAACATGTAAAAGATTTTCGTGTTAGTGCTATTCTCTTAGATGCTTATGCAGCAGACACTTATGGGGGAACAGGAGCACTTTTTGACTGGCGTTTAGCACTAGCTGCTAAACATTATGTTCCAAGAATAATCTTAGCTGGTGGACTTAAACCAGATAATGTTGTGGCAGCAATTAGAACCGTAAAACCTTATGCTGTAGATGTTTGCAGCGGTGTAGAAGAATCTCCTGGTCGTAAAGATAGAGTTTTACTCCAAACCTTTATGCAAGAAGTACAACGAGGTAGGCAAGAAATGATGAAATCAACTACATCGAAATTCTCGCGTGCAATAATAGAAGATACATTAAATAGGAACACATAGGAAATAGAAACAGATAGGAAAGTTTATTAAATGGAAAACTTAAAGGAAATACTAGAAGAGAAACCCGATGTTGATAAGGACGTTACTAAATGGCCAGATTCTGGAGGGCATTTTGGTAGTTATGGGGGTTGTTATGTACCAGAAATCTTAATGTATCCATTGGAAGAATTAATTACTGCTTATCAAAAAGCACAAAAAGATCCAGAGTTTATCAATGAGCTAAAACACTTATTAAAAGTTTATGTTGGCCGTCCTACCCCACTTTTTTTTGCTCAACGTTTGACTGAATATGTAGGAGGGGCAAAAATCTACTTAAAGCGCGAGGATCTTAACCACACAGGAGCACATAAGATCAATAATGCGTTAGGGCAAATTTTGCTTGCTCGTCGAATGAGTAAAAAACGCATAATTGCTGAAACTGGTGCAGGTCAGCATGGTGTAGCAACTGCGACTGTTTGCGCTTTAATGAACACACAATGCCGTGTTTATATGGGTACAGAGGATATGCGACGACAAGCCTTAAATGTTTTTCGTATGCGCTTACTAGGAGCAGAAGTTGTTGGAGTCGATGCTGGTAGTCGTACCCTAAAAGACGCAATTAATGAAGCTTTACGAGATTGGGTGACAAATATTAATACTACGTATTATTTACTGGGTTCAGCTTTAGGGCCACATCCTTATCCTCAAATGGTTAGAGACTTCCAAGCAATCATAGGTCAAGAGGCTCGCGCACAAATTTTAGAATTAGAAGGAAGCTTACCAAACCTGCTTATTGCTTGTGTTGGTGGAGGTAGTAATGCTATAGGGTTATTTTCTGAGTTTCTTCAAGATTCAAATGTAGAAATGGTTGGAGTAGAAGCTGGTGGACGTGGCAAAGAATTAGGAGAACATGCTACTAGGTTTCATTTTGCTGGAGGAGGTCGCCCAGGCGTACTACAAGGCACTTTTAGCTATGTTCTACAAGACTTAGACGGACAAATTGCTGCTACTCATTCGATCTCAGCAGGGCTTGATTATCCTGCCATTGGCCCCGAACATGCTTATTTACATGATAGTGAGCGAGTTAGTTATGTGACTGCATCTGATAATGAAGC
>CAZHXL010000420.1:0-3581 GCA_964536575.1 uncultured Clostridia bacterium | reverse complement strand
TATCTTTTGGAGGAACATTTTTCAATCAACTGTTATCTGGTTTTTGAAACTTGCCCTCTACTGGCTATGAATTTAATTTCTATGAATTTCTATCAATCTCAACTAATTTCAACTAATTTCTATTATTAACTAGCCTAGTTATGTCTAATAATCTATCTGCAAGAATTATGCCAAACCATTATCCACTAATTTATATTATGTAATTTATTATCAGTATATTTACCTAGTATTTACTTACAATCGTATTTCTAAAAAGATATGGGTTACTTGTTTTTAATACCATTGTTAATGAATCAATTAGTTTTAATGAAATTTAACGAGCTACTAAATTTATTGATTTCTGACAGCATCAGTAATAGCAAGTGATGTGCCAGAATTTACTTCTGAATCTAATTGCGAACTCAATTGTGATATTTTATTGTCGCCGTATTGAAGATAAACAATTAATTTCTACCCAAAAATAACTAGTTCTTGCCTTTCTATTTACTAGCCATAACTACCGATGTGTTAGGCTAGCGACTGCGGAGCAAAAATGTTAACTTGTCAAACCAAGCATAATATTTATATACTAAGGCTCATTAACGAATTAATAGTTGGGCGTAATAATTCGCTAGTAAAATTAATAAATTATTATTAAAAGGTCGTGTTTGAATAAAGTTGATGAGGTAGTTTTAACTGTTTGTTGAATAGATTTACAAAACCTATTCCCGTCTCTTTATATAATACGACCAGAATAGTGAACTTCTAAACAGTTTTCTATACGGTATCCGTCTAATTTTTTTTTGTCAAGGTCTTTTTTTACTTTGAAACGGAATATTTAAAAAAAATAACTTGAAACCTGGATACCGGAGTAAATATAATATAAGGAGGAATTAAAAATTTCGTTATCTAGGATTGATTTATGGACACCGTAAATGTAGAATTGGCTGAAAATAATACTGAGGTTAATAACGTGATAGCACAACCTATAAAATGCCATTGTTCAAGATGTCATCATGAATGGGAAACTAGGGATCATGGCGAAGGGCATATAGAACCTTCCAGGTGTTCGACATGCCGTTCTGCCTACTGGAAAACAGCACCAAAAATTTGGCTTCAAAAGGATTTCACTCCAAGCACTATAACTTGTGATAAGTGTAAGGTCACATGCGAAAAAATCAGAAAAACAAGGAATCTGACTGCCGTTTGAATTTAACTAAATTAATTTATCTAAATTCAATTCTGATAAACTTTAACTTTCGATCCTCGCGCTGTTCTACCTAGGGCATAAGGTTTGTGGTACATTAATCTAGGCTCAATCAAAAGGTGAAAAAATGAAGTCACAGGATCAAACTTGCCCAGACCTAAACATAGATCTATTTGTACGCTATTGCAGAGGCGAGCTATCTCGCGACAAGGAAGGCCAAGAACTTGAAGAGCATTGCAAGGATTGCGAGGATTGCCGCTTTAATTTTGCTTACATACAAAGCATATTAAAAGGCAAGGAACGGCTATCAATAGATGAAAAAACCAAACTGCTTAGATATACGTGTGACCCGATATGGCACTTGGCTTCAGAAAACGCACGAAATAGGACAAAACGAGAAACCCTAGAGCAAGTAAGAATACTTATCGCCAGATCTCAGAATGCGCAATCCCCACCAAAAGTAGAGCAAAAAGCTGCAACTCTATTAGCTTGGAACTTTACCAGCAGACAAAAAATGATTGCTAGCTTGGCCACCGTTGTTTTTCTGGTTATCAATATAATTCCCATCTACAGTTATTTTAGCAGCAAGGTTGTAGCACCTAGTTTGCCTACCATAACTCAGCAGAATCAAAACCTGAACCTTTACCAACAGCTGGACTCTGCTATTGATAAGTACCTCGCGACGTTAGACCCAGGCTACATAGAAGAAGCAAATAATTTAGCCAATCAGATTCAAGAGCAATATCAGGATAAGTACGCTGTAGACTTAGTTGCGTATTATAGGTCTGTCGAAACGAAAAATTTTGGTAAACTGGAATACTTACGACAGGAAGTAAAAGAATTAGATAAAGCTCCTTTTTCGGCAAATGAGACTGACAGCTACTTAGCTAGGGTGCAAAAGGCAGAACAGGATCTACTAATTTTAGGCAATATACTAGAATCTTATAGAGCGAAGTACTTATTAGCAAATCGATATTTATTAATCGGTAATACCGCTTACGAGCCAATCTTGGATAACGGCATAAGTTATTCAGAATCTAATGGCTATCTATTCCTGAAAGTTTATTTTCTAGTCTCGAAAGCCAAATCAGAAGGTAACGATCCAGACGAACTACAAGCCAAGGCAAGGTTGGAAGGCATATTTGCTCTTAGTAAACAGTTGCAATTAAATGATATTATCCCAACTATAGCAATGTCCTTAGCTGGGGTGTGTCAAAAACATGGAGAGAATAAAAAAGCGTTAAAAATGTCAGAAGATGCGCTGAAAATTCCAGGGGCTAAGCATACAACTACTATCAGCTTAATGCATGTCGCTGGAATGGCTACTTTTGGCTTAGGTGAATACGATATATCCAATAAATATTTTCAGGATGCTATTCTATTGGCTAAACAGCATAACAATTTATTTTATCTGTCGCTTAGTTATAGTTTAGCAGGTAGTTTTGCTGATGAAAAAGGCGAGTTTCATGAATCTCAACAGCTACTAGAAAAAGCTGAAAGTGTAGCAAATACTGTAACCAATGAGCACTCCAAGGCACGCTTAATGTTTAATATTAAGGGCCATCAAGCCAAGCTTCGATTGAAACAAGGTAAGTACTTAGAAGCTTCTCTACTTTATAAAGCGTCGCTGAGTAACCTCGAAACAATAGGTATACGGTCAAACTTAATACAAGCATCAGAGTTAAATGAGGGATTAGCCTTAGCTTTAGAAAGTATAAACCGGAAAGATTCTACGTACTACCACACCGTTGCCGATTATTTTTTCCAGCAAGGAGGCGGTAAAAAAGAGATTAATTGTCTGATTTCTTTTTTACCCAGGCAATGCAATTAAGTAAAAAGGACTAAATCTAATGGGTTTAATACAATCTCAACCTAACTTAAATTACAGTTACGGTTCTGCTTTGGGGAGTTTTGAAAATGCTATCCCAAAAATTGAGGGATTTGTAATAGATGTAAATTTACCTAGCAATCAAACCGTAAAAGCATCAATAAATGAAAGTCTTGTACTATTACAGAAAAATAATATTGTCATCAAAAACCGTAGCGATGTTTACAGATATTTATCCTTGTCCCCAAAGCTTATTTCTATCTTAAGTCCAATATGTGAGACTACTAGAGAGCTTTTTGGTTTAAACACAGAGCTTTCACTAGAGCTATATTCTGACCCAGAAATTAAGGATCAGTACTTAACTCTTTATGTTCGCCAATCCAATTATGACAACAATCTTTTAGGCAAAATTAATAATATTTCTCAACAGTACGAAAAAGAATTGTCTGATGCAGACGGTTATTTGCTTATTACTACTGATTATCGCTTACCACAATTACGTAATGTTTAATTGGAAAGAATATCTCGAACTAGCGAAGTTCCTTCAAAGACAAGGAAGCAATGCAT
>CAZHXL010000419.1:922-3585 GCA_964536575.1 uncultured Clostridia bacterium | reverse complement strand
ATCCAATGCCTTTAGGCGTTGGAGTGTCAATCACATAACCCAGAGCTATTTTAAGATCTAAAGATTTGCTGCTTGGTAGCCAGCCCAAGTAAATGAACATAAAGGAGAATCCGAAAGGTTTATTTTTCTTTTGTAGTACAAAAAAACAGTGAAGTTAGTTTGATATAAGCCCTATTCGCACAGGGCTTATGGATCGCGCTGGCTGGCAGCAATAACCTAAATTCTTTAGTGTTATGTGATTAACACTCAATTACGTGGTTCAATTCCACGGCGATCCATTTCTACGCAAGCCTAAATCCAAAACTCTTATGCATACACCTATTTCAATGTGTTTAGGATAATTTTTATCAAAAAGGAGGAAACTGTGAAAGAAAAAGACTACGAAGTAGTATTAGAAATAGTTGGTAATTTAGGTAACACTAAATTATCTCGCCAAGAAGCATCAGTAAGATTAACTGGAATCATTAGCGATAAAACCAACAGTTTCTGTCATCTAGCTAATAGCCTAGCAAGCTCGCCCTTATACTCAATAGAACAAAAAGCAATAATAGCTGGCGACTGGATCAGAATGATGTATCAACCAGAACAAGTTGAAAACATTGTTCAATATCTTGGTCTTGTGATTGTTGAAATTAGAAACCCAAGTCCTTTGGGTAAAATGGGTGAAGAACTAGAAGAACCATCAGAAGGCATTAAAACTTTAATCAATTGATTCTTTAAATTAAAGAAAGGAGGAAAACATTATGTCAGAGCAAAACGCTCGTGAACAAGGCCAGCAAAATCGACGATTTGCCAGAGAAGCTATTACTAAATTTTTCCATCGTAGAAATAAACCCGATGTTCAATCACCAACAATTAGCCAAGCAATGATAGATGCTCGTTCACAGCGTCCAGAAAGAGAAATTACAAGTCGTTTTCAAAATATTGGTGTGAAATAGTTATGAGTAAAAGCATTGAACCAGACCAAAAAGAACGCACTAGGCTAGATAAACTCAACCAAAGTGTTAAACGCAAGCAGGGCTTTTCTCGTGTAGCTGATGCTGTAAAGACTAGCTTTAACACCAGACATGAAATGACTGATTACTTAGGTCTATGTAGCACAGAAGATCTTAATTTAGCTATCAAAGTCGGTTTTGCTGTAGAAGTAGAAAGCCGTATTTACTTAACAGGAAAAGAAGTTATACGAGAAGATTACTTAGACCTTTGGCTAGATTTAGAAACACTAGAGTTACTAGATAAACCAAGAAAAAAAGTATTAATAGCAAAGGAAGATGAAAAGGGAAAGCAAAACGTTATCCCTCCAACCTTACCTGGATGCAAATGTCGCAATACTGACCAAGTAGATAAGCACTATTGGTTATTTACTGGCTGGCAAGTAGATGGGATTTTAGAAGTAGCTAAATATTTAGAATCAATTGGAGTAAAGATTTTCTTGCAGCCAAACGGGACTAATGGAAATTATCAACTAAACGTCCCTCTCTATGTAAAAGGAGAGGTTGTAATAGGCGCACAATCGCGCTGGAAAGACAAAGAAGAGGAGGAAAGCTATGTCATCAACAGCATTGCAAGTTCAACAGAAACAAGCTTTGAAGCGGGTAGAGAATGCATTTATTAGCTTTAGAGATAAACTGAAATCGGCCTTACCGCAAGGCTATGACGTTGATAGAGAAATAAGCAGCATATTAGCTACTGTGGCATCTAGCACAGCGTTACAAAGATGTACGCCAGAATCAATATTAATGGCAGCCTACAACGCTGCTACTTTAGGGCTTCCTGTTAACAGCTTAGGTCTAGCTTACTTAGTGCCTTATGGCAATGAAGCTAAGTTTCAAATTGGTTATCAAGGCCAACTACACTTAATGTATCAAACAGAGTTTGTTGGTAGTGTGGATGCAGAAGTTGTTTATGAGAAAGATTATTTTGAATTTACTTTAGGCTCCAAGCCTACTATAGAGCATAAACCTTGTAAGGGTGAACGTGGCAAGATAACCCACGCTTATGCAATTGCTCATCTTGCAAATGGTTTATCTAAGCAAGTTATCTTGACCAAGGAAGATATAGAGCATATTCGCAAATCATCCAAGAGTGGTGCTAACCCTAGTAGCCCTTGGGTAACACATTACCCTGCGATGTGTAAAAAGACTGCCATTAGACAACTATCAAAATTCCTTCCTAAATATGCTAATGGTCAAGTTGATAGGTTCGCAAAATTTAGACAAGCAACAGAACTTGAAGAGGAACAATTTAATAATTCTGTTAGCCCTGCGATTCTTCCGTCTCCAGCAACAGACTACCCACAAGCTGACCTATCAAATGATTTTCAAGAAGACGCAATAGATGGAGAAGTTGAACAACCAGAAACTACAACTACACAACCAGACGAACGCGAGCAACTACTCTCAAAAGTCTACGACTTGCAGGTTGCCATAAAAGAGAAAGATAAGAAATTTGAACCATTGCCAAAAGATGTGGAGCAAATGAATGTACAGGCTTTAACCGCCTTGCTATCTAAACTAAATGCTATATGGGCTAGGGTGAGCTAGCAGGAAGGAATTTATGTCTATTGAAAGTAAGATTGAATGGACAGACGCATCATGGTCACCTGTTGTTGGGTGCTCCAAAATCTCAGAAGCCACCACTAAGGAACTTATCCATGTAACCGA
>CAZHXL010000419.1:0-912 GCA_964536575.1 uncultured Clostridia bacterium | reverse complement strand
GGGTGTTCTTCATGTTATGCCATTAACCACGCTTGGAGGTTAGGCCACAATCCCAATGAAAAAGTAAATTCCGTTTATAGTGGTTTAGTAAAGAAAAACAATGATGGTTCGCTTAATTGGACAGGAGAAGCTAGACCAGTAGAAAGTAGATTAAATTGGCCTCTGAGAATCAAAACACCTAAGAGGATCTTTGTTAACCCTATGGCTGATCTTTTTCATAAAGACATTAAGTTTAGTTTTATCAGGAAGATCTTTGATGTAATGCACCAAGCTCAGCAGCATACGTTTCAAATTCTTACAAAACGTCCTGTCAGAATGATAGATATAGTTACTAAGGTTTATAACAGTTGGGCTAAACGCTCGCCTTGTATGGGTCACTATATACCCTTAGACAACGTTTGGTTAGGGGTATCTGTGGAAAACCAAGGAGCAAGAGAAAGAGTCAAAATATTAATTCAAACAGAAGCTACTATTAGATTTGTTTCGTGCGAACCACTACTTGAAGCTGTTGATTTATCACCATGGCTACCCCATTTGGATCTAGTGATTGTTGGTGGTGAAAGCGGTAGAGACGCAAGACCTATGCATGAAGATTGGGTTAGATCGCTTAGGGATCAATGCCAACAAGCAGGAGTACATTTCTTTTATAAGCAAAAGCTAGAAAATAAAAAGAAAATCTCTTTGCCCGTTTTAGACGGTCGGACTTGGGCAGAGTTCCCAGGTATGGAGGGCAACTAATGAACGACCAAGAGAAAGCAATTATTAGAGTGTTTCTTGAATCTTGCTTAGCTCTCAATACTATCAGCAGAGAACTACCAGCTATAGATATAGCCAGCGAACTTGTGCTCAACGCCTTTCGGCATCATAGGAATTTGCGCCATCGGAGCTAATACGAACATCGTTAGCCCGTAT
>CAZHXL010000418.1:0-3588 GCA_964536575.1 uncultured Clostridia bacterium | reverse complement strand
ACTCACAATACTACAATAGCTTAAGCTATTGATTAATTACTAACATCCTTAACATAACTGACTACTGGTTTATAATTACTAATCATTGATTATTAATTATAAACGATGCAATATTAGCCAATATTAATGGTTAATTAACTAAACCTAGAACTTACAACCCTTTAATCCTCTAAACTTCTAAACTTCTAAACCTAACTCAACAAATAATCATCTAACTAATAGTATTGAAAGGAGATTTTATGTCTATAAGCACATCTACTTCTATACCTATTTCTAATCTCAAAGCGAAAGAATTAGCTGAAAGAATCTTAGCAAAAGCTAATGATAAATCAGCTAAATTCCCTAACTTAAAAACTATATCTGTTTGCCCTAGTTGTTTAGGCACTGGGATGAGATATGTTTACCATTATGGTAAGCGTCTTGCTAAAAGATGTGAATCCGCTATATGGGACAAAGAAAAGAAAAAATTCATTTGTTTAGGGAATCCTCAATCAGAGATGCTAGAGATGGCTAACAAAAAGGATTTGGTCAACCAAATCTGGAAAATAGTAACGAGCCTTAAACAAAAGGAATATTTTTTGTTTTGGCTACAACATGAGCATAAAACCCAAAGCCTTTCTTGTTTCCCTTTACAGCAACTAGAGCTAATACTTAATCAAGTAAAAACTCAAAGTATACTCCCTAGTAATCAACAGTATGAGTCCCAACAAGCAGCTTAACTCTAATCGCTAATACAAGCTAATTCTTCCCATCTAACTAACCTAAAACCACTCTAAACAAAGACAAAATCAATCAATAAAAAATAACTTCTCTAACTATTTAATATAGTGGATAGATGTATTTATTTGATAGGTTTTGTCTTTCTACAAACTACAAATTAATCTCTATAAAAATATAATCAGCCTAAATTCAGCAAATAAGGAGAAATTAATTATGTCTATTACTAGTGTTAATTCTAAAGGTATTGCCTTAACAGAAATACCTACAATACCACTCAATCTATTTTTTTCTAGCTCAACAAATTATTTAAGCTTTGCTTTGATAAATGCAGCACCTAAAAGCAAAAAACCTTTTAAGTATGTAAGCAAAAAAGCTTATGAACTTTATCTTTGGAGGATTAGGTTACATAAAGTCTTTGATCCGTTATTTACCGGGGAAAATCCAGTTATGACACGCTCTGAGGCTTATGGATATTTGCAATATCTGATGAATTTATCAGAAGAACAAGCTCACATTGCTAGCTTTAATATTGAGCAATGCAAAGACCTTATTGATTTACTTGATTTTGCTAGCTAGCAATTGGTAATCAATAAATATTAATTACTGATTGAATCTCAGCCTATTACTTAGCCAACCCTAATTCCTTATTCTACTACCCTACCATCCTACCAAATTGTCTTTCATTGAGTTTGATAATAATAAGTTTGGCTGCCCTTAACAGACGGCCAAAACCAGCATCTTTATATGTTAGTCAATACAAAAGGAAAAGAGTTTAAAGGAAAAGAGTTTCTTAGTTTTTATTCTGAGAATTTTTTTCTGAAAAACTCGATAAATAGCCTTTGGCTGGCGAGCTTTAGTGCTTGCCAGCTATTTTTTTGTAAAAGTCCTATAGTTTTAACTCAGAGAATTGACGAGAGTTTGTGTATTGGTATATAGTTTACTGCTATATTATATCAAAACTATATACTATTCTTAATTAAAACTATACCTTATGGTCAGAGAAGCGGAAAAACTATTAGCGCATGAATTTGCTGAAGCATTAGGAATAAGCAAAAAAACCTTGATGCAATATGAGCGAGAAGGTAAGTTGCCACCTGCTAAACGCCACCAAAGTGGTAAATTGCTTTATCGTTACTACACGCCAGAAGATTTGATCATTGCACGTCAAAAACTTAATATCCCCCCACCTTTCCCAATTCAAAGAAGACAATTGTTTATGAACTTAAAAGGTGGTGTAGGTAAAAGTGTACTTTCTTATAACTATGCTTACCGAGTAGCAAAACTAGGGATAAAAACCTTGCTAATAGATCTTGATGCACAGGCTCATCTCACTACCTATGCTGGTTTACACCCAGAAAAAATCAAATTAACTCTTTATAATGTTCTACTTGAAGACTTGCCTATTGATATGGCCATTCAACATACTTCTTTACCTACTTTGGATATAGTTCCTTCTAATTTAACTCTTTCACCTTTGGAGCTATCGCTTTTTGGCAGACATGCTAGAGAATACCGTTTACAAAGGGCATTACAGCCAATCAAAGATCAATACCAATTAATTGTTATTGATGCTCCACCAAACTTATCTCTACTCAATGTCAACGCAATACTTTCTGTGCAAGATCTTATTGTTCCAGTAATGGCAGATTTTTTTTCTTATGATGGATTAAGGTTACTTTTTGAATCCCTAGCACAATTTCGTAAGGACTTAGTTTATGAACTGGAAAATGTTTATGTACTACTCAATTCATTTAATGCATTAGAAACGGTTTGTCAGCAAAGCAGAAAAGCTTTAGAAACACATTATAAAGACTACTTATTAAAAACTATTGTTCGCAAATCAACTACATTCTCCAAAAGTACGGCTGCTCAGCAGTCTGTTTTTGAGTTAGAGCCTAGCTCAAAAGCTGCTCAAGATATAGATTCTTTGGTACAAGAAATTTTAGGGTTTAGCTATCAATCCCAAGCAACTTCAAAACACAAAAGGTAAATTATGAAAAAAACAGAATCAGCTTGGGAAGAACGTGTAGCTAAAGAACGCCCTCCAGCGCGCACACAACCTAAATATTCTTGGCAGGTTCAACCCCCAATAATTGATAAAGGGCAAGATGAGTCTAAGGCTACTCTAGAAAATGATCATTTTGATCTTAAATCTGATCTAAATGATCATTCTGATCTAAAAAGTGATCAACTTGATCTAGGTAATATTAGTAGTACCGAAGTAAACCAACTAACTAGTACTGAAAAAGTATCAGTTACTAGTATCAAAAAAGTACCAGTTACTAGTACTGAAAAAGCACCAGTTCAAAAAAACATAACTAGTACCGAAAAGGTAACAGATACCCAAAAAGCACCAGTTGCAACTCTTAGAATTCCACACCAAGAACTAGATTATTTGTTTCGAGAACTAGATGCTGGTGAGTTTAAACTTTACTTAAGACTTTATAGATTAAGCCATGGTTGGGGACAAGAGATATGCCGTGTTGGTGATAATAACCTTATGGAAACACTGAGCATGAGTAAAAACGCTGTTAGGGCAGCTAAACAAGGTCTTGTTAGTAAAAAGCTACTTGAAATTATCCAAATCGTTAATTTGGGGCCAAAAGGTTATACTGAATATCGTGTTATTAGGACAGGTGAATTGTTAGGCCAGCCTAATACTAACTGGTATCAAAAAGGAACTAGTTCTAAAAAAGTAACTGATACCCAAAAGGGTACTAATAAAGAAGATCATGATGATGATTATATAAAAAAAGATCATCATCAAAATAATCAAACGGAACATGAAAAAGCAGCGATGATGATTTATCAGGAAATCACAGGAAATTCTTGGACAAAAGCAGATAGCGATAACTACACAAAAATCAA
>CAZHXL010000417.1:0-3601 GCA_964536575.1 uncultured Clostridia bacterium | reverse complement strand
CTAGTGGTAATTTTGATGGATTAAGAGTAAGAAAGAGTACAGCTCCAGATGATCGCCCACCACAGTCAGGAATCCTTAGAGAAGGCAGCAAAGGCCCAGCAGTAAGTCAGTTACAAAGAGCCTTAGCAGACAAAGGATTTAACCCTGGTAAAATAGATGGAGATTTTGGCCCACGCACGGAATCAGCATTAAAAGCATTTCAAAAAAGCCGTGGTATAGAAGCAGATGGGATATTTGGCGCGCAAAGTCGTGCAGCATTTTCCCGCGACCAAGCGTCTAGTAGTGAAGGGACTCCTAGCCGCCCCAATGCAGACAATACGCCAAGCGCACCAGCTAATGGTAACGGCAGCATAACTTATAATGGCAAGCGGGTTTCTGATCCTGTTTTACGTAACAAATTAGAACAAGTAGCGGATTTTTTTGGCCGTAACATTACTGTCACTAGCGGAGATCGTGATTTTGTACCTAAAGGTGGTAGTCGTACTAGCTTACACTTAGCACACCGCGCAGTAGATTTACATGTCCAAGGTGTATCTGATGCAGAAGTTTTTTCCAAGTTAAAATCTAGTGGTATTCTAAATAGCGGATATGAAGTAATTCGACATGGGCCAAATACTGCTACAGGTGGCCCACACGTCCACATTGGCCATTATGGTGATGGTCGCCCAAGTCAATTTAAGCTTGAAGGCGTTCCAGGTCGTGCAGCTTCTGGACAGTATGTAAAAGTTTAAAAAGTAGATCCTAAAAGAAAAACAGGGCAAATTGAAATTGCCCTGTTTTTAATAGCTAATTTCTCTATACCTTGCCAAAAAATCTCATTACCCCAAAAGCAAGTTTTTCAAAAAAACCTTTTTTCTCTTTAGTAATCCCATCTCGCTTTAGTTTCCTTAATTCATCAGGAGAGTAACCAGCTACACCAGCTAAAATATCTTCGGTATGCTCACCTAAGCGAGGCGGAGCGTTTTGCATCCTAACAGGAGTATCAGAAAACTTAAAGGGTGATCCTACTTGTTTTAATGGGCCTTCAACTGGGTGCTCCATCTCAAAAATCATTGCTCGATGAGATGCTTGAGGGCTAGAAAGCGCGTCTGCAATGTTAAGTACAGGTTCACAGCAAACATCTTTGTCAGCAAAATGTTTTAACCATTCATCACGGGTTTTGCTTAAAAACAGGCTACGTATTTCTGTATAGAGTCTTTCTCGGTCTTTACCTTCAGCAAATTTTTTTTCAATAAAATCTTTTCTATTTATAGCTTCACAGAAATTTTTCCAGAATTTTGGCTCTAGCGCGCCTAAAGAAAGAAACTTACCATCTTTTGTTTTATAGACATTATAAAAAGGATAATGTCCTGTTAATTGGGAATGTGTGCCAACTTCCACGTCTTTACCAGCAAAAAAGTTAGCTGACATTACTGGTAACATAGAAAGTGCTGCATCCATCATTGAAATATCAATATATTGCCCTTTACCAGTTTTTTCACGAGCAAGTAGAGCAGATAAAATCCCTATGGCTGCCATTAACCCACCACCTAAATCACCAATTTGCACAGCAGGAATTACTGGAACACCTTTTGCGTCAACAGTTAGCCCCAATACTCCACCCAAAGCGATATAATTAATGTCGTGCCCAGAACGCTCAACCATTGGGCCGCTTTGCCCATAACCAGTAATAGAGCAATAAACTATTTTAGGGTTAACTTGGCTAACTTGCTTATATCCAATACCTAAACGATCTACCACACCAGGTCGGAAACCTTCTAGCACTACATCTGACTTAGCCACTAGTTTCATAAAGGCTTCTACACCACGAGGATCTTTTAAGTTAAGGGATATGCTTTTTTTATTACGATTAACCGTTAGAAAAAGTGCTCCTTCTTCTTTAAGGCGGGGTGGAACTAAGCGAGCAGGATCGCCATAATTTGGTTCTTCAACTTTAAGTATTTCCGCTCCCATATCACCGAGTAACATAGTGCAATAAGGCCCAGGCAGTAGCCTAGATAAGTCCAGTATACGAATTCCTTCAAGTGGCGCAGCCATCAACATTTTCTCCCTATAGTGTAGTAGGAGCAGACCTATGTGTCTGTCCTTCTTCAATTCCATGTATTATTAAATTTAAGATGTATAGGTATATTATCAACCGCTTTGACGCGAAAACCGGCGTAGTAGTAACGGGTTTTCAAACATTGCACTAGCACCATATACTACTGATTCACGTGGGTTTTTTGCCGTTTTTACTTTTAGGTGTAATTCATTAGCAATTCGTTCGTCGAGTTTAGCTAGTAAAGAGCCTCCTCCAGTAAGCGTAAGCCCGCGCCCATGAATATCTCCCCCCACTTCTGGAGAAAGATCTTCTAAAAAACTCCTTAGAGCATTAATAATTTCCCTAAGTATTGGCTCGATAGCATTATGAATCTCACTAGGAATAATGGTCATCATTTCTGGCACAGAACGAACGATACTTTGACCGCGAATTTTAGTATTTTCCAGTGCCGCGCTATTAACCTTAGAAATTGGCAAAGCACAAGCCAGTTCCATTTTAACTCGCTCTGCTGTGCGGTTACCAATTAAGAGATTATGATATCGCTTAATATGTTCTAAAATTGCAGTGTCAAGGTCTGAACCACCTTTACGTATTGAGCGAGAGCCAATTAAATGAGAGCGCGTTACGGCAGCAATTTCTGTAGTTGCTCCACCAACATCAACAATCATACTAGCGCGCTCATCGCTAGTAATAATATCTGCCCCTCAAGCAGCTAAGTATCCTTTGTCTATTAAATAAGCGCGATTTGCTCCAGCAGCTTGTACTGCTTGAAATAAGGCATAACGCTCTACGCTAGTAATATCACTTGGAACACCTAAAACGACTCGACGAGAAAAAGCTGATCTTCCTCCACGAGCTTTGCGGATATAATGACCTAGCATTTTTGCCGCTAAGTCAAAATCTGTAATTACTCCGTCTTCCATTGGGCGGTAGAGTTCGACTTGTTCAGGGTTTTGACCTAGTAATTCCAAAGCCTCGTTTCCAACTCCAGCTACTTCGCCATCACTGCGATCAACGGCTACTACAGAAGGCTCATTTATAACAATGCCACGTCCTCGAACAGCAACAAAAGTATGTACTGTACCTAGATCTATTGCTAGATCTTCGGTCATTAATCCACTTAGAGAAAAGGCCACAAATTGTCCTTATTAGTAAAAATTAATAAAAGTCTTAAGTAAAGGCAGCAGTGTATGGCTGCTCTTAAAGCTATAAGAAGATAATATTTTCCTCTACTATTTACAATACCCATTTGTCTTTAGGTTTGCTGATACCTATATTACCGGGAAATTTCTAGAAAAAGCTGGAAAAAGTTTGTTGACAGTAGCTTAAGAGCAATGTTACATTAGCCCTTCCTTTTGAAGTAAGCAAGTTTTTTGGAGTCGTAGTTCAGTTTGGTCAGAACGCCGGCCTGTCACGTCGGAGGTCGCGGGTTCGAGCCCCGTCGGCTCCGTTTCCTAAAAGAAAGCCACTTGTTATCCAAGTGGCTTTTCTTATTTCTACAACTAAAATCTAATTTTATATGACAGAATTTTCCCACCTAGATAAAGATGGTCGCGCACA
>CAZHXL010000416.1:3317-3620 GCA_964536575.1 uncultured Clostridia bacterium | reverse complement strand
CTGTGCTTTAGTAGTATTATGTTGCCAGATTTGTACTACTTTTATTCTTGACATTGATATCATCCCTTACTATCTAAAGTCGTTAAATATAAGAATCACTTTTTAGGTTTAGTAGAAGGACTAGAAATACGAAACACTTTAACAGTTTTATTTGGCTCGCCCTTACTAACTTGGCCTTGCTCATTATTACTTATAGAATAAGTACTAGCTGCTGAATTAACTTGTTGGTTAGATGGTTTTTGTTCTAAGTTTTGAGATTGGGGATTTTCAAATACAGGTTTATTAGAGCTAAATGTACTTTTA
>CAZHXL010000416.1:0-3307 GCA_964536575.1 uncultured Clostridia bacterium | reverse complement strand
TAATGGTTTGGGAAGTACTAGAGGGTAAATAAGGTCTTTGTCTATTTTCTACTGTATTTGTAGTAGCTTGCGTTTGAGAAAAATGCTTTTCTCTATCATTAACCCCAGTGTTAGTTGTTTGTAATGTAGCTTCAGCTTGATTAGTAACTTGATTAATGGCCTGTTCCTTATTCTTAAAAAAGACTTTATCCCGTTTAACAAAGTTTTTCTTAAAGGTTTTTTGAGCAGAAATAAAAAAAATAGATTGTTTATAGATGAACTGCTCTTGTCCATTACTCTCTAACAAAATATGAAAATTGTCATAGTATGTTATTACACCAGTAGCTTTTATCTTACTTAAGTGTACTGTCACTTGTACTTTATCTTTCATTACCCTGTCATAGAAGCCATCTTGTATCCTTACTAGGTGTCTGAATAGTTTACCTTCAGCAATACCGCGATTGCCTTTTTTCTTTTTCTTGTCTTCTGAATCATTATCAGACAAAGCATCGCTAGTAGGTTCTTTATCACTAGATAACAACTCAATAGCTTTATCTGGTTCATTAGCATTTACTTCTGCGATCTCTACTGCATTACTACCAGTTAATTCATTTATTTCATCTTTAATTGGGGTTGTAATATCTGTACTAGGAAGGGTTTCTATATTACCTGTAATCACTGTGGTCTCAGCACCATCAAGTTTAGTAGTAGGGGCTTCAGTTTCAGCATTTTTCTTAGTATATTTTCTTTTTGTAACAGTTTTAGTAGTAACGTCAGAAGTGTTTTCTATTTTCTTTTTTGCTGGCATTTATCAGTCCTTGATATTGATTTTACTTATAATTATATGACGCTTTATCGGTTATAGCATTAGCGGGATTGATTTTACTATCTATATTACTTAGTGGCAAATTATGTACACTATTTTTAACATAAAAAAGAAATCTTAAAAGCCAAGCCTAGGATTAGCACCTAATTATCCTAAGCTAGGAAAAGAATGAATTTGTTTTATGAAGTAAAGCACACCAAAAAACTTATATAGTTCTGGTCAGTTTGCCTTTTCGTTTGCCTTTTCGTTTGCCTTTTCGTTTGCCTTTTCGTTTGCCTTTTCGTCTGCCTTTTCGTCTGCCTTTTCTGTACTAGAAATATTTAACATTTTGGCACAGTGAAAAACATGTGTAGGGTATACTGATTTAGGGAACAAAGGGTTACTTCTATTAATAGTACGCTTATTAATAGTACGCTCAGTAGTTCTGTCAGCTATTAACTCAAATTCAACTGTTAATCCTTCTGCCAAATTTAATGTAAGATGCTTATTTACCTCATCCTTAATAAAGCTACCTGAAAACTTATACTCATAGTAAGTATATGATGGATCCACTGACGTTCTTTTGCCAGGAGTATTGGGGAGGGTTGGGTATTCTTTTCTAGTACTCTGCTCTATCTGATTTGTTAAGTGTATTGTTATATCTTCAGCTTTAGCCATTTTACGTTGCTCCATTAACATTGCATTTTTATATACTCTACATTGTCCTTATGACTCTATACCAAAATATTTGTATTTGCCTTAGTAAGTTGCCAAACAGGCTATGTTACAAAAATGTTGGTATTAAGGAAAAAGTATTGAGATAATATTGCAAAACTGTAATTATATCAACCAGTCATAAAGCTTATCAAAATCGTTAAATATACTCGACCCACAAAGTTGCTACACCATCGTTTTTATTATTATGCTATAGAGGCTTTCTTTCTTAAACTTTCTCTGATAGAAATATTAGGCTTTTTCAGAAAATTCAGAAAAATTAAATATAAATTAATACCCTAAAGGACTGGGCTACTATCAAATGTCCCTAGAGGAATATTAAGAGTTTGGTTGATGTAAAATCAATAGTTTAGCGTAACAAACTCTATTTATATAAAGTCAAATTATTTACTAATAAAGATATACTTATGAGACTAGCAAGAGTTATGGGAACAGTTGTTGCCACGATAAAGGATCCTGAACTTATTGGACAACGATTACTCTTAATCCAACCTTTAGATGGAGATGGAACTCCTGCTGGTAAGCCTATGGTGGCGTTAGACTGTGTTGGTACAGGAGCAGGAGAATTAATTTTTTGGTGTCGTGGTAAGGAATCTTCTTTCCCTTTTATGCCTAGTGAAGTACCTACAGATTGTACTATTACTGGTGTTGTTGATAGAGTTAATATTGATTTACCTGAAAAGAAAGTGGTTCTACCATGATATTAGCAAAAGTAGTTGGTAATGTAATTGCTACACAAAAAGCTAGTGAATTAATTGGCGGACGAATTATGTTAGTCCACCCTATAGATCTGGAAGGTAACTTAAAAGGCCAGTCTTTTATGGCTTTAGACGCGGTTGATGCTGGTTCGGGAGACACGGTTATAGTAGTACAAGAAGGCTGGTCGGCTTCTACAGCAACTACAAACAAAGAAGGCTATGCTATTGATGCGGCAATTATTGGGGTTGTAGATACAATTGAAGAAAATCAAGCTGACAGAGTAGGAGGAAATAATGGTTAGCGAAGATTTTGTTAGACAAATGGCAAATGATTTAATCCGTAAACTAGTTAAAAACCCTGCAACGACTGACAAAGCACAAAAAGCTTTTATTGTTTTTTGTGAAGAAACAACAGATCTTTTGCGTAGCAAAGTAATAGAGGCTCTACCAAATGATGAAGTTATAGATACAAATGTAATAACAGAAAAAATTGCACAGCTTTCTTCCTGTAAAGCACTAGTACTAGTTGCTCCATCTATTGATCTAGCCGCCAAAATCACAACCCTACAAACTGACTACCCTATAGCCGCTTTAGTAATCAAAGCATTATTTGCTAATAAACGTGTGATCGCTATTGCCACTGGCCCTTTAGCTGTAGCAGAAACTTTGCGTGTTGGGTTAAGAAAAGCTGTTGAAGATCTGCGATGTAAGCTAGCAGAAATGGGTATAGAATTTACTAATGTAACAGAACTTGCCCAAATTATTGAACCATTAATTATTGAGTCTCCAAAGATAACTAGTAAAACAGACACTAAGAATCTAAGTCAAAACCTTAGCGATATTCTAGAAACTAAGCAATCTACCATAGCTCTAACCGCAGCAATAACAAGCCCTCTAGCTAATAAAAATACGTTTTCTTCTTTACCAGAAGGAGTTTACCCAATTAGCCAACACCCTTCCCAAATTAAGTTAGCTTCTAAAAATGAGCTAAGCGAATTTGTTGATTTTCTACAAACTAAACCATGTACTATGGAAAAAGGAAAACCTTGCGATCATTGTGATATGTGTACCACTCTAGGATTTTAACTAA
>CAZHXL010000415.1:3080-3621 GCA_964536575.1 uncultured Clostridia bacterium | reverse complement strand
TACTTGACCAACACCACTAATTGATTCAATAGATTGCTTAATTTTTTTGTCTGCAATTTCTGTTATTTCTCTAGCACTGCGTTTAGCAGAAATAGCAATAGACATTACTGGAACAGCATCGGGGTCAAGTTTTTCTGTTATTGGCGGGTCAATGTCCTTGGGTAAATCTCCTAGAACTCCATTAACTTTGTCTCTAACATCTTGAGCTGCCTGATCTATATTTCGCTCTAATACAAAAGTAATAAATACTTGTGAAACTCCTTCAGTCGACACAGAACGTAGTTCATCTATTCCAGATAAAGGGTTAACAGCTTCTTCAATTTTTTTAGTGATTTCTGTTTCTATTTCCTCAGGAGAAGAGCCACGTAGAGTAGTAGTCACAGTAATAGTAGGGAAATCTACTTTGGGAAACAGGTCTACCCCAAGGATATTATAAGCATAAGCACCAATAAAAGTAAGCGCGACTATTAACATAGTGGCAAATACTGGACGCTCAATACAAAGCTCAGCTAATTTTTGCATAAAACTTCCTTTAGTTTAT
>CAZHXL010000415.1:2400-3070 GCA_964536575.1 uncultured Clostridia bacterium | reverse complement strand
TTACTATTTCACCAGGTTTAACACCCGTTAACACTTCTATTAAATCGCCATCTTTTTGCCCTAAAGACACTTCTCGTGGCTGTGCTTTACCATCAACTAACACGTAAACCTTCTTAAGTCCTACGGTAGTGATAACGGCTTTCTCTGGCACCATTAAAGCGGTTTTTGTTGTACCAAAGCTTAATTTTGTACGAGCAAACATACCAGGCTTAAGTTGTAGGTTAGGGTTAGCAATAGAGGCTTCTATGGTTAATGAACGGGAGCTTTTATCTAGTGCAGGGCTAAAACGATTTCTACTTGAAAATCAATAGTTTCCCCAGCTTTAACCTGTTGGATGTATTGTTCTGGGACGTTGGTGCGCAGGCGCAAAGGATTGATTTGAATAATGCGGGCAACAGGTTGGCCTTTTTTAACATATTCTCCAGCTGAGACTAGCCGTTCTTTGATAGAACCGCTAATAGGAGCATAAATAACAGCATCTTCAAGCTGTTTTTGTGCTAGTTGAAGGCTAGCAGAGGCTTGAGTAATATTAGTGCGATATGCTTCTACTTGCGCTATAGAAACTTCCCAGCGTGCGCGGGTCTGATCATATAGTGATCTTGTCCTATCATATTCTTGGCGGGAGATAACACCATCTTGAAAGAGTTTTTCTGTGCGCTCAAAGTCTAGT
>CAZHXL010000415.1:0-2390 GCA_964536575.1 uncultured Clostridia bacterium | reverse complement strand
CTTTTTCTAGTGCGGCATAAGCATCACGTACATTAGGGTGTTGATCATTAGTTCCTGAGGGGCTACCAGCTTGGCCTAAAGCTATTTCGGCTGATTTAAGAATTGCTTGGGCTTGGTCAACTCGCCAAGAAAACTCACGCTCGTCTAAGGAAAAAAGTTTGTCTCCCTTTTTTATATAACTACCTAGGTCAATATACATTTCTGAAATTTTGCCATCTATTTCACTACTAACAATAACCTCTTCTTGTCCTTCTAATGTACCTGTAAGCTCTAGACTGCTAGACAAGTTACGCTCAATTGTTGGTGTAGTAGATACATCTAAAACCGTTGGTAAAGCTGCTGTTTGACTAGTGTTAGTGTCTGCTTGAGCAGGGGTTTGTGCACGCTGACAAGCAGATAAGGTTAAAGAAACAATCATTGTTAAAATTAAGAGTTTTTTCATTGCTATTCCTCAAGCTTAGGGAAATCTTGGTTTTTTGAAACCCCAAAAAGAAAAATATTGGTAATTTCTTTGGCTGCTTCCCAAGATGAAACCATTTGTTTATCGTTTTCTTGAAATAAGTCTCGTCCTAAAGCCCACTGTTTTACGAGGCTAAAGAAAAACTTAGCCGCAAGCACTGGATCAATAGAGCGAAAATCACCATCAGCAATACGTTGTTTTATATAAATAACAGCAGGTTCTCGAACTTGCCTTGCAGTAGTTTCAAGAAAGTTTTTTGCTAGCTGATGCTTTTCTAATGCGCTATAAAAAAGTAGCCTTAATAAAGTAGTATCCTTGTGTATAACCTCTAAGATTTGCGCTGCCAAAGTAACAAAAACTTCACGATCATCTTTTTTTAACATTAATTCTTCGCACTTTAACCAAAGAGGTTGCATTAATTCGGTAGTCTTATTATCCAAAATTGCTGAGTAAAGGGCTTGTTTACTAGGAAAATGACGAAAGATTATCGCTTCACTCACTCCTACTTGTTCCGCAATTTCTTTGGTAGTAGCCCCATTAAACCCTTTTTGAGAAAAGATTTGTGAAGCAATTAATAAAATTTGCTCACGACGATCTTCTTTGCAGACTCTTTTTTTGTATTTTGCTTTTTCTTGATCGTGCATTCCTGTTGTTGACATTTTCTTCCTTATGTAAGTAAGTGTTTACTAACATTAACATGGTTGTTTATAAATTGGCAATTGATGATCTAAATTTAATTCTTAGTTGTGCCGGCAACGTCTGATAATAGGATAGTATTTTAATGCTAGGTAATAATTAAACGACTGTCTTTTGGTTTTATTAGTGGAAATAACGAAGAAAAACAAATAAAATCTTAATACTCCCCAGAAAAATGTTAACCAGAATATTAACCAATTAAAAACTTATACCACTATGTTTTAGGACTTAAGGAAAACTATGTTTAGGAATACACAACAAATTAAAAATATTTTACTCATTATTTTATTTTTCTTTTTATTAACTGCGAATAAAAATAATGTTTTAGCCCAGTCAGCAGGTTCGACTAGTGCGGCTATTGCTGGTCGAATAACTGATCAACAAAAATCAGTAGTTAACTCTGCCACCATTACAGTGATTAATATTGATACTAATTTTTCTAGAGAAATTGTAGTTGGTGATGATGGTGCTTTTTCTTTTAACCAGCTATTTCCAGGCAATTATAAGCTGACCATTCAAGCAGATGGCTTTACTACCCAGATGATTCCTGTAAACGCTATACTTGGTACTACTACTTTAGTGCCTATAGAATTAAAAGTAGGACAAGCTAGCGATGTAATTGAGATTCGAGCAAATACTTTATTAGAAGGGAAAACCGAAGGCAGCACAAATATTGAGCGTAATACTATTGCAAGCTTACCAATTAACCGACGTAATTTTTTAGCCTTTTCTACTACATCGGCTAGAGTAGTATCAGATGGTGCGGCTATTGGTGCTACTGCCACTTCAGGGCTTTCTTTTAATGGACAAAATGGACGATTTAACAATGTTACTATTGATGGCCTGGATAATAATGATTCTGGGTCTGGTTCAGTTAGGGCGACTTTTAGCCAAGACGCAGTGCAGGAGTTTCAGATTATTTCTGACAACTATTCTGCTGAGTTTGGTCGCGCTCTAGGAGGAGTCGTTAATATTGTTACTCGTGGTGGCAGCAACACTTATAATGGCAGCCTATTTTTCTTTAATCGTAATGATGATACAAGCGCGAAAGAGCCTTTTTCTGATACTAACCCCCCTTATCGACAGTACCAGTTTGGTGCTGTGCTAGGTGGGCCAATAAAGAAAGATAAAGCATTCTTTTTTACTTCTTTTGAACGTCTAACCATTAAACAAAACACAATTGTTACTATTAGTGACACAATTGTTGCTGCTGCACGTCGACAAGGATTTGTAA
>CAZHXL010000414.1:574-3650 GCA_964536575.1 uncultured Clostridia bacterium | reverse complement strand
CTTTAGCTTGGGTCTTAGCTCAAGGAGAGGACATCGTTGCTATTCCTGGAACAAAGAGACAAAAATACTTAGAAGAAAATGTTGCTTCATTAGCCGTAGAACTAACTAATGGTGATATTACAAAAATCAATGAGCTATTCTCTTCAAGTGCTGTTGTTGGGTTAAGATACCCTGAAGCATCAATGCGTTTTATCAGTCAATAGTAGTTAGTAGTATCTAGTTCTCAGCTAAAGCAAATATAGGGGCAAAGCAAACAAGTTGCCCTTATATTAAAACTAATTCCAACAAACAAAACCCTGACCATTTAATATTACTTTCCTTTTCCCTCTCCAGTTTTTGGGGAGCATTATAGTCTTGCATTAGCTTTCTCTCGGAAAACCATTACAAAAAAAATGAAGCAAATGGTGGTTACCTCAATCTAATAAAGGTATGAAGAACAGTTTATTGATTAACGATACAGAAATAGTTAGCAAACTTATCAAAGGCTGTCAACAAGGTGATCAAGATGCATTTCATCACCTATTCTTAGCCTATAAAGATCGCGTCCATTCATTAGCTCTTCATTATAGCAATGATGAAAATATGGTTTCTGATATTACCCAAACAGTTTTTCTAAAACTCTTTGTCAACATTAAAGAATTCCGTTTTGAGTCAGATTTTAATACCTGGCTCTATCGCATTATTGTCAATGAATGTATACAGCAACAGAGGAAACAAAACCGTTTTCTTCCCTTTATTTTAGAAAAGATGAGTAAGTTAATTTATAAAGACTTGCACGAAACTAAGTTAATGCGTAAAGAGGCCACTAATGAAGTTCAAGCAGTAATTGCTGGTCTAGATGTAAAGTTGAGAATACCTGTAATGCTCAAGTATATTGAAGGTCTTTCCTATGAAGAAATAGCCGAAATAGTTGGCTGTTCAAAAGGTACTATATCTTCTCGCCTTAATCGTGCACATAGGGTTTTGGCACATAAGCTTGCTCATCTAGAAATTATCCTAGGAGAATTGCAATGAAAATACTTAATCGGCATGTAAAGGATGACCTTTCTGCATACCTACAAAATGAGTTGAATAGCGAGCAGATTATTTATATTGAGAAACACTTAGCAATTTGCAAAAACTGTAAAAAAGAATGTGAAGAAATTGAGCAAGGTATTTTCTGGGCTAACCAAATTCAATTGGTAAGTTGTCCAGAATTGCTTTGGAATAATATAGAAGCTCAAATAAATGCTCAAATAAATGCTCAAATAAATGCTCAAATAAATACTCAAACACAAATTAAAAACGTAAGTTCTCCTAATCGAATTTACAATTTATTGCTAACAAGAACTTGGGCAAGGGTTTGTGCTATTGCTTTTATTATCATTATTTTTATCCCTTTTTTGAACAGTCTTCTTAATAGCAAAAAGAATGATGTAGTTGTAAATGTAAAGCTACAGGATGGGGTAAGTGATAAGGATATTGCTTTTAACTCTACTCGTTATGGGGAAAGTTATAGTCCAGATGGTCGTCCACAACGTATTGAAACTCTACCTACTCCAACAGCCAAAAAAGCCGAGGAAAAAGACATTTTACCATTCCTTAAGCCATTACCACGTTATGAGGTTTCTCAGCCTAGTAATGTACTTCGCGCTTTTGAGCGTGGTAGTTTATTTGGCGGTTTACCATCAGATATAGGAAGACCAGATCCATTACAATATCCATATCCTTCTAGTGTAGAAGATCCACCGCTCGGCTTTGTTGGCCCAAAATGGGCTAAAACAAATAGTTCAACGTCAAATAACCAAGAAAGTGGAAATTTTATTCCTGTAGATGATCGTTGGAGAGTTGGTTTTCCTGAATGGGATAGACATGTAGATCAAGGGAAAGCCAATTATCCTTTTGTTAGTGGTTTAAATTTTAATGGCCAACAAGCTCGCACAAATAATATTACTATAGATGGTCTTGATTCTTCTGCAAGAGGTTTAGTTAATAACCAAAATAATCAACCTATTACAGAGCAAGTTACAAAGCAGGTTGATAATACTGAAAGCTATAAAAATTATGGAGTGAACCCTTGGACAGATACTAAAAAAGATTATTTTTCAACATTTGCAGTAGATGTTGATACAGGCTCTTATACAATAGCTCGCCGCAAACTAACAGAAGGAGTATTGCCACCTGCTAGCTCTGTAAGAGTAGAAGAATTCGTGAATTATTTTAAGTATCAATACCCGCAACCTGCTTCTAGACACCCTTTTTCTTTGACAATGGAAGCATCTACTTCACCATTTAATGAAAATCGTTATTTATTAAGAATAGGGTTAAAAGGACGAGAAGTAACACCAGAACAACGCCCTGCTGTTCATTTGACTTTCCTAGTTGATACTAGTGGTTCAATGCAGTCAGAAGATAAAATTGGTTTAGTAAAGAAAAGCTTAAAAATATTAACTAATCATCTTCAACAACAAGATACAGTAGCAATTACAACTTACGCTGGTGGAGTTTCTCTAGTCTTACCACCTACACAAATTAGTGATAAATCAGTGATTCTAAATGCAATAGATCAGTTACGATCCGGCGGTAGTACAGCAATGGAAGCAGGTATAGACCTAGCTTATAAACAAGCTCTTAACGCCCTACAACCTGAAAGTATTAACCGAGTCATTATTTGTTCAGATGGAGATGCTAATATAGGTAAAACAACCCCTACAGAAATCTTAAAGCAAATAGAAAGCTATGTAGAAGAAGGAATTACTGTTAGCACCATTGGTTTTGGAATAGGTAACTACAAAGATACTATGATGGAACAATTTGCTAATAAGGGGAATGGTAATTATTACTATGTTGATGGTATTGCTCAAGCAAAACGAATTTTTGTTGAACAAGTAGCAGGGACTCTCCAAGTAATTGCTAAAGATGTTAAAGTCCAAGTAGAGTTTAACCCTGTTTCAGTACTTGAATATAGATTAGTAGGCTATGAAAACAGAGATATAGCCGATCAGGATTTTCGTAATGATGAAGTGGATGCTGGTGAAATTGGTGCTGGCCATACTGTAACTGCTATTTATGAAGTGAAATTGCAAAAACAACCAGT
>CAZHXL010000414.1:0-564 GCA_964536575.1 uncultured Clostridia bacterium | reverse complement strand
AACAGAATTTTGCTGAGGCATCTGAAGATTTTCGGTTCTCTATTGCAGTAGCAGCATTTGCTGAAGTTCTTCGTGGTAGTATTACTGCTAAAGACTGGTCTTTAGACAAGATTGCTAATATTACTGAAACTGCTTTACAGGCTAATAACCGTGAGCGTCAAGAGTTTTTCCAATTAGTGAAAAAAGCTCAACAATTAAAACTATCAGTTATTAAATAAACCTAATCCAGCAAAATAGTAACCCAAAGTATTTAGTATCATGGTCATCTTGGTCACAGGCTTTTAGAAAGAACTGGTTATAAGTTTTAAAAGAAGATAACTCCTTGTATAATGAGAAATTATAGAAAAAAACAAAAAATACAAGGAGAAGTAATGGAAAAATTATTACATAAGGGAAAATACAAAACAATACCAACAGAGCTAAAAGAAGAAGAATTTAATAAATATGTATTGCCACATTTAACAATGCCCAAGAGGGGGCCAAAATGCAAGATAGGATATTGGTTGGTATTTAATGCGAATTAAGAGTTAAAATTTAAAACCAAAAGCATCAAAGCCGCAGCAA
>CAZHXL010000413.1:0-3656 GCA_964536575.1 uncultured Clostridia bacterium | reverse complement strand
CAGGAAAAACTTGGCAAGATTTGTAAGAAATTCATTAAAAAAAACGACCTATATAACGGTTTTTTTCATATCAAAAGTAATGCTTACTAATTAATAAAAGCTTACTAATTAATTACTAGGTATTTATTAATAGGTTAGCTAATATTGAATTGATAGCTCAGCTAATAAGCGAATCTCTATGAAATGTTTTTTGAGGAAAGCTTATGGTTTATTACGAGACTAGTGGTTTAACTTACGAACAATGCAATTTAGAACAATGTCAACAATGGGATGACTGCAAAGAATCGGATGAACACTAACATATCTTGTGGTCTAGCCTTTTAAGCAAAACCCGTAGCTAATGACCTCGATGTTGGAACCCAGCGTATTAGCGTAGATCATAATGGTAAATAAATTACTATAGTGTAATTAATATAAATAATTTATTGTGATTGACTACCTGTAGTGATATTATGTAGTGATATAACGAAAAATAGGAATTTCTTGATACAGAAAGAACACAATCTACATTTCTCCTTTATACAGATTGTATAAATATGGTTAGTAATGAAACATGTTTAGTATAGTGTTTCTACGTCTGTTATATTTCTAGTATTTTGCTAAGGCACCGAAGTACTAGATTTTTTAAGTGCCAAATTATTTTTAGGAGTAGAAAAATGACAGCTTTAATTAACTTAACTGTTCAAGCAGATAGTACCCCTGGGCCACTTTATCAACAAGGGTGGGATTTTTACACAACTGATTTAAATCAAGGCGCAGGAGGCAAGTACATTTATGTGGGATATCAACAGGGTGAAATAAACCCAATTACGGCAGTTAACTTTATAGCATACTCTAGTTCTCAGAGTAATAGTATACCTGGTTGGCAATGGAATCCAACTGATTTAAATGAAGGGGCTGGAGGAAAGTATATCTACATGTATTGGCAATATGGTGGAGATACGCCTATTACAAATCTAATGTTTCTTGCAATAGGTGAAAGTACTCCTCCAGCAATTCCAGGATGGACACAAGTTGGTCCCGATTTAAATGAAGGGGCTGGAGGTGCATATATTTGGGCTTATTATTCTACCGTAATACAACCTTTAGTAGCAAAGGCTAAGGTAGCTAGATAGTCTAGCTAGATAAGTCAGGCAACGATAAACCCGTTGCCTGACATTTCCAACCAAACAGCAATTCTCGGTTTAGAAAAAGAGGCATCCAATATAAGGTATAAAGATGTCAAAAAATCAAAAAGAAATCACGTTTGAGAAAATAATGAAAAACTTGAGCGAGGAATTTGAGGAAATAGAAGACCATAGAAGAGCAAACACGAGTTATAAATTAGGAGATATATTAAAAAGTGGGTTTGCAATGTTTTCGCTCAAGTCACCATCATTAATGTCGTTTAAAGAACAAACCCAACAAGAAAGGCAAAACCTAGAAAATATATATCATATAAAACCCCTAGCAGGAGATACTCAAATCCGAACGGTGTTAGATGGGGTTAAACCATTAGCAATACGAGAAATATTCCCAAAAATATTTAATAAGCTACAGCAAGCAGGAGTAGTCAAAGAATATAGATATTGGGACTCACATATAATAGTATCAATAGATGGAGTAGAACATTTTTCTTCTACTCAAATCCATTGCGACCATTGCACAACCCGAACACTACGTAATGGTACTATTTCTTATCAACACTCTGGATTAGCAGCAATAATGTTGCATCCATCACACAAGGAAGTTTTCACTCTAGACTTTGAACCTATACTAAATCAGGATGGGGCTAAAAAAACGATTGTGAACGTAATGCTGCCAAACGCCTCTGTGCATCATTGGTTGAGCGTTATCCTGACTTAAAAATATTGCTAGTAGAGGATACACTTTACGCTAATGCTCCTCACATACGTCAAATTACTAGTTATGACTGGCTCTATGTTCTTAATGTCAAAGCAGATTCTCACCAGAGTTTAGAAAAACAATTTGCAGGACGCCGTTCTACTAAACAGGTTAAAGAGCTTTCTTACACTGACAATAAGGGTACTCAACATTATTTTGCTTGGACTAATGCTTTATCTTTATGTGAAAGTGCCGCAGATGTTTGTGTCAATTATTTACTTTATGAGCAAACTGACAAATTAGGTAATCTCACTCGTTGGACTTGGATTACTAATTTACCTTTAACCTCTCGCTCTGTTGAAAAAGTCATGTTGGCTGGTCGGGGCAGGTGGGGCAGGTGGAAGATTGAAAATGAGACTTTTAATACTTTGAAAAATCAAGGTTATCATTTTGAGCATAATTATGGCCATGGTTTTCAATACTTAGCTTCTGTTTTAGCCTTGCTTATGTTTCTGGCCTTTACTGTTGATCAAATTTTACAGCGTTGTTGGCTTTTATTTCACCAAGTTCGCTCCGGTCTTCGTACTAAAGCTAAACTTTGGGATTCTCTTCGTTCTTTATTCAAAGTTCTTGTTTTTTCTTCTATGGCTTCTTTGTACATTCATTTGGCTTCTTTATACCGAATTCACCTTCGTTGATTTTCTAAACCGAGAATTGCTGATAAATAGTAACTATTTAGTGATATTTTCTATATTGATTGGCTTTGTGTCTTATGTGGTTTGTGGTTTTGGGTTGTAGGGCAGTTGATAGAGATTTAAGCGGCTACTGACAGAGGTTGATTTTTTAACTCAAAGATTTCTTCCTCTATAGCAATTAGCTCGTCTTCATATTGTTGGTAAAGCTCTGAGAGATAATCATCCTTTTGAGCTAAGCTTGATAGAAATTGAAGTTGTTCTTGAGAAGTATCAATTTCATCAAATATTTCTATAGGTAGATTAAGTTCTTCTACCTGTTTGTGGAGTTGATCTTTTCTTTCAAGACAGTCATCTTCAAGTTTAGTTAATTTCTTGGCAATAACATTAATTGCTTTGATCAATTGATTACGCTGTTTTTTTAATCGACAAACCAAATCATAGTGATCTACCCGGGCGGTAATTTGCTCAAAGTAAGTAGCCATATTATTCTCCTTTTCGGTACTTTCGGTACTTTGGGTAATGGTTTATGGGTAATTAGTAATGATTAATGTGGTTTATGAGTAAGTAGTTGGGTATTTTGGGTTAGGTAATTTAGATTAGGTAATTAGGCAAAATGGGCTTAAGAGTATTAACACTATTAAGGCTATGCAGCTTTTTGCAATTGATACTGTTGGCTTGAGCTTAGGTTATAACTGCTTAAAGTAGTTAATAGTCTACCACTACGCAGCATACGTAATATGGTATATAGCTGTTGAGTAAGTAAATCACTCAGCTTCTTTATTTGGTAATTTTGGTTTAAGAAAAACATAAAGCCTTCTTTAAGGTTTTCTCTAGCAACAATTTTCCAGATTTCACAAGATAAATCCTTCTTATTCTCTGTTTCTAATTGTTGCCATTCAATGTTACCAGCACAGATAAAGCGGTTTTTATCTTTATCCCAAGTAGCATTCTCACATCTTTTTCTGTAAGGCTTACCATATTGGTAAATCGTTCTAGAGCCTGTTCCTAAACACAATTTGCACATTGGCTCATAGTTTAAGAACTTTTCATTTGGATCTTTGGCTTTTGCCAACATATATTGGGCATAGTCTTTTGCTTGATCAGCAATTCCCGGTCAGTTTAGAAGTAAGAGAAACA
>CAZHXL010000412.1:0-3693 GCA_964536575.1 uncultured Clostridia bacterium | reverse complement strand
GGAATAGAAAGACTAGTTGAAGCAAGCCAAAAACATAAACACTTGCCTTCCTCAGAAATAGCAAAAGCTATTTTCAAAGCAGTACGGGATTTTTCTGGTAATGCTAATCAAAGTGATGACTGTACAGTTATAGTAATTAAAGTAGCTTAAATAGTAAGTAAAATAGTAAGTAAAATAGTAAGTAAAAATTTGTTTTTGCCTAACATTTGCATGTAAGCTTGGTCAGTTTTTGACTTTTGTTAGGCAAAAATGTAAGATAAGTCTTCCCATACAAAGAAAATAGCTCTTGCTAAGGAGACTACCAAGGTGGAAACTTTAGGTCAGGATTTTAAACGTAGACGTGAGGAACGTAAATTAAGTCTGCGAGATGTCGCAGAGGCTACTAGAGTTGGAGTACGTTTCTTAAGTGCTATTGAAGCCGATGATTTTACTGCATTACCAGGCGGAATTTATACTCGTTCTTTTGTTCGTGCTTACGCAAAATTCCTAGATATGGATGAAGAAGATGTTTTAGCTCGCTATCGTAAACAAGCAGCCACAGAAGAGCCTGTTGAACCAATGATGAGCTATAAAGAATACCCTAGCGAATCTAGCTCCACATCTCTTTATATTGGATTAATAGTCTTGTTAAGTCTAATTCTTGGTGGTGCTTATGGACTACTTCTCTATCTAGATAAAAAAAATCCTAACAATACTGTTACTTCTACCTCACCTACTCCAATAACTTCACCTACTAATGACTCAACTCCTTTGCCAAACACAGCCCAAACCCCTGCTCCTACCGCTGCTCCTATAGCAACCCCTGTTTTTGAACAAGTAGTATTAACCTTAAAAACCAAGCAAGAAGCTTGGGTTAGTATAAACACTGATGATGTTGAAAAAGCATTAATTGAGACTATTCCTGCTAATTCATCACGTGATTTTAAGGCAAATACCAAACTAAAAGTAATTATTGGAAATATACCTGCGGTACAGGTAGAAATTAATGGTCAAGCTGCTAAGTTACCTAATAATGGCATAACAGCAAAAGCAGAAATTACTAAAGAAAACTATAAAGGATATATAAATGCTGCGGCTACTGCTTCTTTGACAACACCTAAACCTAAAATTATAGGGGCTAAACCTGCAACAGGAGTAACAAAACCCATTCCAAGTGCTACAGAAAGTATCCCTAGTGCATCACCTAGGCCTAAGAAAACCCCATTACCAGATGGAGCCAACCCAAATGGAAAAGCAGTAACAACAGATCCTAATGCTGACCCTACTACTGATCCCACTGCAACACCTAGAATTAAAAAACCTAAACCTGTGGGTACACCTACAGATGCTTCTAATCCCGCAGGTGGAATAAGTATCCCAGAGGGAACAAATGCAACTACAACACCTAAACCAAAAGTTGTTAAACCTAATAATGGTGGTATAACAACTGGTGCCAATCCAACAACAACACCTAGACTAATAAAAACCCCTGGAACAGGAATAATCATCAATAATCCTAAAGCTGGAACAACTGCTACACCATCACCTAAGCCTAAAACCACCCCTAAACCAGCTAACACTACACAGACTAAGCCAAATTAGTTTATTTCTGATTATAAAAAATTTTAGAAAGGATTTTCTTGTGACAATCGAAGCTTCTGCCCCAACTAGAATTGATCTTGCTGGTGGAACAGTTGATATTTGGCCACTTTACTTGTTTCATCCAGGTGCGCAAACTCTTAATGTAGCCATAAACCTTACTGCTAATTGCAAGATAATCCCTAGAAATGACAACATTGTTTCTATAGAGTCCAAAGATACCAATACTTTTGTAAAAACTTCTTTGGATAAGCTAAAAGAAACCAGCGAGTTAGAATTACTTGTACGAATAATAGATTTTTTCCAACCCAAAACAGGTTTAACATTGATTACTGAGTGTAATGCTCCAGTAGGCTCTGGACTAGGAGGTTCATCAACTCTAGATATTGCTGTTTGTGGAGCATTAAATCATTTTACTAGACGCAATTACTCTAAGGCTGAAATACTCACTATTGCCAAAAACCTAGAAACTCAAGTGATTCGTGTCCCTGCTGGAGATCAAGACTACTACCCTGCAATGTATGGTGGAGTTAACGCAATGCATTTGATGGTAGAAGGGATAAAACGAGAAGCAATTGAAATAGACCTACAAGAACTTGAAAACCATTTAGTGCTTTGCTATACAGGTAAACCTCACTTTAGCGGCACAAACAATTGGGAAATAACTAAAAATCATATTGATGGCGATAAAAGTATTTTTGCACTTTTTGATCGCATTCGTGATATTACCTCTGAAATGCGTTTAGCTTTAATTGCTGGCAATATTACTAAAGTAGCTAACCTTTTAGATCAAGAATGGCAAACACGTAAAGAGTTAGCTCCAGGGGTTTCTACACCTAAGATAGAAGAATTAATGGTAATAGCGCGTCAAGCAGGTAGTCTAGCAGCAAAGGTTTGTGGTGCTGGCGGGGGTGGTTGCGTAACCTTCCTAGTTCCCCCAAATAAAAAGTTAGCTATTAGTAAAGCTATTAGCCAAGCTGGAGGCCAAGTTCTTGATTGTCATCTAGTTAGCCAAGGACTAGAGGTAAAAGAAGTCTAGTAAAAAGATAAAATCCCATAAAATTTCCTGGGTTAAAACCTTGACAACACTGGGTATATCTCGTTATATTTCTCGCTTGTCTCAATATAATAACATTTCCCCTTATTAAATCTAAGCAGCCAATTACCTGCTAAACACAGAGACAAAAGCTATTTTCAACAATTTCATTTTGTTAAGAAAGTTAAAAAGGAGTTCTGTTTTCTAATGCCAAATCATAAGTCTGCCGAAAAGCGTGATCGCCAAAATAAACGTCGTGCCGCAATCAATCGTAGTAACCGTAGCCAAATGCGTACTGAACTAAAGAAGTTACGTGTTGCTATTAGTGGTGGTAAAAAAGAAGATGCTTCCAAAATATTACCTAGTATAATCTCTGTTATTGATAAAGCCGTCAAAAAAGGCATTATTCACGATAACACAGGCTCACGCTATAAATCACGCTTGACCATTAGAGTTAATTCAATGAAAGCAAAAGCTGCCTAAGAATTTTACCTAAGACCTATAGCTCAGTCTTAGGATACTGGGCTATAAAGTTTAGGTTATTTTTTTAGTAGCAACACATTTTCAGAATAAGTTTTTTTACACCACTCAAATTTGTCTAACACCTTGTTAGGTATAGTGTCTATGTCGCTAACTGGTTCAAACCCCATTGAATTGTACAAAGCAAACAAGCCTTCAAAAGGAATGCAATAGACTGTAACTTGAACCTGCAACAGTTGATCTAATAAAAAACTTATGATTTTCTTTGATAACCCTAGGTTTCTATAGCCTGTTAATACGAGCATTCCGCCTAATTCCCAAACATTGTCATTAATTTTAACTAGCCTACCTAAACCAGCTTTTTCACTGTTTACTTCTGCAATAACGATTATTTCATTATGAAAAGCTGAAGCAAGAAAATTTACCTCTTGATAGGAAGAGTTTACCCAAGCTAAATCATTTTCTGTTGCTAATCTGATGGTTATTTCCATTAAAATTATGTTCCCAGTTCTTAGTTCCCAGTTCCTAGTTCCCAGTTCCTAGCTCCCAGTTCCTAGTTCCCAGTTCCTAGTTCCCAGTTCCTAGTTCCCAGTTCCTAG
>CAZHXL010000411.1:0-3709 GCA_964536575.1 uncultured Clostridia bacterium | reverse complement strand
AGTGGCTGGTTCAAAACCTCTATCTTCTAGTTGTTGTTCTAGAGAAAGATCATTAATACCACGAGTACGCAACCTTGTATGACAACAGTTAAGCGCGATACGGTAAAGCCAAGAAGAGAATTTTGCTTCACCACGAAACTTACTCAAATTGCGATAAGCAGACATGAAAGTTTCTTGAGAAATATCATAAGCTTCTTCTTCACGTCCCAACATCCGAAATGCAAGCGCGTATATTTGACGTTCCCACCGTCGTACCAAGATATTAAAAGCCTCTGGCTCGCCATTAAGTGTTCGCTCTATAATCTCATTATCTTGTTCAACACCTTCTGGCTCAACGCCTTTTGGTATCATAGGAAATTGCTCCCACTTTCGAGCGATCCAGCTTTGTCTTATAATCTTTGTCTTATAATTTTGTTATTTAGAGCTAAGGCAAAACAAGAAAGTTTGAAAAATTTCTAGAATTTAGTGAACTTTTTTAGCTTGTGCATCGTTCCATGCCTGAAGAATTAGACTACGTAATCTTACAGCAGACTGTGCCATACGTTCAGCCTTTATTTGTAATACACTAATTTCTTTATCTGCTATTTTTTCTTGATAGTTAAACCAAAGATTTGCATCAAGTTTCTCTTTTCTTAAAGCGACTCCACCAGCACGGCAAAGCATTGGCAAATAATCGTAGCCAGAAAGCAAAGCATCTATAACCACTAAATAAGGGTCTATTATTTCCTGTTTTTTATTTTCGCTTAACCTAGAAATAGTTTGATTAAAATGCTGCAAAAACTTTTTTCGGTTCTTTTTCCCTGTTTCGCTTCTGTCTTCAAATAGCAGTCCTTCTAAGTCACCATGTAGGTTATGTTTTTTTTCTCGCTTTTGATTACAAGGACATTGATGACCTTGGTAATCTATTGTTGAGTGAAAAGGCTGGTAAGAATCTGCTATGTAATGAGATAAATAGCCCATCCATAAAAAAACCTGATCATTAGAATAATTCTCTCTTAGGCTGTCAACTAGGCTTTTATAAGATTGCTCTGTGCGAAAAGTAATAAACCCTCCTTCTAGATAACGCTTATCTTTTGGATTACGGGGTAAATCTGTTGGGTTTATTTTATTTGAGCCATCTGGTAAAAAATTTTGTCTAGCTGGATCTAGATTAAAAAATTCCGTATCTAGATAATGTGTTAAAGGCTCGCTAATACCAAAAGCTGGTATAGGAGATTTTGAAGCGGTTAAATCATCTGGTCTAACAGAAAAACTATCTAGACCAGCATCAAACATTCGTAAATTGTTTGTGTTATTTATATAAGATTCAAATTCATTAAGTTTATTTTTATTTCCCAAGCCTTCTATCAAAATAGCTTTTAACTCAGTCGGTGTGCTAGAGTCATCAACAAGCAGTTTGACAGCCATTCTAGTAATTATCACATGCCCTTTACCAGACCATGCCAAAGCACTACTAGGAGAAAAAACTATCCCAAGAATTACTAAAATAGTAATTACCCTAAGTAGTTTTTTCCTAATATTAAGTAAAGGTATTTTCATCCTAGTGTTTTGAAAGCTTTTTTTGCTGCTTTAGCGGTTCGTTCTAGTAGCTCATCTGTATGAGCAGCACTAACAAACCCTACTTCAAATTGTGATGGTGCCATATAAACACCTTCTTCTAGCATTACTCTAAAAAATTTAGCAAACTGTACTGTATCAGAAGTTTTAGCTGAATCCCAATCTACTACTTTTTGGTCAGTAAAAAAACAAGTAAACATTGATCCTATAGAGCTAATACTTACTGCAATTCCTGCTTCTTTTGCTGCATCATTTGTTGCAGAAACAAGTTTAGTCGTTTGTGATTCTAATTTTCTATAAATTGATTCATCTTGTAAAATCCTGAGCGCAGTAAGCCCAGCAGTTACAGCTAAAGGGTTACCTGACAATGTACCAGCTTGATAAACAGGACCAACAGGGGCTAAACAATCCATTATATCTGCACGCCCACCAAATGCACCAACAGGTAAACCACCGCCAATAATTTTACCTAAACAAGTAAGATCTGGCTTAATATTATAGAGTGCTTGCGCGCCTCCTCTACCAAGACGAAACCCTGTGATTACTTCATCAAAAATTAGTAGCGATCTTGATTCGCTAGTAACTTCACGTAATTTTTGTAAAAAGCCTGATTTTGGTAGCACACAACCCATGTTACCTGGAATTGGCTCTAGAACAACTGCGGCAATCTCTGAGCCAATTTCCTTAAACAATACTTCTAGTGCTGTAATATCGTTAAAAGGCAAGGTAAGAGTATGTTTAACGGTTTCTGCTGGCACACCTGGACAATCAGGAAGTCCAAAAGTAGCGATACCTGAACCAGCTTTGGCTAGTAACGCATCGCTATGACCATGATAGCAGCCAACAAATTTAACTATTTTGTCTCGTCCTGTAAATCCGCGAGCTAAGCGAATTGCACTCATAACCGCTTCAGTACCAGAGCTTACCAAACGAACTTTTTCTATTGAAGGCAATGCAGA
This sequence comes from uncultured Clostridia bacterium, assembly GCA_964536575.1. Taxonomy (GTDB): domain Bacteria; phylum Acidobacteriota; class Blastocatellia; order Chloracidobacteriales; family JADJPF01; genus JADJPF01. The sequence continues at coordinate 1,193 of CAZHXL010000411.1, read as the reverse complement.
CTTGATCTCTTGAGCAAATTCGACTTCTAGTTCCGTTGGTGCGCCATAAGAAGTGCCTCGTGCGGCAGCTTGCTGAACTGCAGCAATTATTTCAGGGTAAGCATGTCCCAAGATCATTGGCCCCCAAGAAGCAACATAATCAATATAAGTTCGACCATCGGCATCAGTAACTTCTGCTCCTTTAGCACTAGAAATAAAAAGCGGCCCGCCCCCTACAGCACGAAAAGCGCGAACAGGGCTATTAACTCCACCAGGAATATGTTGTTGGGCTTGTGCAAATAACTCACTAGACCGAGCACCAGCCATTTGCTTACTTTCTGACATTACTACCTCCAAAAATTGTTAATAATGAAGAGGGCAAACACACATAGGTTCGCCCCTACTACATATTAATCAAAAAATAAGAAACCCCAGCAAAAGCTGGGGCTAAATATAAAATTTTCTTAGAAACTACTCTCCACCACTAGTAGTAGATTTTTGATAAGTTAAACTCGCCCAGAAATAATCTCTGTTCATTCGAGCAATAAAATCTATACTGATTTCTTTAGGACAAGCAGCCTCACATTCACGATGATTAGTACAACTACCAAATTTTTCTGTGTCCATAGTAGCAACCATATTTAATACTCGTTCTTTACGCTCTGGTTGCCCTTGAGGTAATAATCCTAGATGACCAACTTTAGCCGAAGTAAATAGCATTGCTGAGCCATTAGGACAAGAAGCTACACATGCCCCACACCCAATACATGATGCTGCATCCATAGCACGCTCAGCATTATTTTTTGGTATTGGTACTGAGTTTGCGTCTGGAGCATTTCCTGTAGAAACAGAAACATAACCTCCAGCTTGAATAATACGATCAAAAGCACTACGATCTACTACTAGGTCTTTAATTACAGGAAAAGCTTTTGCTCTCCAAGGCTCAATGTAGACAGAATCCCCATCCTTAAATGAGCGCATATGTAGTTGACAAGTAGTGGTAGCTTTTTTAGGTCCATGTGCTTGACCATTGATCATTAAACCACAAGAACCACAAATGCCTTCCCGACAGTCATGATCAAAAGCAATAGGGTCTTGGCCTTTAGAAATTAATTCTTCATTCATTACGTCAAGCATTTCTAGAAAAGACATATCAGGGCTAACATTTTTTGCATCATAGCTTCGCACACCACGCCCCATAAATTTGGTGACAT
>CAZHXL010000410.1:0-3715 GCA_964536575.1 uncultured Clostridia bacterium | reverse complement strand
ATGAGCAAAGGTGGGGTACAAGATTGTGGTAACGCACAAAACTGTGTTCGGGTTTGTCCAAAACAGATTCCTTTAACAGAATCAATTGCTGATATAAACCGACAAACAACTTGGCACAGCCTTTTAGGTTGGCTAAAACGGTAATCTTATGATGAAAGTAGAAAAAATTTCTGAACTAACAATAGATCGTCTTTCTGTTTATTTGCGTTGTTTAGATTTTCTAACAAACAATGGAGTTAAACAGGTCTCATCTCAAGAACTAGCAGTACAATTTAACCTAAATTCCGCACAAATTCGTAAGGATTTAGCTCAATTTGGTGAGTTTGGTGTTCGTGGAGTAGGTTATTCAGTAGGAAAACTTCGCGATTGCTTAAAACATATTTTAGGCATAGATAGGCTCCATAAAATCGGCATTATTGGTGCTGGTAATTTAGGGATGGCAATAGCTGAATATGAAGGTTTTTTTGGTACTAATTATAGTGTTGTTGCTTTATTTGATAGTGATCTAGAAAAAATCAATAAAGCTACTAAACGTGGGATTCCTATATTGGATGTAAAAGAGTTAGCCGAGGAAATAAAGAAATCTAGTATTGATATTATTGTTCTAGGTGTTCCTGCTTCAGTTGCACAAAGCGTGTTAGATCAAGTAGTTGCAATAGGAATTAAAGCAGTACTGAACTTTGCACCAATGCAGTTTTATGTTCCTGAAGGAGTTAAGCTTAAAACAGTTGACCTAACAGTTTCTTTTGATAGCTTGTCTCACTCACTAGTAGCAAGCGAAATAGAAATAGAGAGTAAGTAGGTTTTTTGGCTACCGTAATGGTTTTGTAATCAAGCTTTAGCACGCTATAATAACCGCTTCTAGTAATTAATAGACAAAATTTTTTATGAAATCCGAGCAAGAATATAAACAAGAAATAGTAGAAGTAGGGCGACGTCTTTATGAACGAGGGCTAATTGTTGCTGGTGATGGCAATATTAGCATAAGGGTTAAGGATGGGATTTTGACTACCCCGCGTTCAGTCTGTAAAGGTTTTCTGAGCTTAGAAATGATAGTAAAAATGTCTCCCGATGGCACAACAAAGTTAGATGGGACATATAACGCTTCTACAGAGCTTCCTATGCATATGTTGATCTATCAAATGCGCCCAGATGTTAATGCTGTAGTGCATGCTCATCCTCCTTGTGGTACTGGTTATGCTGCCGCAGGTTTTGCTTTGGATAAGGCTTTGATTTCAGAAGTAATACTTACACTAGGCTGTGTTCCGCTTGCTGGTTATGGCACACCATCAACTAATGAGATTACAGATGCTATGAAGCCATTTATAGCAAGGCATGATGCTTTATTAATGGCTAATCATGGTGCTGTAGCTTATGGCTCAACCCTAGAATCTGCTTATGGACGGATGGAAACACTAGAGCATTTTGCTCGCATTAGTCTAGTTGCTAAACTTCTTGGCCGTGAACGTGAACTAGGTAAAGAGGAAGTAGACAAATTAATTGACCTACGCGAACGTGCAGGTTATATGTCTAGTGATAAACGTTGCCAAGCTTGTAGTTTTTTATCAGATGAGAGAAAACCTCCTACTCAAGAAAAGCACACAGATGAGTTTGAGGAGCTAATTACTCTTACTCGTAGCGAGTTAATAGAATTAGTAAAACGCGCTTCTCAACTAGCACAAGAAGGTTTAAGTTAATTTTATAATTTTTGACAGGCGAATTTATGTCTAACGAAAATAATAAACAAGCATTAGAAAATACAATAGGAGATGTAGTAGAGCTTGGAGTAGAGGTAGTAGAAGTAGCAACTGAAGGTGTAGTAGAAACAATAGTAGATAATGTAGTAGAACTAGGGGAAAGTGCTATTGAAGCTATGGTAAGTATTATAGCTGACTAAATATTTTAAAATTATAAGGAGTTCTAGTTATGATGGAAGCACTTGGAATGATTGAAACTAAAGGGTTAGTAGCAATGATGGAAGCGGCTGATGCCATGGTAAAGGCTGCTAATGTTACCTTAATAGGTTATGAAAAAATCGGTGCAGGTTTAGTAACAGCTATTGTACGTGGTGATGTTGCTGCTGTAAAAGCCGCCACTGATGCTGGTGCTGCCGCCGCACGCCGAGTTGGTGAATTAATTAGCGTTCATGTAATCCCACGCCCACACCAAAGTGTTAATGAAGGCTTGCCTATAACACATGAAGCTCGTGGTAAAAAGTAACTAAGTCTACACAATCAGGAGAATCATCCTAGTATGTTAATGTGCTAGGTTAGATTACTGTGAATCATGATACTAGCAAGAATTTGGGGAACAGTGGTCGCTACTAAAAAAGACCCTCGTTTAGAAGGTAAAAAGCTTTTGGTTGTCCGGCTTGTTGATGTAGAAGGACGTGACGAAGCAGGTTATTTAGTGGCACTTGACACTGTTGGGGCAGGTTTTCGTGAAACAGTTTTAATTGTACAAGGAAGTTCTGCTCGTCTTGCTTATGGCTTAAAAGATTGCCCAGTAGATGCAGCAATTGTTGGTATTGTTGATACAGTAACTGTAGTCTAACCAATTACTGTAGGGGCGACCTCTTATTATAAAAGGGCAGACACATATAAGAATGAAGAGGGCAGACACACAGGTCTGCCCCTACTTGATGTTTCGCACCAGTATTTCAGTAAGAAACTCAGATACTAATTGGACATAACCATTTCGCAGCGTTGCAGTAGTAAAGACTAGCTGTTCTTTAGCTCTAGTAATTGCTACATAAAGTAGTCGTCTTTGTTCGGCAAGCTGTTCAGGGTTTTTGCTACCTACTGCATAAAAACTAGGAATCATATTTTGTTCAAGTCCAACAATATAAACCCTAGTAAATTCCAAACCTTTTGAAGCATAAATTGTCATCATATGTACTGCATTACGACGTATTATTCCGTCTTGTTGTTGATAGAGAGCCGCAAAATCTAGAAACGTTACAATAGACTTTTCTAAAGACCCTATACTAGGGTTTGGTGAATCAAACCGCGAGACAATTTCATCAAAATGTAAAAATGCTCCAAATCGGTCAGCATTGCCATCACCTTCACGTAAATGCTCAATTTTTGCTTCTTCAATATGCCGCCTAAGTAAAGTTACATCATTACCTTGTTCAATTAGCCTTTCAATTAAAGTTGCACTAGGTGCAGCCAAACGAATTAAACCTTCTTTAATTAAAATTGCTTGAGGATCAACCAAACTATTGTGTTCAGTAATTGTTCCTGCTGCAACAATATCTAAGCATTGCTCGCAAGCGGTGCGACGAAGTCTTGAAGCATGTTCTTTTTTTAACTTTTCAAAAACTTCTACTAAAGATAATGTGTCATCATAGGCACGGTGTCTTTTTCCTGTATCAATAGAAAACATACTAGCCAAAGCATCCAGACTTGCACCGCGATCAGGGAATAGACGTGAAGCCATTGGCAAGGTGTCAAAAGTGCGATTTTCTAGGCGATGACCAGTTTCGCGCAATTTACGCTTAATACAGGGGAAATCAAAGTTATAGCCATTGTGAGCAATAAGAGTGTCTTGCCTAATAAAGTTTAAGAATGTTTCTATAATATCTCGAAAAGCTGGTGCATTTACTAGATCAATATCAGTAATGCCATGTACTTTAGCGGCATCAGGGGCAATAGGTCTAACAGGTTTTAATAATGTATGAAATTCTCCTACTGGTTTACCATTACGAACCCTT